>CALLOA010000077.1 GCA_938005265.1 uncultured Granulosicoccaceae bacterium
GCGTATGCATTTTTTGCTCTGTCGTAAAAGTCAAATCGTTCAACAGGCACTAAAGGCCAGGGTTTTCCCTCTGCCGTGTCGATGGCCTTTTGTACCTCCGATTGCACTTCTGGTATTTCATCAGCAGCGCCGACAACTTCCATTCGCTGCGCTGCATCATCGATAAAAGTATCCAATGGCATGACTGATAGAACGGCCGCAACCGCACGTGCTGCCGGAGCCTCAATGCGAAGTAATTTTCCAAGCGCGGTTTGACGTGCAACGGAATCAGCAGGAAAGTTGGTATCGCTGATCACCAGGTAATCACCGTGCCCCATGGCACGAAGTGCAAAAAGTACTTCCGCGTTAAGCAGTGGGTCGATGTTTTTAAGCATTTTATCTATTGACTCAAATTTAATTTAAGCGGTTGGAAAGTAAAGAACTAGATCTTCCAGATACGTTGGGCATTCTTGTAATACATATGATCGCGTTCGTTTTCGGAGTACTGGCCAAACAGATGTCTTGTAGCAGCTACCCAGCTTGCCAAGGATCCGCCGAGAGTGCATACGGGTGAATCACTGCCCCAGACAACTCTGTCAGCACCAAATACTTCTACAGTATGTTCAACAAAGGGGCGAATATCATCAAGGCTCCAGTTTTTCCCATCACCGTAGGCGATAACACCGGATACTTTACCGACTATATTGGGGCGTTGGGCAATTTCAGTCATAGAGGCACGCCATGGATCCAATTCTCTCGCCTTGATGTCTGGCACACCGCAATGATCAAGCACAAACTGAATATCGGGCAAAGCGTCAATCAGTTCCACGATGATGGGTAATTGATCAGCCCTCGCGCAAATATCAAACACATAGTCCGTGTTGGACAGCAGGGCTAAATGCTGACGAAATTGTTTGCCGCGCGAGAGCTCGTCATCAACGACATGTAGTACGCGTCGGAAGCCTTTTATCCAGGCTCTAGACTGTTGCCTTTCAAGGTAGGAAGGAAAATCGTCATTCTCCGGG
Source organism: uncultured Granulosicoccaceae bacterium (assembly GCA_938005265.1). Classification (GTDB taxonomy): domain Bacteria; phylum Pseudomonadota; class Gammaproteobacteria; order Granulosicoccales; family Granulosicoccaceae; genus CALFCE01. Next base: position 1,005 of record CALLOA010000077.1, read on the forward strand.
CAACATGCTGCAATGGCTCCTGTGAGTTGCGACCCCGATTGCTCCATCAGCTCTTTTATGAACAGCGATTCGCTTTCCATTTGGTCTTCCGCGACATTGACTTCCATATGCAATGACTGGTCTATGCCCAGTTGCTTGCAATTGCGTAGATAGTCAACGTAGCTGGCGTCATGGTTTAACGCTTGCACGTTGTCTAACCATGGGTAACTAAGACGCTGTCGGTCAATAAGATGCACATGTGTGTCAATTAGCATCTATTTTTCCTCGCTGGCTGAAGCTGCTCTCATGGATACGGGTTTTCATTCTACGTGATGCTCCAGAGCAAAAATACCGGGGTTCTCAGATGGGTTCAGCAGGCATTAACTCCTTCTTGTACCGCTATAATACTGGATTGTGCCGGTCTAATCCGGAACGCCTGGTGCCCTTGGTTACTATTATTGTTTCGTTGTAAGCGGTGATCGTGATTTGCCAAATCCTTGTTTTTAATCGGAATTCATTCAGCAGAGCTTTTGCTGCCACTGAGATCGGTAAACTGCTTGAATCACGAGTTTCAGAGAACGTGTAAAAGCACAGTGGTTGCTCATCGTTGGTGTCTGTTCGATAGTATAGAATCCTTGAACATCAATAATTTAACCTAATTGGATAAGAATATATATATGCCTCGTTATGCTGCTAGATTGAATGCTTTCAAGATTGGTGCAGATGCTTACTGGCCAGGCAAGAATCATATAACAACTATTGATTTACTGGGTAGAGCTGCAACAGTGGAGGGGCTAAATGCAGTTGACTTCAACTACCCTGACCATTTCGAGGATTGCAATCCTGCTGAGCTAAAACAATATATAAGCGAAAATAATATACACCTTAATGGCCTTGCCATGCGTTATTACACTGATCCTGCTTTTAAACTGGGTGGCTTTACCAACCCTGATCCGCGAGTTCGTCGTGCGGCAATTGACTTGACTTTGGAAGGCATGGACAAACTGGCCGAAATGGGTGGTTCGTTAATGACACTATGGTTGGGGCAGGACGGATTTGACTACTCCTTTCAGGTTAACTACCAGCAACTTTGGGATTATACGCTCGAGGCTTTAGCTGAAATTTGTGATCATAATAAATCGGTTGATATTTCGCTGGAGTATAAGCCCAACGAACCAAGATCATATTCATTGATGCCGGATGTTGGCAGTAATTTGCTGGCGCTGTCAGAACTCAACCGTCCGAACACCGGTATTACGCTCGACTTTGCTCATGTTCTATACGCTGAAGAAATGCCTGCTCATGCGGCGGCTATGGTTGGCCGTTTCTCGAGACTGCTGGGAGTACACTTGAATGATGGTTATGGCAAACGTGATGACGGGTTAATGATAGGCAGTGTTCATCCGGTTAAAACTGTCGAGCTACTGGTAGAAATAAACCGGCTTAACTATGACAGCACAATATACTTTGATACTTTTCCGGATTTGTCCGGTTTGGACCCGGTTGCTGAAGCAACTGTTAATGTAGAAATGGCAAACAAACTGGCATCCATTGCAGCGAAGCTTGTTGGCAATCAAGAGCTTCGCGCAGCTATCGCCAATCAGGATGCACCGGCTAGCCAGCAGATAGTCAATAGAGCTATGTATTCTTAAGGCAACCTATTCTGCATAGCAACTTAAAGGTCTGTATTTCCAGCGTACTCACGGATCTATTCACCAGCTGGTGATTGCTGACTAAGCGCATCAGCTATGGTAGCTTGACAGTCTCTACTTAATGCTGAGGTAGCTTCATGTGATCAAATTACGACAATGGGACAGGCTCGGTAATGGCGGGCTTAACTTCACAGAACTTGGATTTGGTACGGCTCCGCTTGGCAATCTGTACAAAGCTATTAGCGATAAAGAGGCTCGTGCAACTCTGGATGCTGCCTGGGAAGGGGGCATTCGTTATTATGATACCGCACCGCTATACGGTCTGGGCTTGGCTGAAACACGATTAAACTCCTTTCTGCGTGATAAACCCCGTGATGACTATGTGTTGTCTACAAAAGTCGGCCGACTGATTCAACCCTGTGCCGAGGAATATCGGGAAGGTGCGGGCAAATGGTTTGACGTGCCTTGCCGTCGTGTGCAATTTGACTATAGCTATGACGGTGTGATGCGTTCATTTGAACATTCGTATTCCCGTCTCGGGGTCGATCGTATCGATATTCTTTACATACACGATCTTTGCATGTTCACGCATGGTTCCAGAGAAGCTGCGGATATGCGAATGCATGAGTTCTTTGCCGGTAGGGGCTATGATGCAATGATCTCGTTACGCGATCAGGGAGTGATCCGGGCCATAGGGGGCGGCATAAACGAATGGGAGGTCTGCGAGGTGTTGGCAGAGCGTGGCGATTTTGATTTATTTTTACTTGCAGGTCGCTATACGCTACTCGAGCAAAAAGCACTTGCCAGTTTTTTGCCGCTTTGTGAAGAAAGAGGCATTGGTATTGTGACCGGAGGCCCCTACAACTCAGGTGTTTTGGCTACCGGTGCGGTACCCGGAGCTTTTTATAACTACGAGATTGCACCAAAGCACATTCTGGATCGGGTGGCTTCCATTGAATCGGTCTGCAAAAAACACAATGTGCGGATGGTCGATGCTGCGTTTCGTTTTCCACTGATGCATCCCAGTCATGTGAGTGTCATTCCCGGCGGGCAGGGCACCAGTGAAATGGCGGCTAACCTGCAGGCAGCTCATGCCGACATCCCTGCCTCGTTATGGGATGAACTTAAAACGTGCGGACTAATGGACACAAATGCACCAACATAAAAACCTGCAGAAAACCTGACAGTTTTCTTGCCATATCTGCGTACAGCATTTAACTAAGGATTCGAAACCACCCTAATGACTGAAAAATTCCAACGGATATTCGGTGAACTCAAACCGGTAATCGGGATGGTGCATCTGGGCGCGATGCCCGGTACACCGCTATTTGATCCTTCACTGGATCTGGTAGCTGCTGCAAGGGCTGATTTAGTTGCCCTGCAAAATGCAGGGTTCGATGCAGTGATGTTTGGTAATGAGAATGACAGGCCTTACGAGTTTTCGGTTGATACTGCCACAACCGCAACTATGGCAGCGATTATCGGGGAGTTGAAGTCTGAAATTAGTGTCCCCTTCGGTGTCAATGTGCTGTGGGACCCGATTTCTACAATCGCACTGGGTGTAGCATCCGGTGCGCAATTCGTACGTGAAATATTTACAGGTATGTACGCGTCTGATATGGGGCCATGGATAACTGATGCGGGAAAAGCCATGAGGTACAGAGATAGATTGGGGCGGTCTGATATGGCCATGTTGTACAACGTTTCAGCAGAGTTTGCTGCGTCACTGGACCAACGGCCACTGGCTGACCGGGCGCGCAGTGCTGTGTTCTCATCAATTCCAGATGCAATACTGGTGTCCGGCCCCATAACCGGCGAAGCAGCTTCAATGTCCGACCTGTCATCAGTAAAAGCCGTTTTACCGGATACCCCGGTATTGGCGAATACCGGGGTAAAGCACGACACAGTGTCTGATGTTCTGTCTGTGGCAGATGGCTGTATTGTTGGCTCATCAATAAAAGTTCAAGGCAATACCTGGAATCCGGTCGATGCAGCGCGCGCGAAGAAATTCATGTCACAAGCCAGGACTGCAAGAACATGAAGGACCGAATAGAAAAGGATCTTATGGCGCTCATGTTAATACCGGGGCTTTCAGGTTATGAAGACCGGGTTCGGCGTTCAATTTCAACAACTCTGGACGGGTTGGGCATCAAGACCAGTACCGATCGGCTGGGTAATCTGCACGCGCATTTTTCCGGTGATGGGCCGCGTGTCATGTTATTTACCCATATGGACCAACTTGGATTCATCGTGCGTAAGATAGAGGAAAACGGCTTGCTAAGGCTGGAAAGGCTGGGCGGTGTGCCCGAACGAGCATTACCGGCTCAGGATGTGTTGGTTTGCGTTGCAGAAGGGCATGATGTGCCAGCTACGATCGCCAACAAAAGCCATCACGCTACGTCTCCGGCGGAAAAATACACAGTGACACCTTATGCAGAGCTCTATGTTGATACCGGCTACAGTAGTGCTGCTGAAGTTGAAGCTGCGGGTATTCGTATAGGCCAGCCGGTTGTGTATGCGCCCCATACAACGCAACTCGGCAGGGACAGAATATGCGGCACCTCAGTTGATGATCGTGCCGGCTGTGCCGTGTTGCTGGAGCTGGCGCGGTTACTCAAAGATCGTTCCAGTGGCCCACCCGTTGATCTGGCTTTTACGGTTCTTGAAGAGTTTAATTTGCGTGGTGCTCAGGTATTGGCACAGCAGTTAAAGCCTGATATTGCAATACAAATAGATCTTATGTTGGCCACAGATACACCGGACATGACATCACGTGGCGATATGGTTCTGGGTGGAGGGCCGGGGATGAGTCTCTATAGTTTTCACGGGCGTGGAACCTTGAACGGTGTGATTCCACACCCTGCAATGGTCGCTCTTTTCGAATCAACTGCTGAACAGCAATACATATCGCTACAGCGAAGTGCCCAGACAGGGGTGCTTACTGATTTATCCTATGTGCAATTATGTGGAAGTGGCGTCGCCTCCATCGATATGGGCTTTCCCATGCGAGCATCTCACTCGGCCAGGGAGGTCTGCGACCTCAATGATCTTGTACAGCTGGCGGAATTGCTGAATGCTGCCCTATCGAGAATAGGCCCCGGATTCTCCTTGAACAGGGATGACTACACCTGATGAGTTATACACTTGGTATTGATATCGGAACTTATGAAACCAAAGGTGTATTGGTTGATGAAACTGGCCGGGTACATGCGCAGGCATCCCGCGGACACAAGATGCTGGTTCCCGAGCCGGGTTGGGCGGAACATCGCCCTGAAGAAGACTGGTGGGGGGACTTTGTATTTGTTTGCCAGGCACTGATAAAAGAAAACTCAATTGATGCTGCCGATATCAAGGCGGTGGCTTGTAGTGCCATCGGTCCCTGTATGTTAGCGGTTGATGGGCAGGGTAATCCGCTCATGAATGGTGTTCTGTATGGAGTTGACGGGCGTGCGGAAAGCGAAGTTCTGGAACTGACCGAGCGTATCGGTGAGTCAACCATTATTGATCGTTGCGGTAATGCATTAACTTCACAATCGGTTGGCCCGAAAATCCTGTGGTTGAAACGGCATCGCCCGGAAATATTTGATAAAACAGAATATATATTGACCTCCACCAGCTTCTTGTTGCAACGGCTAACCGGTGAGGTGGTAATCGATCATTACACTGCTGCCAATTTTGCTCCGCTATACGATATACACACACAAGGCTGGGTCAACGATTTAGCAGATGACATTATTCCGCTGGATAAATTGCCGCGTTTGATGTGGTCCAGCGAAGTGGCTGGCGAGGTGTCATCCGCCGCTGCGAGCGCGACAGGACTGGTTAAGGGTACACCTGTCACCACGGGTACTATTGACGCGGCGGCCGAAGCAATGTCTGTAGGTATGGACGGGCCTGGCGACATGATGATGATGTACGGTTCAACCATATTCATTATCCTGCGCACTCTCAGTCGGGTTTCTGATCCACGGCTATGGTACGCGCCCTGGCTCTTTGAAGGTGAGCACGCGTCCATGGCGGGCCTCGCCACGTCTGGCACGCTAACGCATTGGTTTCGTGATCAGTTAGCGCGCGATCTAAATCCGGAAAATGCTTTTGCCGATTTGGCAAAAGAGGCCACAGCCTCGCCTCCGGGTGCAAACGGCCTGCTGATGTTGCCTTACTTTTCCGGCGAACGCACGCCTATACATGATGTGCATGCTAAAGGTTCGTTTTACGGTTTGAATCTCACCCACACGCGTGGTGATATGTACAGGTCGTTAATTGAGGGTATCGCTCACGGAACACGACATGTGACTGATACATTCTCTGAGGTGGGTCAACAACCAGCAAGGTTGCTTGCTGTTGGTGGAGGTACAAAGAATTCTTTGTGGTTGCAAGCCACGTCGGATATCACCGGTCTCGACCAGGTCGTTGCCAAGCATACAATTGGTGCCAGTTACGGTAATGCATTTCTTGCAGCCCTAGCGATCGGGCAGGTTGAGCGCGCGAACATTGCTGACTGGAATCCGCCGGTGGACAATATCCGGGCGACCAGCAATCCGGTATATGACCAGAGCCATACTTTGTTTCGCAGGCTTTATGATCAAACTAAAGATATCGCAAAGGAGCTTGGTCAGAATGTCTGAGCGTTACTTGACAGCTCCCGCTGCCATTCCCTTGATGATGTACCTTTCCAGGAAAATTGCGACAACAATAAGTGGCAATATCGCAGCTGCCGACAATGCGGCCATAGACCACCAGTTGATTCCCTGAGATCCGGTTTGGGACGCGACCATAACCGGCAGTGTCGTCGAATTTGTTGCTGTCAAAAGGGCTGCGAAGAAGTACTCGTTCCAGCACAACACCAGGGAAAGAATAAATGCCGCCACCATGCCGGGTAGGGCAATAGGCAGGACAATCCGCATAAAAGCACCCCAGATACCGAGCCCGTCAACCAGTGCCGCCTCTTCGAGTTCAATCGGTATGCCTTGAAATTGGTCCCGCATAATCCAGATTACGATGGGCAAGACCATCAGTGTGTATAAAAGTATCAGGCCGATTCGGGTATCGAGTAAAGCCAGAGATTTGTAAAGAACCAGAAAAGGCAAAGCCAACACCACTGGCGGTAAAATCATCTGGCTAAGAAAGAAGAACGAAATATCCGAATTTCTCATAAATCCAAATCGATAACTGAAACGTGAGAGGCCGTAGGCTGCAAGCGAACCCAGAACAACGGCTAGTAGGGATGCCGTTACAGAAATAATTGTCGAGTTCCAGAATCTTTTCAGAAACTCTTCACGTACCGTTGATACTTCACCTATGAGGCGCGGTGAGAGACCAATTGATTCCCACCCTTTCCAGCGAGGTGTGAAATCCCACCATGGCACCATGTTGCCCCGCATGACATCGGGGGCAAGTTTAAAAGAAGTTGTAAACGTCCAGTAGATCGGGAACAGACATATGATGGTCCAGAGCAGAAGCGCGGAATATATCGCAATACGACTCATCCACCATTTGCCGCTGGTTGTTCGCTCGCCGCCGTGTTCTTTGAAAATCGCACTCATGCCGGGCGCTCCATCCAGCGGCTGACAATCTTAAGCAACATTGTTATAAAAATGATGATGAGAATTAAGTAGACAATCGCCAGTAGAGTGCCATAGCCAACGTTTGAGCGATCACGATATTCTCTGAAAATGAAACTCGTAACGCTATCAGTGGCACCGCCCGGGCCACCTGATGTCACGTTAATGATGATGTCAGCCAGTTTCAATTTGAATATTATTCTGATCACTATTGCTGTCACTGAGACGGGCAGCATAAGCGGAAAAATCACTTCCCTGAAACTTTGCCAGCCAGTAGCGCCATCAACCTTGGATGCTTCGATAACTTCGCTCGGCAAAGCCTGTAAGCCCGCCAACAGCATAATCATCATGAAAGGTATGAAGGTCCACGCATCCATGGCCATTATCATGAAACGAGCAATTTCCGGGGAGCCGAAGAAGCTGGGCTCTATGCCAATTTCCCGCAAGAGTCTGGAGATAGGGCCAAATCGGACTTCCAGCATAGACTTGCCGATCATCCACGAGACCGCTACCGGGCTCAACATGAGTGGCAGCAGAAAAACAACCCGGAAAAATTTGCGTCCACGTATTTGAGAATTCAGCAAAAGTGCCAGAGCAAACGCTATGATGTATTCGACGCTCACGGCCAGAACGTAGTAGACCATGTTTTTCAGGGCGTTCCAGTAGAATGCATCGTTCCACATCTCGCGTACGTTATCCAACCCATTGGGTTGTGGCCCATTCGGGGAGGCGAGATTCCAATCGTTAAAGGAAATGTAAAGGGCAAATAAAAGAGGGAACACAACCAGGCTGATAACAAACAGAGCGGCAGGTAGAACAAACAATGTTCGTTTGCCTTTTTCGCCATTAACGATAACCTGCGAGGCGCACAGGGCCGTGGCCCAGAGCATATAGGCGTATAGCACAGGTCGCCAGCTATCAAATCCATTCGCAACACGGCCGGTTTCGAAGGCAAATTGCCAGAGCGCAAGCGCCAGACCGAAAAGTGCCGTACCCCAGACGAGTGTTTTTCCGATCCGCTTTCGCCTGTCCGAAATGTGGTCGGCAGTAACTGTGTGCAGAAGATCGCCTTCGATCATCATCGTTTGAAGTCAGCCTGTAATCGCAAGCCTGATTTGAGGACAGCTAAGTATTTGCATGGGGACAAAGAAGAAAGTGACAGGCGATGCATAGTGCATCGCCCGTCAGGGGCCTGGTTCAGTCACCGGGCCCGGTCAGGCTATTTGGCCTCGGGGCAATCTCTATAGGCCCAGAGAAGCTTTGTAGACTGCGATCTGATCGTCACGTCCAATCTGATCAGTGATCTCTTCCCAGGCTGCAGCTATTGCATCAGCTGTCTCTTGTGCAGACTCATACTTACCTGCATAGCCTTTTGCCAACTCATCTTCCGCTACAGAATAGTATTGGAAAATTCCCGGGATGCGCGGTTCAATAGCAGCGTTCGGGTGGTTGTAGCTGTCAGCATTGGAACCGAGATAATCTTCAATATACGCACGGTCGTAACCTGCTTCTTCCCACTCTTCGAATTGAAAGTGCGAGTTGCGATAGGGTTGAAAGCCAGACGGATAAGCCGATGCCCAAAGTGACAGATCTTTGCCGCCGAGGTGGGCGGCCGCTGACCATGCTGCTTTCTTCTTTTTGTCGTCACCGTCGACTGTTGCCATAACGTACACACCCCAACCGATGTAAGCCATGTTGGGAGCTTCGTTACGCTTGTTTTCCCATTCACCGGTTTGCGAGTTATACACGCGATCGGATGCCGGGTTAACACCAAAACCTACGACATCACCTACAACAGATGTATCAGAAGTTCGTGCCGAAGAACCCACGTCTCCCCACCACATCAGCATGGAGCCGCTGCCTGCCAGAAACTGCGAGAACGCGGTGGTACCGGGGTCAGCGTTAATTTGATCGGCCGGGTAGGCATCTGCCTCGATAAGATCCATAACATCCTGAATGGCTTGAACCCATGCAGGGTTGTTTACCATGGGCTTCATAGTGTCTGGTTCGAATAACCACGCGGGGCTGTCAGGGTGCTTGGCATAGGCTGATGCGCGATTTTCGAGGAAGTAAAAACCAAATCCACCCCAGCCCTTTAGCGGATCCAGGTAGCCATGCGCCGGTAAACCGGTGAGAGGGTCTTCTTTACCTACGAGGTCTTTGGAGATCTGATTGATTTCCTGCCAGGTGGTCGGTACTTCCTTGCCTGTGACCGAGCCTTCACCAAAGTAATCTTTTCTGTAGGAAAAGGTATGGCAGTCGCCGTCGATGGAAACGCGATAGGTTTTGCCATCCCAGGTTCCCACAGGCTCTTTAAGGTAGTCAACATAATCGTCCATGTCGATCTGCTCTTTAACCCAGTCTGGCATTTCGGATGCCATGCCTTTACCCAGTACGTCACCCTCGAACGGTGCGCCCATTTCGATGATGTCAAAATCAACAGTACCTGTTGCAATGGATTGTTGCAGGCGTGCGTTATAGTCGGCCTGTGCCAAATCGATCCAATTGATTTTGGCACCAGTATAGGCTTCCCAGGGCTTCAGAAATCCCCTGAACAGAAAGTTGTGCAGATTCTGGTTGTTCAGGCCCATAAAGGTCAGCTCGACGCCTTCGAATTCTCCAGCTGCTACATTTTTCTTTGTATCACCCAGACACATTTCTCCGACTTTCTGCCAATCACTGTCGGTTGGTGAGCCTGCGCCAACACCGGGTATTTTAAGAATTTCTGCGCGCACGTTACTATGCCCATCACCCAGTGCCAGTTTTGGCACCATGGCAGTGGCACCGGCAGCAGCTATGCCTTTAAGGACTTGCCGCCGATTCATTTTTTGTGCATTTCGAATGTAGTTGTACAGTTCAACTTTCATACATTTCCTCCAAGTATTAAAATCACTGAACTCTAATTAATATCAATACGCTTTAGCTGTTAATTTCTAGTACCGTTTTTTGTTTAAAAAAATGGGCACGAAATATAATAAAAAATAATTTCAGCTCGCTTGCCTGAGCTAGAATTGCATCTGCTAGCGACCATGATACTGACTACAGTGCATCACGTCGGACCTGCTCCTTCGGTCAGGGTCGTGCTTAGAATACCCCAGAAAAGAGGCTTGGTCATGTGATAAAGTCGAATCATCAAGGAGTTGATTGCATTTGAGTTGTGTACCATCAGGTCTGGTATCCGGACTTTTTTTGCACAAATGGGCTCAGTCGGCTGACGTGAACAGTGTTATCTTTTTGCTATTGTTGCCAAAAGTGCGGCGACTTCCCTGCGACAGGGGTGTTGTGGCAATATTTTCTTGCCATTATTTTCCTGGCTACAAAACAGACCATTAGAATAACTACGGAAAAGGCCACAGAGCAGCATTCAAACCGGTTGCAGTGTTGGAAACATCGAAGGTTGGCAACAGCGACCGCTTTAAACCACAGCATTTAACGAATTACAAAGAAACGAATCAGGAACTAGCGCAATGGGGAACGTCACGATTCGGGATTTGCGCAAGTCTTATGGAAAGTTAGAAGTTATCCATGGGTTGAGCCTTGATATTGCAGAGTCTGAGTTTGTTGCTCTGGTGGGGCCTTCTGGCTGTGGCAAGTCCACGCTACTGCGCATGATCGCCGGTTTGGAGCCTATCAACTCGGGCACCATAGCCATCAGCGATAGAGTAGTTAATAATCTTCCCCCATCTCAGCGGGATATCGCAATGGTGTTCCAGACCTATGCGCTCTACCCTCACAAATCGGTTGCTGAAAATATGGGTTTTGCTCTGAAAGTTGCCGGAAAAAGCAAAGCTGAAGTAAAGCAGCGGGTCAAGGAAGCCGCTGAAATACTAAGCCTGACCGAGTATCTCGACCGTAAACCCCGTCATCTGTCTGGAGGTCAACGGCAACGTGTGGCAATGGGTCGCGCAATCGTACGTGACCCACAGGTCTTTCTATTTGATGAACCACTGTCCAACCTTGACGCAAAGCTCAGGGTTCAAATGCGCACTGAAATAAAACAACTTCATCAGCGCCTTAAAACAACTACGGTTTTTGTCACCCACGATCAAATCGAGGCGATGACCCTTTCAGACCGGGTAGTTGTTATGCAAAACGGCTATATTGAACAAATTGGAACGCCGTTGGAGCTGTATGATGAGCCTGCTAATGAATTCGTGGCGACGTTTATAGGCGCTCCTTCGATGAACCTGCTAATGGCAGAGTTGGAAAATGGTAGCGTGAAAATAGCAAATCAACAATTTGCCGGGCCTGCTGGAAGCGGTCAAATTAAACTGGGCGTCAGGCCTGAACATTTGATGTTGTCAGAAACCGGCCTGTCAATGACGGTCAAGGTTGTTGAGCCTACCGGTTCTGAAACCATGGTGTTTCTGGACTACGAAGGGCAGGACGTGGTGGCGGTATTTCGCGAACGTCACCATTTTGAATCCGGCCAGGTAATACACCTTCAACCTGACCTGACGCATTTGCATTTTTTTAATGCTACGGATGGCAAACGGATATAAATACGGGAACTATATTGGTTTTCGTCGCAATTTCGCTGGACGTTTACAAGGATTGTAAATGAGGAAGCATTCTCTGAATATTCACGATTCCGCTCTCGCGGTACTACAAAACACTTTTGGCTACGACAGTTTTCGGGGTCAACAAGCTGAAATCATCGATACAGTTACCTCTGGTACCCATGCATTGGTACTGATGCCAACCGGGGGTGGGAAATCGTTGTGCTACCAGATACCAGCCCTCTTGGGTGCCGGTATCGTAGTTGTCGTATCGCCTTTGATAGCACTTATGCAGGATCAGGTAGCCGCATTAGCTGCATTAGGAATTCGTGCTTCCTACCTTAACTCTACCCTTAGAACTTCCGATGCAAGTCGGGTTATCGACGATCTGCGAAACGAACAACTTGATTTATTGTATCTCGCTCCCGAACGGCTCTTGATGAGTGAAACGCTGGGCATTCTGAAGGGATGCAACGTGCGGCTGTTTGCGATCGATGAAGCACATTGTGTTTCACAATGGGGGCATGATTTTCGTGAAGACTATATGGGATTGGGTATTCTGGCAGACGAGTTCCCTGCCACACCCCGGCTTGCCTTAACGGCTACAGCAGATCAACGCACTCGTGACGAAATATGCACGCAGTTACGATTTACCAGTAGCAATAGCCAGCGTTTTGTATCGAGCTTTGATCGACCAAACATTCATTACGAAATCCGTTCCTCCAATAACAGACGTGATGAACTGCTCGCCTTCATTCAATCCAGACATGCGGGTGACAGCGGTATCGTTTATTGTCTGACGCGCAAAAATGTTGACCAGACGGCGCAATGGATGTCAAAGAAAGGGCTGCGGGCATTGCCCTACCACGCTGGCATGAGTCATGATGATCGTGCCACCAACCAAAGCACGTTTTTACGTGATGAAGGGGTGATCATGGTGGCTACCGTAGCTTTCGGCATGGGGGTGGACAAACCCGATGTACGGTTTGTTGCACACCTGAATCTGCCACGTAGCCTTGAAGCTTATTATCAGGAAACGGGGCGGGCGGGGCGTGATGGTGAGCCGGCTTCTGCCTGGATGCGTTACTCAGTACAGGATGTGATCAATCACAGTTGGCTTATACGCCAAAGTGAAGCTGACGATTTGCAGAAAAGAGTTGTGCGTTCAAAGCTTGAAGCGATGATGGGCTTTGCAGAAATGGTTGAATGCAGGCGCCAGCGATTACTTGATTATTTTGACGAGGACTTGCCGCAACCTTGCGGCCATTGTGATAACTGCGAAAGACCTCCAGAAACCTACGATGCGACTATTCCTGTGCAAAAGGCTTTGTCTTGCATCTATAGAACAGGGCAGCGATATGGTGTCAAATACATCGTTGATGTCCTGACCGGGGACGATAATGAGCGCATCAAGCGAGCTGGTCATGATGAACTGTCAACCTTTGGCATTGGTGCAGAAATACCTGCCCGCGAGTGGCAAGGTATTTTTCGGCAAATGATTGCTCGCGGACTGGTGTACGGTAATGTTGATAATTATGGAGTTTTAACGCTCACAGAGCGTGCCCGGCCAGTATTGCGTGGTGAGGAAGTGGTGAATCTGCGTGTCTATGAAAAGAATGCTGCCAGTGTAAGAAAAAAGCCCCAGGGAGCTGGTGGAAAGTTAACAGCCGATCTATCGCTTGAAGACGCCGAGCTTTTCGAACAACTCAGGTTGTGTCGCCTTGAGCAGGCGCGGCAAGCGGGAATAGCACCCTTTATGGTATTCGCTGACAGAGCGCTACTGGAAATGGTTGAACAAAAGCCGCGATCACTTGAATCTTTCTTGCTGATATCAGGCGTGGGTGAGAAAAAGCTGGAAAGCTTTGGCGATATTTTCGTAGACGTGATTGATGCATTTGTTGCCAGAGAAGGCGTAAATGCTGAGTAAACCGGGCGCCGGGCGGTGGCAGTAAAGCCAGCTATCGATGGAGCATCGTCCATCGATAGCGTGGTCCTTGACCGACTTGCTGTTGCCAAGCTGCTCTTAGTTAATGGGAGGCAGCTCAGTTAATCGGGGAAAGTAACGCAGGGTTGGTTACAAGATTTCGAACACCGTGCGCACCGGTCTCCTCAAAGATATTATTTTCCAGCCACTTCTCAACGGATGCAATATCGACTTTGACAACCTTTGGCCGCACACTCCAGCTGACCTGGAAAGGAGAGCCCTTTTCATTGTAGCTAGGGCCGGTTGTTGAGCCAGCGTACTGAACCGGATCTCCAGAATTGTTAGGCATGTTGATCGCTTGCTGGTAGCCATTAACTTCGCCGACTTCAGTCAAAGCAACAAAATCTTCGGCTGCTGAATCATTGACCAGCACATAAACCTGTGTTTCAACCCGGAGTTGCGGGTTTCCAATCGAATCGCTGAGGCAAGCGCCCAGAGTAGGGCCTGGTGTTACCTGAGCCGTGGTGTGAACATAGTGCAGCTCGATTGTGTCACCGGGCTCCAGAGTACCGTATTTACTGGCCCCAATTTCCCGACCGGTCGGCTCAAGCTCAGCCTCAGACAGGTCTCCCGAGTAAACAAAGCCGGTGGCGCTGCCCTTGCCATCACCATTGCCTGCGTACTTGCCAAATTCACCCCCTTTGTGTTCAGCGTTTTCGTGGAAGTGAATATTGCATAGATTCATCTCCGTATAGGGGGGGGCGGTAGCAAAACTTCGAGAGTTGGTTCCGTCAACTGAGCCAATATCACGCGGACTTTGTGGCCCGAATCCGGCACCATCGGTTGATTTGGCCAGCATATCCCGTTGCTTTGCGATCACATCATCGTCGACAGTCTTCGCTGTAGCAGCTATGACACCTGCAGAGGCAACACAAGCAAATGCAGCTGTGTAGATAATATGTTTATTTTTTGCCACTTTATTCTTCTCCATGGTATGCAAATTTGGTTTCTTGGCTGACAACTGTCCGCAATGTTATACGAATAGCAGTTTTACGAGTAGTAAAACGTTTTTTCTGATACGAGTATTAAACGGAAACAGATTATGGAATCTGACCAAGACATTTAATCGGCGTTCAGCCATTAGTCGCAGGAAGATCCATCGCCCGGTTACCAGGTAGAACCCAGTTTTGTAATACTACGCTAGTTGGTTTGAAAATTGGCCTGGAAGTTCAACAGAACAGCTGCTCGGCATGTGTATTTGGTGCTATTCGGGATGTTCTGTCGCCGAGCCTTTGTTCAAAGCGAAATTATCGCTTTGGTTTGATAGCTACTTTGGCTGCTTTTTTTCGATTTTTTTGAAAAAGTCTCAGTGTCCAGGTGTTTCACCGGGTGTTTCATTAACGGGCGACAGGCTGAGGTTGTCGAGTTGCACGGTCGCTGGCAGAGTATCTGAAACTGGCTCACCCTTGCTGTAGCGTGTTTCGCGATCTTGTAGTTGGCCGTCAGGGGAGTACTTTTCCCAGCCCCGGGTCAAACGGTAGGGTGGTTTTGAAGATTGGTGAATCCATATTCGGTAGCGGGCTACCACAGCTGAATACACATCGGTTTCATTGTACATAGCACTCAGTCTTTGCCCGCTGGGGGCTATGCGCTCGCGTGCACTTTGCAGTTCTATGCAATGATCATTGTCGATGGAAAATATATTTCGGAGTTCTGTTGATCTCGATTGCATGGTTTGTTCGCGCACCCTGGTACTAGTTACCAAGGATTGCAGAAACCGCTTGCGAATGCACGGTACTGGTGCCGGGCTTTACACCAGGAAATTGAGACACGGTTCGGTTTTTTCTGCAGAACCCGTGTGACCGGCCATTTGCATCGAATGGGTTCACAGGATCTACTTCACCCTGTTGCCGGCAACTGTTGTGTTTCGCCCATTGGCCAGCCGCTGCAAGTCTGTAATCCGTTCTTTACGCAAAAACCAGTTGTCGATCAGATAGTGCACAACTACGCCGCTGGCAATGCAGATAAGCGTTGCCAGCACGGCAAACAGAATCGCAGCCAGACGACCTTCACCGAGTATCGGGGGCAGGATCAGCCGGCAAAGTCCGAGCGTGAAAATATGGCACAGGTATAAAGAGTAGGACGAGTCACCAAGCATGACAAAGAAACGGCTTTCTCCCATCTTGCAATAAAGTGTGCCTGTGACAATCATCAAAGCCGGAATACCTATCGCGAAAATTCTTAATCCCGGTGGTGATGGTAGGGTGATGATCAAAACAAATCCGGCAATGATCAGAAACCAGGCAACAGTTTGACTGACCTTGAGTAAATTTCGCTTGAATACAATGGCCAGCAGCATGCCGAGGATAAATTCAAGCACTATGGGTTGGCTATAAAATTGTGTGACAGGGCCGCCGTTGTCGAAAATGCCAGCTAGCAGCAGTATTGCCACGATCGCAGTACAGCAAGTCCAGATTCGGTATTTGAACGGTGCAAACAATGAAAGAGCGAACATCACATAGAAAAACATTTCGTAGTTCAACGACCAGCCGGGTGCGAGAATTGGCCATAAGTCGTTGCTTTGAGTAATGCTGACTTCGGGGATAAAAAGAAAACTTTTTATTGTGGCAACCCAGCTGAATTCGGAGTTATTGAACAAGTTCGGCATCAGCAACAGGATCAGTGCCGTCAAAAGTGTAAAGAACCAGTAAAGTGGTACCACCCGACTGATGCGGTTGGAGATAAACTTCTTCGGGGTATCGGTAGGCTTTGCAATAAAAACCATGATGAAGCCTGATATCACAAAAAAGATATCAACACCCCAGGCTCCGGTATCTGCCAGAAACTGCAGGTACTCATCTCGCTGGATGACAGCGTGACTCCATACAACGGCAATGGCTGCAATAGCACGAAGATATTGAAGAGCGTGTAATCTCATCGGGAATTCATTGCTGGAACGGGCTGCAGTTCAGTAGTAAGGATAGTGCTCAGTTGAGCGCTTCTTACCACCCTTAATGTAATATCGACAGGTTAGCGGATCGACTGAATTTACAAAACGGGATTAGCTGGTTTCGACGGAATTTGCGGCGCCCGTAGGCTATAGTGCATATCAAACCGCTGGCGGTATCGCCGAAGTCTGCTGTTGATTATAGCGCGTGGACCTGGCTTGCGGGATCACAATAGATAAGCTTGTCGTGGTAGTCACTTCAAGCACCGCCTGTTTCAAGTATCACCTATGGCAATAAGCCGAGTTCCGGCCAGCGTGTTTAGAACTATCGCAGAGAACTATTGCAGGTTGTGCCGCGATTACTCAGCTTGTGCGGCATTCACCAAAGCCGAGTAGTAACGCCTGCCCATCTCGCGCAGGGCGCGACTGCCGAAGTGTATGCAGGAGGTGTTTCCGCAAGGATAGCCATTGGCAGGGGTAAGGTCGTCGAGGATCGATACCTCAGCGTGCGACGTCAGCGAATTGATATTGCGGTGTACGTTGTCGACAATTTGCTTCTCCGGTGAAAATTCACTCAGATCACCGCGATCATCAATGCCTCGTGACATGGTGCCGGCGACAAAAGGAATATTTGCTTGCGGGCCACGAGCCACCTCTCCGCGTGCATCCTCGACAATTCGGCTGCGAAATTCCGAGATCAGGGTCATAAGGTTGTAGCCATACTGCAACGAACATTCTTCATTCGAATCCGATTCGCCCTGATGCCAAAGGATACCTCTCAAGATACCGCCAGACTCAATCAATGCGTGGTTGATCCGGGTTAGTGCGCGGTCGAATAGTAATGTGTTGCCATGATGAGCTGCATCGGTTGGCCGGGCGTTCCAGTGCGCCGGCGCAACTGACGTGTTACAGAATGAGGTACCAGACCAGGCTGCCGGCACCAGGATAATGTTGCGGCTGGTGGAAGGCAGGGCTGTTTTAGCGAATGTCAGCCCCATGCCAATATAGGTTTCCGCTTTATTCTGGGTAAACTCATCGACCGGAATATGCAGCGGGTCTATAGCGTTGGTGATCAGCGGGTCGCGAAAATTCTTGCCAACATCTGTGTAGTCAGCCGGAGAGAGAAACACATCAAACTCCCCGTTTTTCGTCACATTAAACTGTTTGATGCGTTCATTTGGCTGATCTTCACCGCCGGGCCAGGCCTGCTTGGTACCATCACCGCCAAACCCCACCATGTTGCTCTGGCCGATTAACAGATAAACGTCATCACGTTCTACAGGTTTAACGTTGACGGTAATTGTGTGTTCATCAGTTTCGACACCATCACTCGCGCTGATGATAAAAGTTCTTTGCTGCTCCAGCAGAGGTAATACCCCGACGTCCAGGCGAAGATTGACGTTAGCCTGATTCGATGATGTTGTTAGACTGTTGCTGCTGAAGGCTGTGCTGACAAATGCTGAATCCTGATCACTAACACCGGTGATACTTAGATTAACCTCGGCTGTATGTCCGTCTGAGCGGGTCAGGTCGAGTGGAATATCCAGCCCGGCAGAATCGCCCTCGCGTAAGTCCAGACTGGTGGCTTGCGAACGAATGGTGAAACCCGTTGCGCTCGCGACAGCTGGTGCGGTCGAGAGGTCGCTTTCGTTGCTTGGACTTTCGTTGCTTGATGAGCAGGCAGATAGAAGTAACAGTAACGCTGAGCAAAGAACGAGCGAACCTTTTGCTGTTCCTGCACGACTGGCATCCAGAGCAACTCGTGCCCTTTGGGGCACGATGGAGTGCAGAGATTGGAAGAAAGATATCTGGTTTTTCATTATTGTTATATCAGATCCTGATCCAGCGTCATTGTCGCCTGGCCAAAGGCCGGGATTATCGCTAATTTGACTGGTGGTTTCTCCGAATATCCTTCTCTAAACGGCAATATTTCACAAATGTCAGCATTGTCGAACTACTCTCGATGCAAGATGAATAGCGGCGAACACGACAGCCAAATTTGAGGCCGCTGATGTATTTTGCCCCGAGGGTCACAAAATCAGGCTCTATAAATCATCTAAGGAAGTTAGTAGTCACCCAAGCAATGGTAGTAGTCCGCAAAAAATACGCCAAGGCGTTATGCTCTGGCTGCTTGGGCCCGGGTTGAAGCCGGCTTGTGGGAAGGTGCTTCAGCAGGTGTCCGGTAAGCCTGTTGATAAAGAAGCTGCTTCACCGGACGGAGCTGCATTACCGGACTAAGTTGTCCGGGTGCGCTGTAACAGAAAGGGCCGAGTGTTGCCCCGTTTTGCCCAGTGTTGCCCCGTTTTGTCCCGTGTTGCTCTCTTTTGCTGGTTGATATTTATTGAGGGGTGTTTAACAGATCCTGCAACGTTTCAAAATAGCGGATACCAATCTCACGGTAAGCTTCAGAGCCATAATGAACACATGAGCCTTCGCCACAGGGAAAACCGTTTGCAGGAATGATGTCGTCCAGTATCGCGACGCCATAATGTGGTATCACACCCTCAGCGCCAATATTGCGATGGACATTATCCACGATCTGTTTTGAGTTACTGATAAAGCTGAAGTCACCTCGAGGATCAGTGCCTCTGGACATGGTGCCGGCTATAAAGGGCACGTCCGATGCAGCGCCGCGCGCATCCGGGCCTCTTGCGTCAACGATAATGCGGGTCCGTAATTCGCTGACCATGGTTGCCAGGTTTTCAGCATAGGCAGCAGCACAAACAGCATTGTCGCCGTCGGACTCACCCTGATGCCATAAGATACCGCGCAGAATACCGCCTTTTCGCTGAATCGCGATGTTAGTACGCAAGACTGCTCGTTCAAACAGAGTTGTACCGCCGAACACCGGATCGGTTTGCGGAAACGCATTCCATCCCAGCTCGCCATCAGCAATAAAATCGGGCCCATCTGAAAAACTCGAGAGAAACTCGCCGGTGTTACAAAAACCTGTCGAAGACCAGGCGGCTGGTACCAGTACGATGCGGTGATTACCATCATTGACCAATGCGCGTTTCGCGAAGGTCAAACCCATGCCGACCATGGTTCCTACCTTCGAGCTAAGCGATGGGTCGCTACTGGTATGGAGAGGGTCTTCAGCGATGGCGAAGTCAGGAAATCCTGTTTGAGCTTCAGGATTGCCGAACTGTGTAACCGAATCAAATGTCACCGTATCGTTTGCAGTGACATTCAATTGCTCAATCAGAGGGTTCGGTTCATCAGGGCCACCGGGTGAAATGTCTTTTGCATTGAATTCACTGAAACCCACCATATTGCTTTGCCCGGCCAACAGGTAAATGTCGGGTAGTGTTGTTGGACGAATGTTTAAAACCACTTCGATCTGGCTGCTATCAACGCCATCTGTGGCCGTAACAACGATAGTTCTTTGCTGCTCGATTGTGCGTTGCCTGCCATGCAGGAACGTGGCATTCAGAGTTCCTTGGGTCTGTCCCGGTTGAAATGCAGCGCGGTCGAGTGCGCTGACCAATAAATCATCAGGGGCATCGACTAATTCAAGACTGACCTCAACTGTTTCACTGTGCTCATTAACCCGGTCAATGGTCACAGGTATGGTTATGGTGTCGCCTTCGACTAGATCGAAACCATTATTATTACCGCGCAGGCGAAAGGCGGGTTGCCCGTCTGTGCCGAAATTTGCAAGCGACGGGTCTGTGGGTTGCTGGGTGTTGCCGGGTGTTGCAGCACCTGTGGTGGCAACCGTGTCTTCATCGCCGCCGCCGCAACTTGCGAGCAACAAGGCTGCAACGACCAGAAACCAGACTCGTGCTTGAGCATTGGGCGTGGATATCGAACGGTTTGTACGAACACTTTTCAGGGTTCGCCAGCTGAGGGCTCTGAACCTGTTGAAGGGCTTCAGCGTCATGGTGTTTCTGGTACCTTGAAGTTCCTGCAAAGACAAGCACTTGTGCAGGGGAGGTTACGGGATCCTTAGAAAGGACATGGATGCATAAGCAAACCAGACTAGAATATCAGAATGGCATTCCAGCATCACTTGCAAAACGGAAATTTGTATTAAATTTCAGTTCTTTGTATGGAATATTAGATAGGTAATACAAAAAAGGCCTATGCCGAGGTATGCCGAAAAAGTGGGAAGGTTCGGTCAGACAGTGGTGCGCATGACATTGTAAATGAATTATACTTTGCGCCTTGCGTAGCAATTTGGTACGGCCAATTACCGGAGGCGCAGCAAACCGACCCTGCGGTGAAATTTGGTATACCATATACCAGAAGGTCATGTTCCAAGTCTCTTTTCAGTGCCCTTATCTGCTTTTCGGTGGCTGAAATCGGTCTTTCAATTGTTGCAGACGCTAACGCTTCTACGCTTCTAATTACCGTTAAAACACAGCTTTGATGTCGACTCTACTAATACGATTGGCCATAACGCTGGTAATTGCCTGGCTGCTCTTGTCGGGGCTATTTAAAGCCCAGCTGCTGATTCTGGGTGTCTTGTCCGTGCTGTTAGTGTGCTGGCTGTCGATCCGCATGGGGGTTTTGACTCACCGAGGCCAGCCGGTATTTATTCGATTTCTGGATGTAGCCAAGTACTGGGCATGGCTGGTGGTGGAAATCTTCAAGTCCAATGTCACCGTAACCAGGATGTTGCTTGACCCAGCCTTGCCAATCAAGCCAACGCTGCGAACCGTCAGCGCGACCCCCAATACCGAAATGGGGCGGGTCATTTATGCAAACTCGATTACGTTGACGCCGGGCACAACAGCCATCAACTTCACGCGGGCCGGCGACATTCTTGTTCATGCGCTGCATGAAAGCAGTCTTGATGAACTGGAAGATGATGTTATGGCAGCGCATGTGCGTGAAATGGAAGTCAAACTGCAGTCACAAGCTGAGTCTCTTGCGACTGAACCCGCGGCAAAAAATGTCGCTGCGCAAAATGACAAAACTGGCCACTGAATAAAAAATGTTTAGCGCGATAATTATTGCATTACTGGTATCGATGGCGCTTGCGATCACTCGTGCGTTGCTAGGCCCTACAATTTACGACCGCATTCTCAGCGTTAATTCCATAGGGACCAAAACTGTGTTACTGATGGCAGCCTACGGTTTTGCGACTGGCCGGCCAGATTTTCTGGATATAGCACTCGTTTATGCGCTGATCAACTTTATTGGCACCATTGCGATACTGAAATTTTTCGAATACCACGATCTGGGTTCTGGTGCTTATCAGGAAGACGATTACTAATGTTCGACTGGTTTTTTCATATTATTAGTTGGCTGCTGATTATTCCGGGTTGTGTGTTTCTGGTGGCAGGCGCTTACGGCTTGGTCAGAATGCCGGACCTATACACACGGCTTCATGCAGCGAGCATGACCGATACCGGAGCCACCATATTGCTGGTGACGGGCATGAGTATTCAGGCAGTATTTATTTTTGGCAGTTGGGCAGCTTTTATAAAACTAATGCTGATATTGGTATTTACACTATTCACTACACCAACTGCCTCGCATGCGTTGGCTAAAACAGCATTGATGGGTGGGCTTATTCCGACAGACCATGACGGTGACCCTTTGTTTGATTCCATGGAAGATGTTGAAAGACTCTCTGATCCGGAACATGAATGATGATTGAAACTCTGGTTATCGTTGTGCTCCTGACATTCCTGATTGTTTGTACAATCGGTATTATTGTACTTCGGGATCTGCTGGCAGCTGTCATTCTTCTGGGTATGTACAGTCTGATCGCAGCTGGAATATTCATTGTCATGGATGCCGTTGATGTAGCTTTTACCGAGGCCGCTGTGGGTGCGGGTATATCGACAATTTTGTTGTTAGCCTGTCTGTCTCACACCTCACACGTTCAAAAGCCTCAACAACATAACAACATCTGGGCGCTCATCATGGTTAGTTTGACAGGCCTGCTGCTGCTCTATGGCACGATGGATATGCCGGGCTACGGTGATGCAAATTCTCCGGCTCAACAGCACCCGGAGCTGGCCCAAAGATTTATACACGAGAGTGGCAGTGAGGTGGGAATGCCCAATGTCGTGACTTCCGTACTGGCAAGCTATCGTGGCTATGACACCCTGGGCGAAACAGTTGTAGTTTTTGCGGCGGGAGTGGCTGTATTGGCATTGCTAGGACTAAAACGCCGGGAAGGTCTGGAGCCTGAAGACGATGAGCCTGAATCCGGTAACAGGCGAGTGAGCAGGCAAGTGGCCGATGGTGAACAGGACCGTGGCAACGATGGAGTAGCTAACTCATGATGCGTCGCTACCGTCAGCAGCGACACCGTGTGCTGCAGATTATTACCAAGTTACTAATACCCTTTATCCTGTTGTTCGCACTGTATGTTCAATTCCATGGTGACTATGGCCCGGGCGGCGGTTTTCAGGCCGGCGTTATTTTCGCAGCGGCTTTTATTATTCATGGCCTGATCTTCGGCGTTGAGAAAACCCGTCAGGTGTTGTCACCCGGCGTGGTCAGGGTAATGATGTCCATTGGCGTATTTATCTATGCGCTAACGGGTGTCTGGAGCATGATGAAGGGCGGAGCCTATCTTGATTACAACGTGTTTGCGGATAACCCTTTAACCGGGCAGCACTGGGGTATCTTTGCTGTGGAGCTGGGAGTAGGCGTTACCGTGACATCGGTTATGATCAGTCTGTTTTACAGTTTTGCCAGTAGTCGGGTTTAGTCAAAGATGAAAATACTGGCTCTTTATAATTATTGGGTTGTCATCATTCTCATGATGGCAGGCCTGTACATCATGATCGCACGGCACAATCTGGTAAAAAAAATGATTGGCCTGAGTATTTTTCAGACGTCGATTTTTTATCTCTACATCAGCATGAGTAAGGTCGCAGGTGGTACAGCTCCTATCCTGCTTGAATTACCTTCCCATGGTGGTCATGAAGAAAAAGGCAGTTCGGCACTGGAGCAGGGGGCTGCTGACACCGTAGAAACTGTATCCGCTTCGGTGCAATCGCTGGTATCGCCATCAGTAAGTGCAGTTGACAGCGTTATCTATTCCAATCCCTTACCACATGTCCTGATACTGACTGCCATCGTTGTGGGGGTGGCAACCACATCGGTCGGGCTGGCGCTTATTGTTCGCATCAATGAGGCCTATGGCAGTATCGAAGAAGATGACATCAGAGCCATGGAACAAAAGGATTCGGCGTGACATTCTCTGAGCAACTCCCTGCACTGCAAATCGTAATTCCGCTTCTGGGCGCGCCCTTGTGCGTATTGTTGCGGCACGCGCGCGGCGCGTGGCTGGTAACGCTGGTGTGCAACATTGCGTGCACGCTTGTGGCCTTAGCTTTGGTTGCGGCAACAAGGGACGGTGAAATCATACGTTATGCGCTGGGTGGCTGGGCAGCACCCACGGGCATCGAGTACTACATTGATATCGTTAACGCGACCGTCTTGCTGGTGGTGTCGTTCATCAGTAGTGTGGTCTGCCTCTATGCATGGAATGGTGCTGAAAAAGAAGTGCCGCTAGACCGTCACTACCTTTTTTATACGGGGTGGTTGCTGTGTGTTACCGGTTTGCTCGGTATCGTTATTACTGGTGATGCATTCAATGCTTTCGTCTTTCTGGAAATATCATCTCTGGCAACCTATTTGTTGATTTCGTTGGGCCGTGAACGCAATGCACTGACGGCAGCGTTTCGCTATCTTGTGATGGGAAGTATCGGTGCATCGTTTATTTTGATCGGTGTGGGTTTTCTTTACGCCGCCACCGGCACCTTGAATATGGTTGATCTGAGCGAGCGCATTCCACAGGCAGAAAGTACCAGAACTGTGTTAATTGCCTTTACGTTTCTGGCGATTGGCTTGATGATTAAAGCTGCCATATTCCCGCTGCATGCCTGGCTTGCTAATGCCTACCACTATGCACCTGTAACGGTAACCGCATTACTCTCTGGTACTGCGACCAAGGTTTCACTGTACCTGTTGCTGCGTTTCTTCTTTAATATTTTCGGTACCGAATACAGTTTCGGCCAGATGCTGTTGAATTATATTTTGTTGCCCGGAGCCATCGTCGGCTTTGTAGTGATGTCTGCCGTGGCCATATTCCAGACTGATCTGCGGCGTATGCTCGCCTATTCCAGCGTGGCGCAGATTGGTTATATCGTGGCAGCGATTTGTCTTGTTACACCACTGGGTATCAGTGCCGGTATTGTTCATATTATTAACCATGCGATGATCAAGGCTGCGTTGTTTATGGCCACTGGCTGCATTATCTACCGGCTTGGTCACGCACATATCCAGAGTCTCGGTGGTGTGGCGAAGAGCATGCCGGTGACAACTGCAGCGTTTATTGTTGCCGGATTAAGTTTGATTGGCGTGCCATTGACTGCTGGCTTTGTCAGCAAATTTAACCTGATCGCTGCCATGCTTGAGAAGGGGTGGTGGATAGCCGCAGCACTCATACTGATGAGCTCGTTAATGGCGACCATCTACATCGGTCGCGTGGTTGAAATTATGATCTTCCGCAAGCCCAGGCTGGCAACACCTGAATCTTCGGGTACACGAGAAGCCCCGCTAATGATGCTGCTACCCTTGTGGGGCTTGATTGCAATCAGTATTTTCTTTGGTGTGTTCGGCTCGGAAACCCTCTCTATTGCTGCCAGTGGAGCGGAGCGACTACTTGATGGTCGATTAATTGAAGCGGTGACGGCAACCGCTGCGCAAGCCGGTTCAATGGAGGTGAGCCAGTGAATCCACTCTGGACGCTGTTGCCACCACTGGCAGTTATTCCTTTCATCATTTTCTTTGGTGAGAAGCGTAAAAACCTGCGAGAACTCAGCATTGTTATCGCAGGGATCGTACTTCTGCTGCTCAACAATAATATTTATACATCATTGATGAATGGCGTCAGCTCGCGCAGTGGTGAGATTGACATGATGGCTGGTCTGACGCTGGCCTTGTCGGCTGAGCCCATAGGAAACCTATTTGCACTGCTGGCTAGCTTTCTCTGGATTATTACCACGATCTATAGCATCGGTTATATGCGTGGTCATCATGAAAAAAACCAGACACGCTTCTATGCGTGTTTCGCGATTGCTATTGCAGCTGTCATGGCGGCAGCCTATGCCGATAACCTGCTCACTCTTTTTGTCGCCTATGAAGTCATAACACTTTCAACATACCCATTAGTGACACATGCGGGCACTGAAGCTGCTCGTCGCGGCGGAAAAATATACCTGATTACGCTAATGAGTACGTCGATTGCCCTGTTTATGCCAGCTATCATCTGGACCTGGGTGGTTACAGGTACAACGACCTTTACCGTTGGCGGTATTCTCAGCCCGGATAGTCTGAGCCCGTTGGCTATGGGTGTTTTGCTGTCTTTGTTTGTGTTGGGTATTGCAAAGGCTGCGATCATGCCGTTTCACCGTTGGCTACCAGCGGCAATGGTAGCCCCCACACCTGTCAGCTCGCTTCTGCACGCGGTTGCTGTTGTGAAAACGGGAGTCTTTGCGCTGTTAAAGATTGCTACCTACACGTTCGGAATAGATACTTTGGCCACCGTTGGTGCCACGGACTGGTTACTCGGGCTGGCAGCGTTCACTGTGTTGAGCTCGTCATTGGTGGCATTTTCGAAAACGAACCTGAAGGCCCGGCTGGCGTACTCAACCATCAGCCAGTTGTCGTACATTATTGCTGCAGCTCTGCTTGCCAGCAGTGTAGCGATAACCGGAGGGGCGATGCATATCGTGATGCATGGCTTTGCCAAAATCACTTTGTTCTTTTGTGCCGGTGCGATTATGGTGGCGGCGCATAAAACCGAAATCACCGAACTTGACGGTTTGGGGCGGACCATGCCATTGACCATGGTGGCATTTACGATTGGTGCCCTGGGAATTATCGGCTTGCCGCCAGCCTCGGGAGTCTGGAGCAAACTGTTGATAGCTCAGGGTACGTTGCAAAATGGCCAAGTCTGGCTAATTGCTGTGCTTATGCTGAGTACCCTGTTAAATATTGGCTATCTTTTGGAAATTCCGCTTCGAGCGTTTTTTAGGCCCGTGCGGCCACAAGGCTCCAGTGACGGCCACCATGATGATCATGTTGGTGAACCTGTGGATATAGCAGGTACTCCGTCCTTTAAATCGGCTGGCTGGCACGAAGCACCAGCCCCCTCTCTCTGGGCCATGATGATGACCGCATCCGTTGTTATTCTGCTGTTTTTTTATCCCGCTCCGCTGGTCGAATTACTAGACCTGGTTGCGTGGCGTTAGCAAAAGGGGGAACGGCATCATGACTGACAAAAACAGACGATTACCGGAATCAAATTCGCGCCACGAAGACTCTCGTTTTCCGGAGCTGGCGAAACTGTTTTTGTGGGCTGATGATGAAAAAAAAGTAGAAAAAGTAGTTCTGGGGTTGGCGATTTTTTGTGCGGTAACTTTCGTGATTGACCTTTTCTATCATCGCCATGCTTATTTTTCCTTCGAAGGTAGTCGTGGTTTTTATCCCATTGCAGGATTTTTCGCATTTACCGTGATTGTGTTGGCAGCAGGACAACTGAGGCGACTGATCAAGCGGCCTGAAAATTACTATGGTCGCAGGGCAACCAATGCTGAAACCTATCCCGATGACGGCTTGGAGATTCAAGTTGCAGATGGTTTTGCAGCACCAAGAGACAAGCGTTCTGTGATTCCACCAACAGTAACAGCAGAAGTTTCGCAAACCTCGGGCGATGCTGCTAATGCATCGGCCGCAACTTCGGCCACAAACAGTAAAGAGGATAGTGACCGGTGACCTTGCTGCTACCACCTTTCCTGTTTTTCTATGCGGCAATTGCCTGTCTATTGCTGGGTAATGCAAAGCAGCGTTCAATTATTCTTATCGTAGTACCGCTGATCAGCCTCGTCTGGATTGCGTTCACTGATACGGGTTCTCATGCCTCACTGGAGATGGCCGGGTTAACGCTGGAATTTATGCGTGTCGATCGTCTGTCACGCATTTTCGGCATCATTTTTTCCATAGCTGCGTTTCTTTCTGCGCTCTATGCCTGGCATGTCAAAGATATCATGCAGCAGGTTGCCACTCTGGGGTATGCCGGGGCTGCGATCGGTGGTGTGTTTGCAGGCGACTTACTGACGCTGTTTCTGTACTGGGAAGGCACGGCTGTCACCTCGGTGTTCCTTATTTGGGCACGGCGTACTGAAGGTGCCTATCACACAGGTATCCGTTATCTGATTATTCAGGTGCTATCAGGTGTGCTGTTGCTGATGGGGCTGTTATTGCACTACCGGGACACTGGCAGCCTGGCATTTGAGGCGATGACATTGGGTACGCTGGGTACCTGGCTGATATTCCTCTCCTTCGGTATGAAATGCGCATTCCCCTTGATGCATAACTGGCTGCAGGATTCCTATCCGGCAGCCACCGTGACGGGAACAGTCGTATTGTCTGCGTTTACCACCAAAATGGCCGTCTATGCATTGGCGCGGGGTTTCCCCGGAACCGAAATACTTATCTATATTGGTGCTGTAATGACGTTGTTTCCTATTTTCTTTGCTGAAATAGAAAATGACCTGCGCCGTGTATTGGCCTACAGCCTTAACAACCAATTGGGGTTCATGGTCGTTGGTGTTGGTATTGGTACTCCGATGGCGATCAACGGCACAGCAGCACACGCTTTTTGTCATATCCTGTACAAAGCCCTGCTGTTTATGAGTGTTGGTGCTGTGCTCTACCGTACCGGTACGAGTAAGGCATCAGAGCTTGGTGGTCTGTACAAGACCATGCCCAAAACTGCCATATTCTGTTTGATCGGTGCGGCCTCGATTTCGGCTGTGCCTTTGTTCAGCGGATTTGTTTCAAAATCGCTGATACTTTCGGCTGCAGGCAACCAGGGGTACTGGCTGGTATGGGGCGCTTTATTGATCGCATCAGCCGGTGTGTTGAGTCATTCCGGTATCAAGATTCCTTTCACCGCTTTCTTTGCCAAGGACAGTGGCAAACGCCCGGCAGAAGCGCCCACGCATATGCTTTGGGCCATGGGAATTACTGCGGCACTTTGCATAGGCATTGGCGTTGCTCCGGGAGCCTTGTATGCATTGCTGCCTTACGATGTCGAGTACCACCCGTACAGCTTTGACCATGTGTTGACACAGTTCCAGTTACTGGCCTTTGCCTTACTCGCTTTCATCGTGCTGATGAAAACCGGCCTGCATCCGCATGAAATGAAAGCAACCAATATAGACAGTGACTGGATTTACCGTCGTATCACTCCACGTCTGGTGCCTGTCGTGGGGCGTGCCATAGATACAGGTTGGAGCGGTATCACTCAAACTCTTGTGGGCCTTTTTGGCCGTGGAGTTGCGCAAATCGGAAAGTTCAGCGAGCCACGTGGTTTGCTTGCCAGAGGTTGGGGGATCAACAGCATGGTCTTGATACTGACTGCACTGATGGGTCTGGTGCTGCTGTTTAACTTTGGTAAAAGTTAGTACCGCGGCGCGAATCCAGTCTCTTCCTGCCGGCGTTCCTGCCGTAAATAGCGTACTGCTTGGTATTCTGATGATACACTCGGTATTCCAAAGGTAAGGGTGCGAACAATGAAAAATCTGTTTTTGGTATTAGCTTTAACAACGCTGGCGGCTTGTAGTGACAGTAACCCCACCGAGGCTACCGATGTAGCTTCTGACAATGTACCGGAAGCAACAGCTGAGGGTGAATTCCTCAGCGGTATCCAATCCGGTGCGACTGTCGGAAACGTTGCCGAGACTATGGCAGCTCTGGAAGCCGGTCTTAATGCCAATGATGCGATTTCTATCGTTGCGCAAATTGATCATCAGGCGAATGCTGCCAATGTCGGGCTGGAATTACGTCCAACCCGTGTCACGCTGTTTGGTAATCCAAGGCTTGGTACGTCGCTTATGCAAGTAAACCAATTAGCTGGCCTCGATTTACCGCAAAAAATGTTTGCCTGGACCGTTGAGCCAACTGATGATGCCAACTCTGTTGACAATTTTATTGCCTACAACTCTGCTGACTACTTAAGTGGCAGGCACGGGCTGAGTGCGGCGCAAAGCACACTGGATACGATTAATGGCGCGTTGGCTGCG
>CALLOA010000078.1 GCA_938005265.1 uncultured Granulosicoccaceae bacterium
CTACCTTGCCGAGGATCGTGAAAGCAGGTCCAGCCATGCTTTGGCCCGGCAGAATAGGGCGTAAGCGTGGCGGTAGCGTGAAATCACGATACCCCATTTTACGCATGACGTCGTGCACAACGCCTGTATAACATTTAGCCAGTCGGTCTGAAATCGCGTCGCTCATGGATGTCTGCTCGTTGGGAAATCAGTAAAACAGCGGTCTAGACAGTGTTAAGTCCAAACTATCTTATCGCAGCTTGAGCCTGTCAGCATTAAGCTTCTCGAAGCTTTGACAAGAGCAGCATTTTTTCCGAATGGAGTGATCGTCATCCACCGGCCCCTTACCTCAGCGGGACTGCAATCAGAACACAACCCGGGGCCAGTGGATGGATACAGCGATCAGGCAAGATCCAGCGCAGCTTTTCTTTGATTTGCCCAGGTGCGAAGAATCTGATCTATTGCCAATCCTATAAAGGCAACACAGAAACCCAATACCAGGCCATTGCCAACTCCCGACTTTTCAGACAGGGATTTAAGGATCAGTTGGCCCAGATCATCAGTACCGATCAAAGCGCCGATAATAACCATGGAAAGTGCAAAAACTACTGTCTGATTGATACCGAGTGCCATATGTGGGAAAGACATGGGCAGTTCTATCGACAGGTAGCGCTGCAGGCGGTTAACTCCTGACATCGAACCAGCATCATGCAATGACTCGGGTACACTTCGCAAACCTTCCACGGTGTAGCGTGTAGCAGGAATGGTGGCATAGACCACGATGGCGATAACAACAGACGTATCTGTGACGCCAAACAGCATCATCACCGGGATCAGGTAGATGAATGAAGGAAAGGTCTGGAACGTATCACACACGGTTAATATGAAACGGCTGGACAGTTTGTTTTGAGCGCATAACGTTCCGACAATAATTCCGATAGTACCTGAAATCAGCACAGCTATCGTCATCAGGTAGGCTGTAATCAGAGCACGGTCCCACCATTCAGTCAGTGCAATGAAAAGCAGGAATCCACCGACTATCAGGGCTGAGCGTATGCCACCCACAATAAAGCCTGCGCCCATTGCCAGTGTGAAAGTTGCAACCACTGGCATGCCCAGGTAAGCCGTCTTGATGGGTATCAGTACATCAACGATCAGCCATTCGTTAAAAGCTTTTAGCGAGTAGAAAAAGGTGTCCCAGATCCAGTCAACACCGGCCTGCCAGAAGGGTTCTGTGGTAATGCCCTTATTGTGAGGAATCAGGTAGAAGTAATTGAACCCTTCCTTGAATACCAATGAGCCCAGAAACGCAAGCACCACACCGGCACAAAAGATCACCAGAAATATCAACAAATGCTTGTGACGTTCGGTGAATGACTGATTGGCAAAGTAGTCTGTTTGCTGGTTTGCCCAGGCCATTGACAGGCGATCAAGAACAATCGCAATCAGTACAATACACACACCGATTTCCAGGGCCAGGCCAACCCTAAGTCTGTTCAGCGCAATCAGCAGATCGTTACCCAGACCCTTTGCGCCTATCAGCGATGCGATAACCACCATTGCCAGGCACTGCATGATGACCTGATTAACGCCGATCAGAATATCGCGTCTGGCCGTTGGTATCTGCACGCGACGCAGTAGTTGCCAACTGCTGCAGCCATTCATAAGCCCGGCTTCCGTGACCTCGGCAGGTACTTTCTTTAACCCAAGCAACGTCAGGCGAACCATCGGCGGTGTTGCGAAAATGATGGTAGCGATTGCGCCCGCATGATCGCCTATACCGTAGAAAACCATAACCGGGATAAGGTAGGAGAAGTGGGGCATGATCTGCGCGACATTCAATATGGGATTCAGGATCGCTTCCGCTATCCGGCTTTTGTAGGCCCAGACTCCCAGTGCCAGGCCGAGGCAAACGGAAACGGGCGCGGCAATCAATACAAACGAGAGTGTTTGCATGGAGGGTTCCCATTGGCCGAATACAGCAATGTAACTGAAAGCCACTCCTGCAAATATGGCAAGCCCCCAGCCGCTGAGAGCATAACCCAGCAATGCAGCGCCACCCGCTACCACAGTCCAGGGTAAGGCAGGCCAGCGTGCCCATTGGTTTTCTGTTGCCCAGTCCCAGCTGGTGAAAGTCACAATGGTTTTAACACCACCAAGCAAAAGCTCTCGCACCAACTCGATCATAAACAGAATAAAGCCGGATACGCCGCGCGTAAATTGCCGCATTATCGGTATTTGTTCGTACTCCTCGATGTCCGGGTCGTATACGGCAACGGGTAACCAGTCAAACATCAGGTAATCAACCCCGTTGTTAATCATCAGGGGTAGGCCTGCCAGAAGAGGGGGCAAACGCCATAGCGGGTTGCCTTCGCTTTCCGGAATGATCATGCAGAGCACAATAAAAATGCCCAACAACAGCAGGAATTGCAGAAACTTGTTTTCGCTTAGGGTATCCATCAGGGCTGTTCCACCTGATCGCTTGTCTGGTTATCTGAGCGGCTACCAAACAGAATTTTGATCACTTTGGTTGCGTGTACAGTACCCACAATCTGGCCGTTGTCATTAACCACCGATACGGGTTTGCCTGCGTTCAGTACAGACTCTGCGACGGTCGCAATCAGGGCGTCTTGCGGTACCTTTAGATCACTGACGGACTCTGCCGGATCGACTGGGTCCATAACTGTATCAATTCTAAGCACCTTTTCCCGGGGAACCTCTTCGGTAAACTTGCGAACATATTCCGTTGCCGGATTGAGTACGATATTGGCGGGTGTATCCAGTTGTTCGATAACGCCGTCTTTCATAATGGCGATACGATCTGCCAGCCGCAGTGCTTCGTCAAAGTCGTGGGTAACGAAGAGTATGGTTTTGCTTAGCACACCCTGCAAGCGTAAAAATTCGTCCTGCATTTCTTTCCTGATAAGCGGGTCGAGTGCCGAAAACGGTTCGTCCAGAAACCAGATGTCAGGCTCGATGGCGAGGGAACGGGCGATACCGACTCGCTGTTGCTGGCCACCTGAGAGTTGTCTGGGGAAATAATTTTCGCGCCCGGCCAGACCCACCAGCTCGGTCATCTGTTTAGCGCGCTCAATACTATCTTTGGTGCTTTCGCCTTTTACCTGCAAAGGAAATGCTATGTTTTCAAGTACTGTTTTGTGCGGCAGCAATGCGAAGCTCTGGAACACCATTCCCATTTTGCTGCGACGCAACTCGATCAGTTGCTTGTTTTTCATGGTAAGGATATCTTGACCTTCTATAAAGATCTCTCCTGCAGTTGCATCAGTAAGTCTGGAAATGCAACGCAGTAATGTTGATTTTCCTGAACCAGAAAGGCCCATGATTATCAGGAGTTCACCGGGGTACACCTCGAATGAAGCGTTGTTTACACCAACGATGCATCCGGCTTCTTCAAATTTACCGGCATCAACCACGCCACCGGTTTCACGCATCATGCGTTTGGCATTGTCGCCAAAAATTTTGTAAACAGATTCGCAGCGAATAACTGGCTGAGTGGAATTTGCAGATGTAGTTGTCTGCGTGGATGGTGTGGTGGATTCTTCAGTGGACATAAAACTATCTTTACAGAGGTTCTATTGATAAGGCAATAAAGGATAAGGCATTTTGAAATCGCCAGTATCGAAATACTTGCCACACAAACAAAAAAAAACCCTGGCGGAAATGTCCGTCAGGGTTTTTTAGTTAAAACAAGTCAGTCAAATAACCAGACTACTTGGTCCAGGGCATCCAGACGTCTTCGTTGTCAGCCAGCCATTTCGCAGCAGCGTCTTTGTGGTCCATTTTTTCGATATCAACCAAAGCCGCCATTTCACCGATCTGAGTTGTCGAGAAATCAACTTTTGAGAACGTGGTGTAGGCTTTTGGGTGAGTTTTCGGGAATTTGTAGTTTGCTGCTTTCTTCAACCAGCCTTTAGGAGAACCACAGGTTCCATCGCCACCGTCAGCGATACGGCAGCCTTCTTCGTAGGGGGGGAATTCAATGAAAGTGAAACCTTCCGCATCGGTAAAGTTCGGTGTCCAGTTAAACACTATGGTTCCTCGCTTTTCCTTTTTTGCAGCAGCCAGTTCAGTCCAAAGCGCATCTGCCCCACCAGCAAATTTAACGGTCCATTTGTCATCCAGGCCGAGTGCTGTCAGACGTTCCGGCATCAGATCACCATGCCAGCTTTGCGGGCCTTCGAGCCAACGACCTTTGCCACCTGAATCCGGAGTGGTGAAGTTTTCGTGGCAATCTTTCAGCGCTTCCCAGTTAGGCAGACCGGGGCACAAACCTTCGTCAATAACCCAGGTAGGTACGCCCATTTCTTCAAGCGTTGTGGCTGAGTGGGTGCCAACGTCTATGACGCCGCCTTTCTCCATCGCATTATAGAAAGACTTGCCGAATGTTGACTGCCATACTTCGTGGGAAATCGTAACATCGCCGTTTCTGATTGATTCGTACACCGCTTGTGAATCAGCTGGCACGTACTCAACGTTATTGCCCATGCCCTCAAACATGCCACCGAGCACGTAGGCCATGACAATCTGGCTGGACCAGTTGTGGATGGGAATGACAATAGGGGCTGTGCTATCGGCTGCGCGAACAGCGCCGGTTGCTGCCATCAGTGATACTGACGCTGCAACAATCAATGAGCGGATCATGCTGGTTTTGCGTAACTTCATTTATTACCTCCTGAGTGGCGAGTAGCCTCGAAGGACAGCGGACTATCTCGTTTGTATTTTTGGTGCTATCTGCACCGCTAATCATGTATAACAATTAATCCTAATGCAATGTACCATTGATAGACCGATATGACAATTTTGTAGACCAAAATAATACCAATAAAGAAATTATTGTACCGAATTTGTACCACAAGTCGAAATGCAGTTAACACTTAATGTAATCGGCAAGTATTTGAAACTACTCTGCCAAGCCAACTTTGAGCGTTAGATCAGTACACATAGCTGCTCGCGCATCCGTATCAGTAGCATTGATTTTGGCTTCACTATTCCAACAGCTCGTAAATGGGCTCTCTACAGAAGACACAAAATGCCAAGTTTATCGCTGGATCAGATTGAATCTACATCTCTAAAGGCTCTAATCGCACATGGTGCCGAGCCTTGGATTGCCGAGGAGGTGGCTCGCGCCGTGCGTGTTGCCGAGTCGCTAGGCAACAAGATTTGTGGTCTTTATTATCTGGAAAGCTACTGCCAGCAGCTTCTTAGTGGTCGGGTTGACGGTCGTGTTGAACCGGAGGTGTCAAATCCGCGCCCGGGTTTGGTTTCAGTTGATGCAAAATTTGGGTTTGCGCAACCGGCATTCACGCGTGGCCTGGCCAAAGCGGTTGATGCCGCGAAGCAAAACGGTGTTGCCACGCTTGCTATTTGTCATGCCCATACCTGTACCTCGCTGGGCTACTTTACATCACAAATTGCAACGGCAGGTATGATCGGTCTGGGTCTGACCAATGCATCTCCAATTGTTGCTCCTCCCGGTGGCAAGACCCGCGTGATCGGTACCAACCCGATTGCGTTTGCCGTACCTGACAAAAACGGTGGCATTGCTATGCAATTCGATCAGTCAACTACCACAGTCGCATTGGGAAAAATTACCATGGCAAAAGCAGCTGGTGAAACAATCCCGGAAGGTTGGGCTGTCGACTCAAATGGCCAACCAACAACCGATCCTGAAGCCGCTTTGGGTGGTTCCCTGGTCTCCATGGGAGGCTACAAGGGCTGGGGCTTTGGTTTGATGGCGGAATTGCTTGCTGCCGGTATGACGGGTAGCAAGGTGTCACTGGATGTCACCCCTTTGAAGGCTCCTGAAGGTAAACCCCATGATCTTGGGCAGTATTATTTACTCATTGACCCAGCGGGTTCTGATAACTTCTTTAACAGTCTGGACGCCGTTGCCGCAGGGGTTGCCATAGATACCGATGCCCGTATGCCAGGGCAGTATTCCCAGCCAGCCAATGAAGTTGAAGTGCCTGACCCACTATGGGAGTTGGTTTCTGCTTTGGCAGACTACAAAGGGTCTTGTTAAACCGGTTTCTTGCAATGGCGTCCAAGGCATTGCCTGAGGTTACTACACCGGGTGGGAAATCTCGGGTAGTGTTCTGGGTTCCTGTTCCAGTTCAATACCGAACATATCCTTCACGGAGTTCTTTATCTCGGTGGCCAGTTCAATCAACGCCTGGCCATTGCCACCACCATGGTTCACCAATACCAAAGCCTGTTTATCGTGCACGCCCAGGGTTCCGCCAGCCACTTTTTTACCCTTCCACCCGGCTGTTTCGAGCAACCAAGCTGCGGCAATCTTGATGGTGCCATCAGCTTGCGGGTAGCAAGGTGCATCCGGCCAGTGTTTTTGAATATCCTGTTGGATCGTCAGGCTGATAATCGGGTTTTTAAAAAAGCTGCCTGCGTTACCAAGCTTTGCAGGATCCGGTAGTTTGCTCCGTCTGATGTCGCAAACGATATTGCTTACCGTTTGTGCGTCCGGCTTGTCCAGATTACGCAAAGCAATTTCATTGGCCAATGCCGCGTACGACAGCTGAGGCTCGAATTGCTTTTGGAGTGTGAATCCGACGCGCGTGATCAGGAAGCGAGGTTGTTTAAATTGTGGTGTGAAGCCAGCGTTTCCCAGCTGTAACGGTGGACTGCGCTTGAAAATACTGTCCCTGTAGGCAAACTCGCAGTTGTCGCGGTCAAAAACCTGAAGCTGGTTGCTTTCACAATCGATGCATTCGACGAAGCTTAAGCTGGAAGATATCTCAACTCCGTAGGCACCGATATTCTGTATTGGCGCGGCCCCCACGGTTCCCGGAATTAGCGAGAGGTTTTCAAGCCCGAAAGCCTGTTGCTCTATCGTTGCCAGAACGAACTGATGCCAGTTAACACCTGCTTCGGCTATGACGCTGCAGGTGTTGTTATCGCTTGCTTTGTTGTCGTCAATAGCTGCTGCGCCCGGCTGGTGATGATCAATGAAAAAAGCGGATGTAGCCATTTTCAAAGTAAGGCCGGGTATATCATCAGTCAGAACCACATTGCTTCCGTCGCCGAGGATAGTAAGTGACAACGCATTTTTTTTGCTGTACTCGATTGCCTCCTGAGCTTGTGCAATGCTTTGGGCTTCGACAAACATCTCGGCTTTAGTGTTAAAGCCAAATGTATTGTAGGCGTTCAGCGGTTTGTTTCGCTCGAGCTGCATATGTAGGGCATGTGTCTGTATTGGGTGTAAATCGTGACTTGTGTTCTGCCTGATTTACAAAAGTGACCAGCCGGTACCTTTTCATGCTACCGGTTTCATTGCGTGGATTATACGCGGATAAGTCCGGTACAGGGTCAGTGCTCTGGCGAGCATCAACACCATATAGCTCATCCACAGACCGTGATTGCCGAATAATTGAACCAGTAAGAGATTGGCAGCCAGAAAGATTATCGCCGATTGCAGCATCGCGTTACGCATGTCGCGTGTGTGT
Organism: uncultured Granulosicoccaceae bacterium; assembly: GCA_938005265.1. Classification (GTDB taxonomy): domain Bacteria; phylum Pseudomonadota; class Gammaproteobacteria; order Granulosicoccales; family Granulosicoccaceae; genus CALFCE01. The sequence goes on from CALLOA010000078.1 coordinate 7,461, forward strand.
GTAACGCCAATATAGATGCCATCAAGCAAAAAGCTGGCAACCCCCACCAGTGGTGAAACAATAATCCACCATAGCCATAGGTTGGCGTGGTCCCTGACCGCCTCCTGAGTGGTCATCATATTTATGATCCATGGCCCGCAGATCATGTAAAAAGCTACAAAGAGCACTGCAAAAATGCAGCCCCAGAAGGCTGTCAGGAGTACGGCCTTGCGAAACTCCATGTCGCTTGATACTCCGTATTCACCGGCTAATTGATCACCAGTTTTGTTGGCTGAAGTAGCAAGCATTGCTCGGGCTTTGCCATAGGCGTTACCACATAAAGTTTCTGCTGCGTGGGCGAAGCCGTCAAGAGCGTGTGCCGAGAAATGCACCATATGGATGAGAATTGAATTAGCAGCCAGTGTCAGCTCACCTAATTGACCACCTGAACGGGTTAGCCAATAGAAAGAAAATGTCAGGCACAGGGTACGTACAAACAGGTTTGCGTTAATGACGAAAAGTCGGCGCAAAGCACCTGCATCCAGCACTTTTGCAAGTGGTACTGCCAGAGGCCAGAGAGGATTTATTTGCTGTAGTTTTGACAGGCCGTAGGCAAGGCTCAGGTATTCCGCAATTACACTTGCCAGGGCAACGCCTGCAATGCCGCCATCAAAGTAGCGAAAAAATATGATGGTCAGGACTATATTGCCGACATTGAGGATCAGTTGCAGGATGAGTACCGAGCGCATTTTCTGCAAACCGATGAATGCGCCGAGAATGCAATAGATCATGAGTGTTGCGGGTGCTGCCAGAATCCTGATGTCGTAGTACTCAAGTGCCAGCTTTTTCACGTCATCATTGATGTCGAATGCCAGCATTGCTAATTGGCCCATCGGTTGACGAAACAGAACCAGCAATACGCCGATGGTGGCAGCGATACACAATGCCCGGAGTACGGTACAGTTGATTTCGTCATCGTTGGAACCATCACTGGCTGATCCTAAAGCTTGCGCCACCAGGCCGCCGGTTCCCATCTTCAGGAATCCGAACAACCAGAAAACGCTGCTGAATATAATGGCTCCGATGGCCACTGCCGCCAGGTAACGCGGTTCAGCCATACGACCCATAACCGCTGTATCCACAATGCCGACCAGAGGTACGGCAATATTGGATAGGATGATGGGTACGGCTAGCACCAATACGCGGCGTGAATCACGGCTGGACAATAACGCGGTCAGAGAGGTCTGAGAGTTATTTTGCATGGAAAACTTATGGCTGCCTATAGAGTCAGCTAGATTGCGGTCAGCTAGAATGCTTGCATTGGCTGGCGCAGGTATTCTTCAGCGAAAAGAGGGGTGTTAGGCCTCGTATTTGCCTGTTGAGTGCATGGTGCAGAAAAATCACGTTGACATGAGAAACTGGCGTTCCAGTGCGTGAATAATGCAGAGCCCGGATGGTGCTTCCCGGTTTTCGCGGAAGTCTGCCATCGGGCACTATAATACTTTCGTTTGACAAACTTTAAGCCTTTTCCAATCAGCAGGAAATCGTTGCTGGAAATCCATAATCAGGACTTTGAAACTTATGAGCAAAAACAAGCCGTGGCGTAATCCGATGCCGGAAATAACCTTCAACTTGATGAGGGAAATTATTTCGAGCCCCAGCCCGATTGGTCTGGAATCGGCCATGACGCTTGGCGTGCTGAAGCCGTATTTTGACAGTTTTATGCCGAAGACCTGGGACATGCACCAGTATACCGGCAATGCGTCGGTTGTGTGGGACAGTCACCCGGGTGAAGACGACATGTTCAGCGTAATGATCATTGGCCACGCTGACAAGATTCGCTTGCAAGTACGCAAAATCGGGCCGGATGGAAAAGTCTGGATCAACAGTGATTCCTTTCTGCCATGTACATTAATTGGTCATGAAGTCACGGTATTCAGTGAAAACCCGAAGAAACCCGGCGCTTATCGTTGTATTGAGGGCGGTACGGTCGAGGCATTGGGTGCAATACATTTCTCTGAAGCAGGCCATCGAACCGGTGATACGGGAATAAGACCAACCCAGCTTTACCTTGATCTGCAAATTCACGGGCCTGATAAACGTAAACAACTTGAAGACCTGGGTATCAAGGCGGGTGATACATTGTTGTTGAACCGACCCATCAAGCGAGGATTCAGCCCTGATACTTTTTATGGTGCTTATCTGGACAATGGCCTTGGTTGTTTTGTCACAGCGGAAGTCGCCAAACTGATCGCAGAGGCTGGTGGAACAAATAAGGTGCGTTGCTTGTTTGCAGTGGCATCACACGAGGAGATCGGTCGTTTTGGCAGCCGCGTGCTGGCGGGTGTACACCAGCCGGATGCCATAATTGCTGTTGACGTCAGTCATGACTATACAGCTGCACCCAATATAGGGGATCGCAATATGACGCCTCAAGCCATGGGCGAAGGTTTTTCGCTGGCGGTTGGTGCCATTGTCAGTGAAGAACTGAACCGGCGTATCAAACAGGTGGCAATTGATCATGATATTCCCATGCAACTGAGTGTTGTGGGTCGTGATACCGGGACTGATGGTATGGCGGGCGTACTTGCCAGTGTCGACAGTGCCGCCACCTCGATAGGCTTCCCAATCAGGAATATGCATACCATTTCCGAATCCGGCCATACCGGTGATGTGCTGGCCGCTGTGCACGTGATTGCCGAGACTATCCTGGCTATGGATGAAGAGAAAGATCTGTTCAAGGCGTTTCGTGAGAAACATCCGAGGCTTGACAAGGTTAAGACACTCAAGCACCCGGGATTCAGCAAGGCGAAACGTGCGTCCAGGAAAAAGTCGTAAGAAAAAACGTCTTAAGCTTTAAGCTAAATCGCGTTTTGTTTTCAAAGTAACCGTTGATTCAGATGCGCCCGATATCATTCGGGCCATCTGTAACGGTCATCAATTAAGTGATGAGGCGTTTATCGTGCGCCAATGCACCCTGCAGAATAAAAAAGGCTTGTCTCCATGGCATCCAGTGATACCGAGCAACAACTGAAGAACAACACCAGTTCACGTACCACCAGTGCTAAGGCGCTGCGCATCAATCTGGATGAGCGCAAATACGGCACGATTGCGGAAATTGGAGCGGGCCAGGAAGTGGCTCGTCACTTTTTTATGGCTGGTGCTGCAGCTGGAACCGTGGCGAAAACCATTTCCGCCTATGACATGCAATTTTCTGATGCGATCTATGGAACGCAGGAAGGTGGCAGGTATGTCAGTGAGGTACGTGTGCAGGCAATGTTGGAAAAAGAGTTTGCACTTGTCGTTGACAGGGTCGGCTCAACGCGATCCAGTTCTTCCCGCTATTTCTCCTACGCCGCAACTGTTGCTGCAAAAAGTTTTAACAAGGAAAACGAGTGTCATGCCTGGTGTGGTGTGAGAGTGCAGACATACCCCGGCGCTCCACCGTCGGATATCATCGTTCATGTGCGTATGCTGGATAAATCTGTTGAGGCACAACAGGAGTCTCTGGGAATGTTGGGAGTCAACCTGATCTATGCTGCGTATTACTACTTTGAAAACCCGAAAAAGATTATCAATTCGCTCACTGATAATATTTCCGATGAACGTATCGAGCTCGATTCCATCGATTTTCAAGGGCCGTATTTTGAAGAGGTAGATAACCGTGCTATAAATTTGCACCTGATTCGCAGTGGTAAAACCCGCGCAATTATGTTTCGCCCGGATGGCACGGTGGCTATCCCTTCGAACTTGCTGTACAAGAAAAACGTGCTAACGATTCGTGGTTCGTTCAAACCGGTTACGAAACTCAATGTAGACATGATCGAGCAGGGAGAGGTTGCATTCTCGGAGCTGCCTGATGTCAATGCTGACAATACTGTTGTACTGGCCGAGATATCGTTGAATGATTCCAGTGGTGTCGATGCGGGTGCTGAAGAAGGTGATCTGATTGCACGTGTACGCCTTCTGAATTCGCTGGGTTACAGTGTCATGATATCGAACTACACAAGGTACTTTTCCCTGCGCGCTTATTTTCGCCAGTACACCAAATTGCAGATAGGCATCGTGTTGGGAATGGTAAATATAAAGCAGATCTTTGACGAAGACATGTATGAAGGAGTCGAGGGCGGGCTACTCGAGGGTTTTGGCAAATTGTTCCCGGATAATACGCGGTTGTTTGTTTACCCGGAATTGAATGAAGAGGGTGAATTGTGTGATTTCACCAACATAATGGTTCCGAACCATTTACGTTTCCTCTACCGGCACCTTCTTGAGAACCGTTACATATTCGGTATTGACTGCAGTGACAAGTCCTTGCTGAAGATTTACTCAAGAGACGTCTTGGCGCAAATTGATCGTAACGACGAAATTTGGGAACATAGGGTTCCTGAGGATACTGCGGGCCGTATCAAGCGTAATCGGCTATTCGGCTACCATCCGCCCAGTGAGTGAAGTGACAGTATAGTGAAGTGACTGCCCACTAATAGTTTAATACCAAAAAACGAATTAAAATAAATTCAACCCACTATCTGGGCTCGTTATCTGGTTAAATTACCGATCTGACTACATTGTGAGCGCTAAATTCTGTGAGCGATCTGCCCGGCAGCATCAGTATTAATGAAGAAGGGCCGCGCGAAGGTTTCCAGATAGAATCGGTACCGGTATCTGCGGCAAATAAACTTCGTTTAATTGATGCCTTGGGGCACACAGGCGTGCCTTCGATTCAGGTTTGTTCATTTGTTTCTCCACAGCTGGTTCCAGGTTGGGCCGATGCAGATGAAGTTATGCGCTTGCTAGTTCCACAAGCCGGTGTGCGATACACGGGTTTGTGGTTTAATCAAAGGGGCCTGGATAGAGCGTTACAATTTAAAGATAAGCTGCAGTTACGCGGTTGTATTCATGTGGCAGCGTCAGATGCATTTTGCGAAAGTAACCTCAACCGCACACGAGCAGAAAATCTGCTTGCCATGCGCCATCAGACCAAGGCGCATATTGATGCAGGTGTTGTGGTCAACAAGGTTTCAGTCATGGCGGCTTTCGGTTGTAACTTTTCCGGTGATGTTGCTCCCGCTGTCACGCTTTCCGCAATCGAAGATGCCTTGAAGATTGCACAGGAACATGAGGCCCATATCGAAGAATTGGCACTGGCCGATACGATGGGTTGGTCTAATCCGCGTTTAACCCATGAGTTGGTCTGTGAAGTGAGAAATCGCTGGCCGGAAAAATCCATTCGCCTGCACTTGCACGATACACGTGGTTTGGGAATCGCTAACGCCTTCACTGCATTACAATTGGGTGTCGAATTGTACGACACTACGGTAGGCGGCCTGGGCGGGTGTCCGTTCGCTAAACATGAAGGAGCTCCTGGCAATATTGCTACCGAAGAACTGGTCTTACTGGCGGAAGAATGTGGTGTGGATACCGGGATTGATATTGATGCGATAATTGCCGCTGGTCATCTAGCCGAGTCCCTGATCGGGCGTAAATTACCCAGTGCGGTTCTACGCGGTGGTAGTCTTAAAAGTTTCCGAAAGCCCCTATGACTGAGAATCAACAGGATTGTGGCAGTTCAAGCGATCCAGGTTTGCCTTTGCATGGTGTCCGTGTGCTGGAATTCAGCCATACGATCATGGGGCCGTGTGCCGGTATGGTGTTGGCTGATCTTGGGGCTGATGTGGTTAAAGTTGAGCCGCTGCCAAGTGGTGATAAAACACGTCAGTTGCGTGGATTTGCCGCTGGTTTTTTTGCAACCTTCAATCGCAACAAGCGTAGCTTGCAAATCGATCTTAAACGAAAACGCGGGCAGGAGATTGTTCATAGCCTGGTGCCTGATTTCGATATTGTGCTGGATAACTATGGTCCCGGGACCATGGAACGCTTGGCTTGCGGCTATGATGAGCTATCGGCTCTCAATCAGAAGCTAGTCTATCTTTCCCTGAAGGGTTACCTTGGAGGACCATCACAGGATCGTCCGGCGTTGGATGAGGTGGTGCAGTTCCAGAGCGGTCTCGCTTATATGACAGGGCCGCCGGGTCAACCGATAAGGGCAGGTGCATCCATTGTCGATATTCTCGGAGCAGTTTTTGGTGTGGCAGGTGTACTTGCCGCATTACGCGAACGGGATAAAACCGGGCAAGGTCAAAGAGTAGGTAGTTCCCTGTTTGAGTCGGCGGCATTTATGATGGCTTCACACATGGCAGGTGGTGCCAGCACAGGTGAACAAGTGCCCCCCATGACTGCGCGTAAAGGAGCATGGGCAATATACGATGTGTTTGAGTCTTATGATGGCGAACAGTTATTTATCGGTGTGACCAGTGATGCTCAATGGCAGAGATTCTGTAACGGATTTTCCCTATCAACACTGCTGCATGACAAACGCTTAACTACGAATCCGGACAGGACAATGCACCGTGACTGGCTGTTACCTGAAATAGAAGCTGTGGTCAGGCGATACAACTATATGGAGCTGATTGAGCGACTCACGGCCGCAGATGTATCATGGTCGCCGGTTGGAAAACCGGAAGATCTTTGGCAGGACCATCAACTATCGAACGGGCTTATTCAAACAGCTCTGGCTACTTCTGAGGAGGCTGCTACTCAGGCGATTCGTGATTCAATAATTGGCCTTCCCGGCTTGCCTCTGGAATTTGGCGTTGATCGCACCCGCTTGGGGCTCAGGAGACAGCCGCCGATGACTGGGCAACATACTGTTGAAGTTCTTTCAGAGTACGGTTTTGACCAAACAGCGATAGGGTCAATGTTAAATGACAGGATTATCGCCACCAGCGTTTAGAATTGTAAGTGTAACAATACCGTCGGTAGCATTATGGATAAAGCCAAAGCCTTTTTGAAAGCTGCATACTCGCTGGAAGACCGGCAAGCCATGGAAGAATTTTATACACAATGGGCTGGTGACTATGATGAACAGATGGAGTCCGGCCTGGGTTACCTGTCGCCAACTTCCATAGCCAAAAGCCTTGCGACCTACCTTCCTGAAAAAGTGCAGGGGACAGTTGTTGATATTGGCTGTGGGACCGGTTTGGTCGGGCGTGCTCTGTCGCTACTGGGGATTAGCCGGATGGATGGTATTGATCTATCGCAAGAGATGTTGAATGTCGCGCGACGTAGCGGGCTTTACAACAAACTCATTCAGGCGGATTTAACCGCGCATGTTCCCGTAGCGGATGATCAGTATGCTGCAGCAATCTGTGCTGGTACGTTTACGCATGGCCATGTTGGACCGGAAGCTCTGGCTGAAATAGCCCGAATAGTGGAGCCTGAAGGCGTTATTGCATTTACTGTGCATTTTGATTTGTGGGAGCGCGATGGATTCAATGAACAATTGAACCAAATGATCGAAGGCAATAAGTTGCTTGAGCTTGAACGGGTCGCCGGACCTTACTTTTCGGATGGGCCGGATGAAGGCTGGTTTTGCGTCTATCGCAAAAAAGGTCGCAAAAAAGGGCGCAAAAAAGGTCGCAAAAAAGGTCGTAAGAGTGGACGCAATAGTGTCCGCAATAGTGTCCGCAATAGTGTCTGCAACTACAGTTAGTCCCGGTCGTGTGAAAAAGCCGGTTCAAACGTTTTCATGGTATCGGATGCTTCGCGTACTCGACTGATGTGTTCGCCCATGGTGACTGGTTCAAAGTGACTGCCGAAAATATCAAAGAACTGACCCATCATGACAAGCTTTTTCTCGCTTTGCATATTCATGCCAGGAAAAAATCCCAGATCAGGGTCGTCATCAGTGCCTAGAAAATCAAGCGGGTGCAGCAGCAGTGATGGCTCCGTTCCCGTAAGTCGACACAAAGTAGTGGCAATGCGTGTATAAAGTGTTGCCAGTGGGCTGGCGTAGCTACCCAGGTAGACAAGGTAGCTGAAATGTATCGGTATTTTGAACAGAGGCATGGTGGTGACCGGTAGCTCGAGTAATTGGTTCTGCCCCAGATTCCAGTAATAGGGTTTGACAGGTCTGAATGCATCGGAATAAGAGCCAAAGAGGGCTTTTCGCTCTTCTTTTTGCTCTTTGGAGAGATTGCTTTTGGCGAAAAAGTAGGCTCGTGCCAGGGGGTTAAGCAGATTCGGGAATGCAGTGGCGTCGTATTCGTAACCACGATTTCTGACGACTTCGAGTGTATCTGATGACAAACTAAAGCCCGGGCCACGAAAACCCTTGACTTGAGCTCCTGTCGCTTCCGCTATTGCAGCTTCCGCCAGTTGAAGCTCTTCATTGAGTTTTTCCTTTGAATATAGATGTAACCAGGGGTCATGATGAAAACTGTGGCAAGCAATCTCATGGCCTGCGTCCGCCAGCATCTTCAAGTAAGGTTTGTTTTCTTCTACCACCGCATCCTGACCAACGATGAAAAAAGTGATTTTTATGTTTCTTTGTTCAAGAAATTCCAGTATTCGCGGGATAGCAATATGCAGATAGCTCGGTAGACTTTCCCACTCCTTGCTGCCGTGAGTTTTCAGATAGCACCATTTATTGTCCAGGTCGAGCGAAAGGCTCATGCAAGGCTTTTTGTTTGAATCAGGGTGCATGGCAGAGTTGTCTGTTTCGTTTTAGGATAGCTATTAAATCTTGATTGCCAATTTACTGAATCTGATCTGAATTTTTCTTATCAATCACTACACGGTCACCGCCCTGACTAACGGATTTATCTGCTGCTTCCAGAACTTGAAGAACTCTTAATCCGTCATAACCATCACTGCGCGGTGTTGTTCTATTTCGTATGCAGGAAAGAAAATGCTCGCACTCAACTCTTAGTGGTTCACCGATGCGTAGGTGGGGGATATTAATATCACCAAAGCGCAATCCCACGTACTCGGCAAAATTATTGTAGTCGAGGTTGAGTTCAGCACCCTTGTCGTAGATTTTCAGTTTCTCTGTTGATTCCAGATCATCGAATACGGCCATACGCTTGCTGCCTACAATCGTGATTTTGCGGGTTTTGTGTGGATCCAGCCAACTCACATGAACGTGGCCCATGGCTTTGTCATTGAAATTCATTACCATAAACATCACGTCTTCAACACCCGGTTGCAGGTAAGCCTGGCCACGAGCTGAAATATCGGTTGGTTGCTGGCCCAGAAGATAGAGAATGACCGAAATATCATGAGGTGCGAAGTTCCAGAGTGCATTTTCTTCCGCGCGTATCGTGCCCAGGTTCAATCTCTGTGTATAAATGTATCGAATCCCGCCCAACTCACCTGAGTCGATTAACTCCTTGAGGTGCTCAACAACGGGGTGATATTCGAGTAAGTGGCCTACCATGAGTACACATTTGTTTTTTTCCGCCAACTCAATAAGCTCACGCCCTTCAGCGGATGACATGGCAAATGGTTTTTCTATGTAGACATCTTTGCCTGCAGCCAATGCCTGCATGCCAAGGGGGTGGTGCGTCGGTGCAGGTGTTGCTATTACAACAGCATCAACGTCCGGGTCGTTAATAACTTCCTGGAAGTTGGTAGTACAAGCCATCGGTCTGCAGACAGGCTGCAGAGCTTCAAGATTTGATTTCTCAAGATCACAAATATAACGCAGTTCCGCATTCTGGATTTGGCCGTAGTTACGCGCCAGATTTTTACCCCAACCGCCAACTCCAACCACAGCGACTCTTACTGGCCTGTTTGCCGATGCATCGGCTGGTGCATCTGTCATCGATGTTGTGTTCATGTAGGTTAGCTGAACTGTTTTTCAAGGTCGGATACGATCACTTGTGCTGCATTACCCGCACCAAAACACTCATCCAGTCTTTTGGTGACGTTATCGTCAAACAAGTTGTTTTCAAGGGTTTGAGCAAGCGCCTTTTCGATACTCGTTTCTTCTGTGCCAGACAATCTATTGACACCAAGATCCAGTGTTTCCACCCATTCTGTTTCATCCCGCAGGGTTATGCAGGGTGTTTGCAGGAAAGCCGCTTCTTTTTGAAGACCACCAGAGTCTGTCAGAACAACTGTTGCAGCACTGGTGACTGACAACATATCCAGATAGGGCAAAGGCTCAATCAGTTTGATATTGGATGAAATAGGTATGTCAGCCTGTTCGATAATGGCCTTTGTGCGTGGATGGATTGGAAAAATAATGCTATCCAAAGAACCATTCAGCTGGCCTAGAAAATCAAGTAGTCTTGTTAATTCTGTTTCGGTGGTATTCACTGGTCGGTGCAAAGTAAGTAGAGCAAAGCGACTACCGTCAAGCTCCATTCTGTTAATAATTTGACTGCGGGAATTCGCCATTTGGTAGTTGTAAATCACAGCATCCCGCATTATGTCTCCAGTCAGTAGTGCGCGTTCGGCCAGATTCTCGTTACGCAGGTTTTGCATCGCGGTGGGTGTCGGGGCGTAAAGTCTGTCGCAGCAATGATCAGCGGTAACACGATTGATTTCTTCCGGCATTAACCGATTGAAGCTACGTAAACCAGCTTCGATGTGAGCAAGGGGAATATGGAGTTTGGCAGCAACCAGCGTACCTGCAAGTGTCGAATTGGTATCTCCATAAACGATGACAGCATCAGGGCGATCGTTGATGAAGCAGGCCTCGAGTTTTTCCATCATGCGGCCGGTTTGCATACCATGTGCCCCTGATCCTATTTCAAGATCGATGTCCGGTTTTGGTAACTCAAGTTCATCGAAAAAAACTTTCGACATGGCATCATCATAGTGTTGGCCGGTATTTACCACACTGTGGACTAATGCCCCGTGATTACCCATCGCACGGGATATTGGAGCAAGCTTTACAAATTGTGGTCTTGCACCGACTATTGATGCCAGTTTTGTTTTCTTGGACAAAATTATTACCCGAAACGCGGTCTAACCTGAAACCTGGTGTGTACGATGCTTTATTGCCATGATTAACTATCAGACACTTCTACAATGGTTGATAACACATCTACAACATAGCCGATTTCATCATCAGAAAGTTCAGGATGTATCGGTATCGAGAAAACGTCTTTCGCGGCTCTTTCTGCCACGGGGATGTCGCCCCTGGCGTGTCCAAGATAGTTGAAACATTCCTGCAGATGCAGCGGTACGGGATAATAGACTTCCACACCGATGTTGTTTTCAGTCAGCTGCTCTCTTATGTGGTTTCTATCAAGTGAATGATCTACGGCTGCAATAGTGTACTGATTATAGATATGATGAGTGCCACTGATTTCGGTCGGGGTTTTAATGGTTTTGATACTGCTGAGCAATTCATTGTATTTTTGCGCGTTTTTTTGTCTGGCTTTTGTCCATTCATCGAGATGTTTTAACTTGACTTCCAGCACAGCGGCCTGGAGTGCGTCCAGACGGAAGTTCCCTCCAATAAACGCATGATAGTATTTAGGTTTACCCCCATGCACCCTCAGTATTCGTAAGCGTTCCGCCAGCTCATCATTGTTGGTCACAACCATCCCACCGTCACCAAACGCGCCCAGATTTTTACTTGGAAAAAACGAATAGCAGCCTATGTCACCAATAGTACCAGCTGTTTTGCCTTCTTTCGTCTTCGCCCCAATGGCCTGCGCAGCATCTTCAACAACATGCAGATCGAATTTTGCTGCGATTCTCATGATTTCTTCCATATGAGTAGCCTGACCAAATAGATGCACCGGCATTATGGCTTTGACTTCATTTCCTGTATGACGGTTGATCAATTTACCGTCTTTAATATCGCAATTTTTTTCAATATAGTTTTCAACAGATTTCGGATCGAGATTGTAAGTATCCGGGTCTATATCGCAAAAAGCCGGTGTTGCTCCCACACGGGCAATAGCACCACCTGTAGCGAAAAATGTAAACGGTGTGGTAATCACTTCGTGACCCGCAGTAATCTCAAGTGCCATCAAAGCAATCAACAAAGCATCGCTACCTGAAGACACTCCAATCGCATTTTTGCACCCGCAATAGTTTTCTATCTGTTTCTCAAAGCGTTGCACCACAGGGCCCATAATAAAATGCTGAGATTCGCAGACTTCTGCAATGGCCTGATCAATCTCGCTTTTGATAGAGCGATACTGGGACTTTAGATCCAGCAGTGGTACACCTTCAATGCTATAGCCTTTGTTTTTCATGCGGGCAGGATTTTTCATTTTGAATTACTGCGTTCCAATCTTGAGTTTCAGAAGTAGCTAACTGGAATTGGGGTGATAGTAATCAAGTGGCCGTGATGCCACCCTGAGTCTTGGTAAAACAGTTACCACAAGAGGTGCAGGTAGCTTGAGTATCTTTTTCTGCTGTAGCTGTGAGGCCAAGTTTTTCACCACAGCTGCAAACCCACCCCAGTAAGCGCCCTGGATTGCCAACCACCAGTGCGTAGGGCGCTACATTTTTTGTCACTACCGTTCCTGCACCAATAAGGCAATATTCACCGAGTGTGATTCCGCACACAATCGTCGCATTTGCCCCTATGGATGCACCTTTCTTAACTACTGTGTCCTTGTATTCGTCCTTCCGGTTTACGTGACTTCTCGGATTTATTACATTGGTGAACACCATGGATGGCCCGCAGAATACGTCGTCCTCGAGTATGACACCTGTATAGACGGAGACATTATTTTGTATTTTTACGTTGTTGCCGATACTGCAGCCGGGTGAAACTACAACGTTCTGTCCAAGATTGCATTGCCGGCCGATTGTACAATTGCTCATGATGTGAGAGAAATGCCAGATTCGTGTTCCGGCTCCAATCACCACATCGTCATCTATGTAGGCCGATTCGTGAGCGAAATAGTTGTCTTTATTTTGCATTTCTAACTCACACCGATGGATCGTCAGCTTCAATCAAGCTGATATTTTGAGCTTCGCAGAAACGGTTTACTGCGCCAACTACTTCATTGTTGTTAAGAGTGGCATTGACAAACTGGCTGGTATTCACAATCGACAGATTGGGGTGGCGTGTACTGACTGAAGGTACCAGTGTTGAATAATTGAGAACTTGCAGCGGTTGTACTTTATTGGCCCTGTGTATCTCCAGAGTGATGGCATTGTTTCGACTGAACTCAGGGAACATCTTTTCAAGGCCTTGCAGATATCGTTCTTTAAAGTATTCATCGTGCTGTTTGAATTCGTTATCAGTGGAAAGCATGTAGCGTGGCAGATAGGTGAGATGGCGGCCACCCGTATGCTTGGCAGGAACAACATTACTCATACCAATGACACCCGTGAAGTCAATCGTTGGATCGGCAATGTTGATAACATAGAATTTTGACAGTGGTTCTTCGGTTACCAATATGCCGCAGACAACACCCAGATATTCTACTTCACCGGAAAAATTGCCTGGCTCAAAATCCAGTAAATCCTGACTAACGATATTCTTGATTATTGGCGTAGGGCTGGTACAGACAATTTCGTCGAATAGCTCAGTTTTTTGACCTTTTTCAGGAAAAGTTTGGTCAATCGTATTGCTCTCCCCGGCCTGTTTGCCAGCGATAGATTCAGTAATAGGGCCACTGGTAAGTTGTAAAGAGGAATGATTGCCTTTGTTGCCTTTGTTGCCTTTGTTGCCTTTTTCGCTGATAAGACTGACCTGAGTCGACAACCGAATCTCACCGCCGTTGGCTTCTATAGCTTTACGTAAACTTGCGAATATTTGTTTGTAACCGCCGCTTACATGGCCCAGTTGTTCGCTGCTTGCTGATTTGTCTCGAGCTGAAAACATACGCTTGATATAAGACCAGATAAAAACAGCGGAGGTTCTCTCATGGCTTTGTCCGAGTTTTGCCAGCAAAAGCGGTTTCCACATCTTTTCATAGGTTTCACGGCCGGAAACGCGAGTCAACCAGTCCTTGCAAGTGATTTTTTCGAGACGTTTCCAGTTATCGATTCTGGAACCGTACAGAAGTGTCCAAGCCAGACGAAATTTTGATATCAGGCCCAATAGAGGGAATTTCAGGAACTCAAGATTACTGCTGATAGAGTGTAGTTTGTCGTTGACAAAAAAACCGGTGTACGTCCGGTTCCAGACCAGCTCGTTATCCAATTTGAGTTCGCGAAGCAGACTGATGAGATTTTTGTCAGAAGGTAGAATGACATGATAAAAGCTGTCCCATTCAGTATCAGCAATAGTTGACCAGGTTGCCAGTCCGCCCTCACGTGAGGCCGTTTCAAATACAGTCACCTTGTGTCCGTTACGGGCATAACGATAGGCAAGTAACATCCCGGAAAGGCCGGCTCCGACAATCGCTATATTCCGGGCAGTTGCGTTTGATTCCGTCGTAGCTGGCGATACCTTTGGTTGGTCTGATGCTATATTGTTTGCCGCATGCCGGTCCATGACGGTTTTAAACTTTTCCGTATTCGCGTGTTTTCATGGCTTCAATTTGCCATTTTACGGTTTTTCTCAAGCCTTCATCCAGGGAGACATTCGCCTTGACTTTCAGTATCTTTTCGCTGTGAGTGGTGTCCGGTACGCGTCGCATAACATCTTCATACTTTTTACCATTGAAAGATTCATAGGGAATGAGTTCGTACTTTAGTTCACCGGGCGTGCCACAGGCTGTCTTGACTCGTTGGGCCAGTTCCAGAATGGTAATTTCTTCTTTGTTGCCAATGTTCAGGACTTCACCATTGGCCTCATCGCGCATGATGGCGGCAACTATTCCATTTATAGTGTCTTCAACATAGGTAAAACTGCGTGTTTGCTGACCATCCCCATGAATTGGGATGACCTTGTCGTTCAGGACAGAGTGTATAAATACCGGAGGAGGGCCTCCCCACCAGGACAGTGGCTGATTTGGACCGTAGGAACCAAAGAATCTCAGTAATGTAACGGGAAATCCATAGGAGTCCTGATAGGCGAGTGCCAGGTGCTCGTCGAAAAGCTTGGAAACTGCGTAGCCCCATCGGGGTGATTTGGAACTGCCAATCACACTATTACTGTGGAGTTCAGAAAACGGTACATCCGGATTGCGGCCGTAGACATCTGAGGTTGATGCCAGCACACACTTGGTATTTTGTGCCCTGCAAAAGTCCAGAATATTCTCGGTACATCCATAGTTAATTTTGAGCGTATCAATCGCATTGCCATACCGGGGTATTTTGAAAGCTGCCAGATGAACGGCAACATCAATATCTTCATTGATCTTGTCAAACGTTGATTTGTGCATGGCATCAGCATGCACAAAACGAAAGTTTTCAGAATCCGCGGCGCTACCGAAATTGGCTTCCAGCCCCATTGAGAGGTTATCGATGCCAATGACCTTGTGACCATCGTTTATCAAACGTTGTAACAGATTCGAGCCGAGAAAACCTGCAACTCCGGTAATTAATATGGTTTTTGATGTCATGAATTTCGGTCTTTACTACTTTGTGTTACGGGCTTCATCCCTGGCTTTTCGCAGATGATGTATATCTGTTGATGAAATCGAATAAATATCTTCAAAATAACGCTTGTTCTGCAAAGATAAAACACCGAAACCGATCATTTGAACAGCAAACACCGTAGCCAGAAAGCCGAGCAGGAATATATCCGAGTGCTCCCTGTAGGCTTGTGAAAATGCCAGTGTGTACTCTCCCGTGATGCCATTGGCTTTGAGATTGCCCAGTTCGTTAAAAAAGTGTGTTACCAGCTTTAAATCAACATAAACTGCCAACAAACCGACGAGTAGCCCTGGCAAGACAAAGAACAGCATCGGACGAAAAATGAAGCCAGACAAAATGGTTGAAATAGTCTGTCTTACAAGGCGTGTACTTGAAAAACGTGACAGTCCTTCTTCAAGTTGGGGCCCCCAGTCTAGGCGGCCGGGTATTTCTGATACTTTTGCACGAAGTATCATGGCTTTGTAAAGCATTTCGGGCATTATATCCAAGTCCATGCCCCTTAACTTCAATGCACGAATAAAAGGACCATCGTACAAACGGATCATTGACGTGAGTGTTGAGTATTCCCGTTTGGCAAACAAACTTAGAAAACGATTTCCCCAGATGCTTAGGGAACGTCTCAGGAAAGGTACATTATTTATGGTGCCTCCCTTCATGTAGGGAGATGCAAGCACTATTTTTGCGCAACTGGTTTCTGCGGCGTCCAGTAATTCGTGGATATGATTGACATCGTAAGCCAGGTCAATTTCGAAACTGATGACGTAATTGCCCGTTGTATTGGCGAAACCAAAACGTAATGCCTGGCCAACACCGAAATTTGATGGGTGGTGTATCGCTGATAAAAAATCGATTTCCCCGGCAAGCTCGTTAGCAATACCTGCGGTTGCATCCTGGCTGCCATCATTGACCAGTAATACCTCCCATTCATATTCTGCATCATGTGATCGCAGGTACTCACAGATATGCAATATATTTTTACGCAGTAAAGCCTCCTCGTTGTAGACAGGGATGACTATAGAGACCTTTGCTTTTGTTTGGTCCGACATGCGTGGCTGCTTGAAAAATCAAACGAGTTTAAAGAGTTAGCGTCCTTGCAGGGGTTAAGTTTTGTAGAGTCTCAATGCTAGCTGGTAATTCGTGATGCGATTGGTAAAAGCCCGGCTGTGCCTGGAAGGTATTGATTTTGCACGCAAGCAGGCATGGGCGCGAATTTGATTAGAGATACCTCACTCCAGCAACAAATTGCAATTTTACCGTGCAACAGATTGCGCAAGCGATTTTTAGTCGTACGAAATATTGCATTATTATGCCTGTTGCTCGCGCCGGTGGTTTCTGTTGACGCTTCTGAGGACGTGTTTGCACAGCTGATCGAGATGCGCCAGGCAGCTGATTTGTTCCATAAGAAACGTTATAAGGATTCTGTGGAAGCCTTCGATTTGATTTATCAGGACCTGCATGCTGAAGACGAACGAGACCTTAACCGTCTTTCGACTGTACTGAATTTCCTTGCGCAGGGTCGGTCGTTTCTTGGCCAGCATGCTGCAACTCTCGAATTGATGAATGAAAGACTTTCAATCGCAAAGGAGATGTTCGGAGAAAAATCTGAAGAATACTCATCGATTCTGGCCGCAGTGGCCGAGGCCCATTTCCGCAATGGAGACACAGAAACTGCCAAAAGTGTTATTACGCTTGCGATTCAGGGCCTTGAAAAGAATGCACAGGAGGACTCGGACTACCTCGGGCTCGCACGTATCAATCTGGAAAAATACAGTAATGGAAACTTTGATGAAGCGAGTTTGCCTGTTGATCTCAGTGAATTTTACAGCCGTTGCGAATCCATTATTCCAGGTGAGAGTGAAGATAGTGTCAGTCTGAAGATGAGCTCCTTTTTAGAGCTTGGCGTTGACTATCAGCCGCAAGATTTCTGGGCAGCCATGTTTGAGATTGCTGCTATGGGCCCTGACGGTACAGCACGGGAAGGCAATAATTATCGTCGCATCTTTATACCCGGCGATGCCGAAACTGTCCGAGCAGACGTTTGCGTCGTTGATCAGCATTCAGGTATTGTTGTGAGCGCTGAAAATTCACTGGAGTAATCGAAAGGCAGTAGCGAGCTATTTTGGCATCGCGGCATCTGCAAATGCTCCCTGAATCCCTAAACAATCCACCTAAGCATTACCCCGCTGCTCAGTGATAGAATCAGGCTTTGAGTGCCAGCTTGTGTTTTCAGACAAGGCTCGCCAAACATCTGCTTCCCTGTTGGCTAGTATCTGCAAAACCTGTTTTTTTGAAGGAACAGCCGCGTAGAAGGGTCACCACGAAGCGTTTTTGAAATCCCTGCTTCCGCTTGGTTTTTGTGGGGTACGCACGAGGCAATAAGACCAGATGATTGAAGATCCCCCTCTATTGACAATCCAGTCCAGGCACTTGTCTGTTGCTGACAACGTACTTAAGGACCTGTCTCAATTTCCCACCAGTTTCGTGGTTGATGCGATGAATGGTAAGGGTGCGTTACCTCATACCATCACGCCACTCTCTCCTGCAACGTTACCGGCGAGGTTTTGCGGTCGTGCTCTGACTGTTGATCCGGGGCCAGCCGATGTCCTTGCCGTTGTTGCTGCGCTTGGCGAAATAGAATCCGGTGATGTTCTGGTAATTGCGACTGGCGGACATACTGGCTGTGCTGCAATTGGAGATCGTGTCATCGGTATGGCAAGGAATGCTGGCGCTATAGCCATCGTAACGGATGGGTTGGTTCGTGATATCGACGGGATCGAAAAGGTAGGATTACCTGTGTACTGCGCCGGTGTCTCGCCAAACTCGCCATACAACAATGGACCCGGTACTGTTGGTACGGGTATTGTGATTGGCGATCGTAAAATAACCCGGGATGATGTTTTGTTGGGTGATCGTGATGGGGTTGTGGTGGTACCGGGAGAGCAGGTGGCTGATGTTATCGAACGCTGCTGCCACATTACTGAAGTTGAAGAAGAGCTGGATGCTGAGGTGGAGCAAGGCCTCTGTGTGCCATCCGCCATGCAGGAACTATTAAACGACGGTGATAAAGTACGGCGTATTTCCTGAACGAGTTACCTGGGCCAGGTAAATTGAAATAGCTCTTTTTACACAGTTTTATAACAA
>CALLOA010000079.1 GCA_938005265.1 uncultured Granulosicoccaceae bacterium
CGGACCGATCGTCACAGCCGTGCTAACAGCGTGATCATCGAGCAGTGGTTTTTGAGCCATTTGTGCCGGGAGAATCTGAATGTCATCCCAGTGTGGAAGATCCTTGCGCGGCACCCCCATGGATCCCATTTCACCATGATGGCCAAGTTTGCTGAGACCATCGCGGGCCAGCTCATGAATACGCGCAACAGTGGGCTCTTCAGGCGTTGGCATGGCTTGCGGTACCACATCCTTAGGCTTTGGAGCAGGCGCAGCATCGCCGATAGCCAGTTCGCCCAAAGTTGCATGCGAACCATCGCAAAACGGTGCATAAGCGCTGGACTTGCATTGACACAATGCCGCGTCAGCTGATTTCTCAGCCGTGAATTTCAATGGTGTAATTGACGTGCCCCTGTGGGATCCATCGCAAAAGGGTTGTGAGGCCGAGCGTCCGCAGCGGCACCAGAAATAGTCCTTGCCCTGCTCTAGCTTTACTTTGGCAGGGACTTTTGCCGCTATGATCGGCGTGTTGTCGTTATTCATCATTCCGTCTCCGTGGCCATAGACATTTAGTACTTCTCGGTCCATGATATTGTGTTTCAATATATAGAACAATTCTTTGATTTAGAATTTATTGTTCTATATATTCGCATAATAATAAGTGTGCAAAACAAGCATACAAATCATTAGATCGGACACGACGACACGATGGGGCAGTTGGAAGACTTGAGGACTTTTGTCCGCATAGTTGAGTATGGCAGCATCGGCAAAGCTGCAGAACAGGCCGGTATTGCAAAATCCGCCATGAGCCGAAAACTTCGCCTACTGGAAGAACGCCTGCAGGTAGTGCTGATCTCGCGTACCACACGCCAATGGTCACTGACCGAGGCTGGGCGAGAGTACTACGAACGCGGGCTTGGTGTTATATCAGCCTACGATGAATTTGAAGCCAACATCAGTCAGGAAAACACCGATATCAAAGGAGAGATCAAACTCTCCGTTCCTTTGTACTTCGGCAAGGTCAGTTTGAGCACGCATTTGCTGGAATTTTCCAAACTTTATCCCGCGGTACATCTGGACGTCGAATTCAGCGACAGGCTGGTGGAGGTAGTAGATGAACGATTTGACCTTGTTGTAAGGATATCCAAGCTGGAAGATTCATCACTGATAGCACGCAAGCTTTGCGAAACACGGCACATCTACTGTGCCAGCCCGGAATATCTTTTAAATCACCCTAAAATAATGGAACCACAGGATTTCCAAGCTCATCGCATCATTCAATTCGGATCAACAAAACGACCCAGATGGATATTCAACTCATCCAATAACAAGAAAATTTCAGTGTCATTAAAGTCTTCGATGAACTCACACGATGGTGCCTTTTTAATTGAAGCAGCTGAGCAGGGCTTGGGCATCGTGAGAGTACCGGATTTTTTAGCCAGATCATCTTTGGCCTCAGGCAAACTCGTGGAAATACTGGAATCATACAAACTCACCCCCCGCGGCATCTACATCATGTACCCCACGACGCGCTACTTACCGCAGCGCACCCGCGTGCTTTTGGATTATTTAAGGGAGCATATATAAACAAACACCAGCTACGAAAAAACAAACCACAATCAAAACTCCAGCCTGGCGCCAATCTTGGCGCCAACGGACTCCTCAAGCTCATTCTGGATAGTGCTATTCAGATTAGCGAAGTATTGCCACCCTCCTGGTCTTACCAATACGACGTCCAGATCAATCTCACCAAAAACACGATCAGTTGAGCGTGGAATTATAGCCGTTGATTGATTCAGATCAGCAACCAGATCCGCAGCAATTGAATTTTCATCAGGTTTTCGATTGACATAAGAGAGTGTAATTGCCGGTACGATGACACCCAGCGAACTATTAAATACACGGTTTGCACTGGCACTCAACACACTTTGCAGATCCTCTCTCGTATGTTCACGGTAAGCCAATTCTGTATTTGTAGAACCGCTTTCGGCATAGGCTTCAGTAGTCACACTGGAATAATCAACCTCAGCACCGACGTACACCTGATTGCGGCCCTTTTGGTATACATTCCTTCTGACAGAGACACCGGCCGAGACCAGACTACTCATACTGTCACCGGAAACATCTCCTGCCAAAATTGGAAGCTCAACATTACTGTTGGTAGTTTCATCAACAAAATTCAATGAGCCCGATCGCGTTGTTCTGCTGCTTGATAAACTGGAACTGCCAAATCCGGCGTAAACGGAAAAACTGGTGGATGGATTCGGGTCATAGCTGGAAAAAAGGTATGCAGAGCTGGTATCACTTGACGCTGAAAAATCAAGGCTTGAGTTGGAAGACGTTTCTCTGTTGGCGAAATCCAGAGCCAAACCAACAACCCAGGCATCGTTTATCGACTGGTCATAGCCAACCGAAATATTAGCGATACTGGTTTCGTCTCCGGTTCTGATATCTACAGAGTCATCAAGTCGTTCCAGATTACGAATTCCCGCCGAGAAGAATACACCTCGCCTGACCGTCGCTCCATCCCGTGACTTAACCGTATCAACGGCGTTGTCCAGCGCATCACTCACGGTTTCCGATATATCATTCCCGACAGCCTGCCCTTGCGGGGTTGAAGCCTGTTCTACAGGTGTTTGGGGGTCAATCGGCGGAGTTGGTTCAGCTGAACCAAAACCCCCGTCGCTGGTGCTGGCACAACCGATACAAACCAGACTCAGCAGCACAACAACCAATTTCAGAAAATTCAGGAATGGAGTGTACGTAAATGTCTGCATATCGGTTCCCTACTGGTGTGTGGCAGTCCCAAATTCGAGAAAGTGACTTTATGGGTGGCGAACTAACAACTTTTGATAGTCAAGAGTTAAACGGCATTCAATTTATCCCGAGCAGAGCCCGGACAGCGTTTGCAATCATCCACAATATTCATCCACGACAAACGATTCGATTCATGGCTGTGTAGATTGGGTGCATATTCACTGGCCTGGTCCAGAACGCCCACTGGAATATAAACGGCACCAGGCAGATAATCATAGCGACCAGTCAGTGGAGTACCGCAGTTTGCACAGAACGTACGGATGACACCCGGGTTTATCTCAACGCGTTTACCGCTATCCGGTCGGAACAGGACATCTGCTTCATCGAAAGCCGCAAACGCTGCAACAGGTGCGCCGGTAACCCGCCTGCAATCTGAACAATGACAGTACGTGACGGTTCTCGGAGGTATCCGGGATTGCAAATCGATTGCTCCACAATAGCAACGGCCGGTAACCACCGGATTCTCCAACTTGGCAATACTCATCGTCAACGGGAATTTTTTTGTAGTCGTTGCGAATATTGAACAGTGCCAGGAATACGCACCTTATTCCGGCTCCGGCCTTTCACCTATTTCAATGATCTCGAACTCTGCCAGATCATCCCAGTTTTTCATCCACTCTGAAAACAATGATTGATCGGAAGTTTCCATCAACTGAAAACACCTGTGCCCCTTATTTTCAAGCCAGCTATCAATACATGACAAACCTTCCGGCAACATACGACCCTTTTCATAAAATCGTTTATAAACCTCATCCAGCGTACCCGGCCGAAAGTTTTCGATAACCATAAATTTAGCCACGATATGATGCCTTTGATAATTTTCCAGCTTTGTCTGAAATTGAGTAACGCCAATTTGAGTAACATCAATAATACCGGGTAAATACAAAAGTGCCCGGTAAAATTACCAAGA
>CALLOA010000080.1 GCA_938005265.1 uncultured Granulosicoccaceae bacterium
CGATCGGTCGGCATGGACCTGGTGCCGGCACTGGGTATTGCTATCCCTGTTGGTAAAGATTCACTGTCGATGAAAACAGCCTGGCAAGAAGAGAACAGTTCACGTGAGGTGGTATCTCCTTTGTCATTGGTAGTTACAGCATTCTCACCGGTTGAGGATGTGCGTAAAACCGTCACCCCGCAACTGCGCACAGATGCTGGTGATACAGACTTGTTGTTGATTGATTTGGGCTTTGGTAAAAACCGTTTGGCAGGTTCGGCATTGGCTCAGGTCTACAATTGCACGGGTGAAAGTGCCCCTGATATCGATGAACCCGCAACATTAAAAGCATTTTTCAATGCCATACAGGAATTGCTGCGCCGGGATTTGTTGTTGGCCTATCATGATCGCTCCGATGGTGGTCTGTTTGTCGCGCTGGCGGAGATGGCGTTTGCCGGTAATGTCGGTGTTGATGTGCAGTTGCGTAGCCTTCCCAGTAATACCAATGCGGTGTTATTTTCAGAAGAGGCTGGAGCGGTATTGCAAATCCGGAGCCGCCAGTTCGCTGATGTGATGGGCATTATGGAAATGGCAGGGCTGGGCGATGCCTTGCACACAGTCGGTGCGCTGAACCAGACACAACAGCTGGTGATAAACCGGCGCGAGGATGAGCTGTTTCTGGCACCATTGCATGAACTCAAGTCACTTTGGTGGTCGACGTCCTGGCAAATGAGCCGTATGCGGGATAACCCGCAGTGTGCCGATGAAGAATATGCAGCTATTGCTAATCCGGAGGATCCGGGGTTACGCCCACAGCTGACCTTTGACCCCAATCTCGCGATTGCCGAGCGTTTGATAAGCGCAACAGCTGTTGATGCCAGGCCACGTGTTGCAATTCTGCGTGAACAGGGCGTTAACGGTCACATGGAAATGGCAGCAGCCTTTAGTGCGGCAGGTTTTGAAGCCGTTGATGTACACATGAGTGACATCATTAATGGCGATATCAGCCTCAGTAGTTTTCAGGGGCTGGCCGCTTGTGGTGGTTTCTCTTACGGTGATGTGATGGGTGCTGGTGGTGGCTGGGCCAATACTATCCGTAACAATCCACGCGCCTTTGATGAGTTTTCCGCCTTTTTTTCCAAAGGTGACGGTTTTGGTCTGGGTATCTGCAACGGCTGCCAAATGATGTCCCAGCTGAGTGATCTGATTCCGGGGGCGGCTTTCTGGCCTGCGTTTCGGCGGAACAAGTCAGAACAATTTGAAGCGCGTGTAGCGATGGTGGAAGTATTTAAATCGCCGTCAATTTTCCTTAAAGATATGCAGGGTTCGCGATTGCCTGTGGCATTGGCACACGGGGAAGGCAGATGTGTGTTTAATGATGAAGAAAAAATTGCTGAAGCGAATGTTGCGCTGGCGTATGTAGATAATGCCGGAAATCTGGCTGAAAAATACCCGGCCAACCCCAATGGTTCGCCCTATGGTGTAACGGGGCTTTGCAGTGATGATGGGCGGTTCACTATTATGATGCCGCATCCCGAGAGAGTCTACCGAAGTGTAACCAATTCCTGGGCACCGCCTCAGTGGGGTGCACGCGGGCCCTGGTTGCGTATGTTTGAAAATGCACGGCTGGCGGTGGGTTAGCTGGTTTGATTGGTACGGTGCCTTGGAAACAGGGTAAGCATCCTGGATTGCTTTCTTGAATCAGCTACCGGGGTGTCGGGTGGATTCAGGATGTTATCTGGTCGTTGGTATGTAATCCGTCTTCAGCACCACGTAGAACGGCTTCGATAACATCCAGAGTGGTTGAATCGTCTTCAATGGCTGTATTGAGCCACTCCAGTGTGCTCTGTACTCTCTGCACCGAGTGCTTGCCACGATTGTTGATAAGGAAATGCTGGATTACCTTACGGGTATCATTAACATTATCTTCGGTTTTTTTGTCTTGTGAATATCTACCCGTAAAGATACCCAGCAGCATCGCTGGCGTCTTGTCACCGTAGTTGGTTATAAGACCGTATTCATTATTCCATTGCTTGAGCTGTGCGGCCAGCCTTTGCATATTTGCCAGCAGGTGGCTGACAGTGAGGTCGGTATTACGGTTCTGCCCAAGCTGCAGCAAGCGGTGCAAGTTTCTTCCGATGATCTGCAGATCATCCAGGTTATCAATATAGTGGCTGCGGAACTCCGCCCAGTTACCCAGAATTTGCGCTGCTATAGCTTCGCTGCACACGTACTCACTGATTTCCTGCGCATAGTTGATATTTGATTCCAGCTGATCCCAGTCAGTACGCAGGCCACGGTAAGAAGGTCCCAGAGCCAGGCGATATTCGGAATTGTTGACAAACAACTCGCGGAACCTGAGCACCTTCACCAGCTTGTTCAATTGCCTTTTGTGAAAATCAGTCAGTGTGGTCGGCTTGTCCATACTGAGTTCCATAAACCGGCGCCGGGCATGGAAGTAATCTGAATCAACAACTTCAATCTGCTGCCCTTCACTGCCGCTTAGTTCATCAAGCAGCTGCAGTAGCTGATGTTTCGGGGGCACACGATCAAGGTGGAAATGATCTTTCAGATTGCTAAGTTCCTCTTCAATCAATCGCGCCTGATACTTGGCACGCTTGAACAGCAGAGGCGTGCCACTATAGGCAAGATCCGGATGTATCCATGCATCGATATCGGATGGTGCACGATCCAGCAACTCAAGCATACCGGCGAGCTTGAGTAAGGGAATTGCACCGATGTCGTCCTGTTGTAACACCTCGGTTACCATCTTGCCCTGCGTCAATGGTTCAATACTCTCGCACCACTGTTCGATCTGTTCCGGCAGGGCCGGTAGTTCCTGAAAGCGTGTATGGCCAAGGCCATGCCGGTGCAACAAAGTAGAGTACTCCCGAACTTCATTGATCTCGGGGGTGCTGGGAAGATCGGCACTTTCCTCATCGCTTATCAGGTCGACATCATTGGCAGCTGTTAGCAGGCGCAGGGTTGAGCGCAACTCAACCATGTCCTTACCACTAATGATGTTCTGTGCCAGGGTGACGTCAAAATGCCCGGGCAGGTTCAAGCTGTTAAGCGAGGAATTCTGAGTTTTCGATGTTATGCCCGCTGGTGCTCGTGCCAGTCCCATGGCAATTCTTGGTAACAGTTTGAGATCGTCCCGCGTGCCAATGCACTCACTGATCTGTTCGAAAAACTCAGCCAGAGTCTGAGAGGCTTTGTAGACTGGCAGTGTAATACCACGCTGGTTCCGCAACTCGCTCGCAAGCTGGTAGTTAAACTCGGGTAGATCGCAGTCATTTCTGATGCTGTGTATATAACCAGATTCCGAATGTTCGTTTTCTACCGTCACAAGGTGCATGGGGTAGAACAGAAGCGGGGAACAAAAGGGTTGTTTCTGACGGCCTGGCGCTGGAATTTCTGTAGCAAACCATTCGAGCATGCCTACTGCCAGATAGAGCCGTTGGTCACCGGGATTTTTTACCAGCGCGTGCTTAACCGCAAGTTTGCGGCATCGTTGCCGCAGCGCAGAAGCCGTGTGGCGGGTTAACAGGTTGTTGTGGTCTCGGTGCTCACGGCGATTTTGCAGACTCTGGATGGAAGTTATGTTACTGCCTTGTACCTGCTCAATGGTTTTGCTGTTACCAGCGTCGGCTGTTTCCGAGGCGGCCGGAGTCAGACGCAATGTGCCATCTGTTGTGGCCAGTGCCTGGGCAATGACCAATGGCGATTGATCGAATAACTCTATATCTGTCGGCAGTGTTTGCCAATCAAGATTGCGTATTACACCCGACGTGCCAGTACCCTGACGATCACTTCTGCGTCGTTTGTGTTCATTATTTGGGCCGCTGCCATTCATCAATGCTCAGGGATTTCCGTTGAGGTGCTTAAAATTGAGATATCAACGACTTCCGGCTATGACACGACGAGACGGTAGTGAGGTCGTTGGCAGTTAATACCATACAAATTGGATTCAGGATTCGCGCCAGTCGCAGCCAAACCATTGCTGGTAGCAAAACAGCTAAGTTAAGTGTAGCCCAGCGATTGATCTGCTGCGGGTATATGACTTCTTTTGAACAGCCTGCTGTGTTTGCGCCGCCTTACGCACCGGTATTGCCTGAATCTGATGGAGTGTGTATTTTAATGCTTGAATTTCAAGTGTTGTTTGGCCCACAGTCTGCTAGATTAATAACTACGCCCGATCTAGCCTGGAAGGTAGTTGCCAGGCCTGAGCAAGAGGCCGGTGTTATTTCTACAGTAAAATATGGTTTCGTGTGCAGTCAGGCAGGAACTTAGGTCGAAATTGGGTATCCATTCCAATACTTGATAGCTAATCAGAAGCGGGACTCTTTCATGTACAACCCTGAAAAAAAATCAGCCTTGATCCCATCCAGCGAGATTACCGATGAGGCTGTTTTCAGGCAGCGTAGAACCTTGATCAAGGCGTCGATGACAGGGGCTGCAGGAGCTCTACTTGGCTATTCTGCAGGTGTCACGGCCAACACCTCTGCTACTGGTTTTCGTACCAGCGAAGAATTGACATCGAAAAAAACCGTTACCACATACAATAACTTTTATGAGTTGGGCACCGACAAAGGTGATCCTGCCCGTTATGCTGACCGTCTCGTGACAGACCCGTGGTCTGTTGAAATCGACGGTGAGTGTAATAAGCCCGGCAAGTTAACCCTGGAAGATGTTCTCAAACCACACGATATAGAAGAAAGGATTTACCGATTGCGCTGTGTCGAGGCCTGGTCAATGGTGATTCCGTGGAACGGCTTTTCGCTTGGGGATTTACTCAAGCGTTTCGAACCTAACGGCAATGCGAAGTATGTAGCATTTGAAACCATCGTCGATGAGCGGCTTCCCGGTCAGCGTGTACCAGTGCTTGAATGGCCGTACCGGGAAGGCTTGCGTATGGATGAAGCGATGCACCCGCTTACGATGATTGCAACCGGTGTGTATGGCGAAGATATGCCTAACCAGAATGGCGCGCCCCTACGATTGGTTGTGCCATGGAAATATGGATTCAAGAGTATTAAATCCATTGTCAGGATAAGCTTTACTGAAAAGCAACCGCCCACCAGCTGGAACATGAGCGCACCTCATGAGTATGGTTTTTATTCCAACGTTAATCCTGAGGTCAGCCATCCTCGCTGGAGTCAGGCCAAAGAACGTCGCCTGGCTGGCGAAAGCAAGGGTATCAGTTCACTGTTTACACCCAAAGTAGACACTGCTTTTCTGAATGGCTATGCAGATCAGGTGGCATCACTCTACACCGATATGGATCTGAAAAAACACTTCTAATCTGGCTGCTGGAGGGTTGGTTAGAACAGCTTTTCAGCAGCAGCTGATTGTGCCAGTTCCAAGTCTGCGGGCGTTCCTATGTCGAGCACGCCACCTTGCTCGAAGCGCAGGCATTCGATATTCAAACCATCACTTAGTGCTGCAGTCAGGATATTGCCCACGTAGACCTCGCCGGATACATGCTCCCCAGATCGGTGCTCGCCTGAATTGTCCTGATCAGAACTCAGTTTCGCTTGCGAGTTGGTGAATTCGATCAGGTACTGACTAAAAGTGATATTCCAGACAGCGCAGACCCAGGTCCATTCCCCGTCACAAACTTCGGGTTTTATATCAATACCCGTCACGTGCTGGCGACCGTTCGGTGATGATTCGAACTGCACCATATCGTATTTTTGAGGGTTATCTACTCTGAACAGGCCCAGCACAACATCGCAACGACTACTGCCCAGCTGCATAAACAGGCGCTGGAAAACATCTTCCGGTGTTGTGATGATATCCGGAAAGCCCAGCGCGAACGTCACCCCCGGATCACTGTCAGAGCTGCAGTACGGTTCACTATGCAGTAGAGACTGCAGGCCATGAGCAATGGTCCAGGGTGTTCCGGGAGTCGGGCTGACAGTTATTCTTTGTATCCGCATGTCGCCTATACTTTTTGCGGAGTAATAGTTCAGAAGGTCAACTTTCTCCGCGCGTGTAACAATGATGCATTGGTCAACATCAGCATGCAGAAAACTGTCGATAAGGTAATTACCTACTGGGGTATCAGTACCTGCAGTGTCAAGAGGGTGTGAACGTTGCATGCAAGGATGCCACTGCTGCCTGATGTTTCGTACGCGCAGGATTTCCTTACTCGCTGTGATGTGTGTTTGGCCTTGTTTAAGGCGGGTGGCGTTACCTGCTGCCGCAAATATGCCAACCCGTTGTGGTCTTTGCCCGCCGGGAATGGTGTTTTTGAGGGTTTCGGGAATCGACATGGCGATTCGGATTCGTTTTAAATTATGAGGTCCCTACATTGTCTGAATGTTCAACTCAAATCAATAGTTTCCGTGCAACTGCCGGTTGGCAGTTCCGGAATGGCTGCTTGGAATTGTCCGCAAACTGGAGATAGCATTGAATTCAGGTGACACCACAGTGGCGCAGAGTTCACCATTGGCTGGCAAGAAAAGGAAGGCAAACAAAACAAGGGGCTGGATTCCTCGTGTTATAAAACCCGTTGTCTTTGTTTTATCGCTAGTGCCAATAGTTCTGCTGGCTATCTCTGTGTTTACCGGTAATGCTGGCGCTAATCCGATCGAAACGGTAGAACGCGATACGGGAGAATGGACGCTGCGGTTTATCTGCCTGACCTTGTTTGCAACTCCATTGGCTAACCTGTTTAAATCTGCCTGGCCGAAACGGTTACGCCGGATGATTGGTTTGTTTGCTTTTTTTTACGCCGCCATGCACCTGCTGAGCTTTCTGTGGCTGGATCACTGGTTTGCGTGGTCTGATATTCTTGCGGACATCCTCAAGCGCCCCTACATTACGGTGGGATTTCTGTCTTTTCTTATTCTCCTGCCTTTGGCAGTCACATCGAATCGTTGGGCCGTAAAAAGGCTGGCCCGTCGCTGGGCCGCCTTGCACCGCTGGGTGTATGTCGCAGCAGTGCTGGGAGTGATACATTTTGTCTGGCTGACCAAGGGCGATCAGCTCGAACCGGTGGTGTATTTGCTTATCCTTATTGGATTGCTGGCCTACAGACTGGTGGCTCTCCTGAAGGCTGACAAAGCCTGACAAAGCTTGACCGGGCAGGTTGCTCACCGTAATGCGGTAGCGAGTATTTATTGAGCTACTTCATGTAGTGGCTGCTTTGTTGCGATATACTTGAGTGATGACAGCCTCCTGTTATCAAGCCCGATCATCTAGTTTCAAGGCTGTTGATTGTCGCCATCGCGGTCCCAATCCGGTCTTAACCCGGCTGGCCTAGAGAGTTCACATCATGTACACACAAGGACTACTCCCCGATTCGGAGTCTGACGGTAACTCAACCGCCAATTCAACTGCCAATCACGCGGGAAACGCTGAGGCCGGCAACCCTGAGTCCGAAGAATTTCTGGCGGCCTTCCAACAGCGTATTGATCGGGAAGAAAAAATCGAACCGCGTGATGCCATGCCGGATGCCTACCGCAAAACGCTGGTGAGGATGATTGG
>CALLOA010000081.1 GCA_938005265.1 uncultured Granulosicoccaceae bacterium
AGAGGGAAAAATTATTGGGACTTGTCACTTTGTGAGAATCTTATAATTCAGACTCAGCTCTTTGTGATGACAAATGGACAATGAGCTGGCCATTCGCAAATAGCCAGCTATATTTTTATAAGAAGCTATACAGTCCAAGGAACAATCTTCCTTGAATACTCAGGCAGCTTCAAGCTGACTTTGTTCCCAGTCTTTGTAGCTACTGCGGTGCCATTGATTTTTCCTGGCCTTCTCACCTTCTACTTGATGCACAAGTTCAAGGTAGGGAACGTACAGTCTTCTTCCAGTAAAGCTGTTGATAAAGTTCATGCAATTCTCTCGGCCCATAGGAGGCCTACCATGAGCAATTCGAACTGGCCCGTCTAAATATTGAGGTGCACCTGTGCGCAAATTATATTCTGGTGGCATTATCTGAAAATTTATATCCGATTCCCACAGCAGTCTTCTGAACAGTGACTGGTCTGAGAATTTTGTCCTACCCCGTCGGATCGCTGCAGGAATCCCGTCCCGGTACATTTTCACCCACTTATCAAAAAAACCTGACTCAACGATACTTTTTCGATAGCTGATAAAACCACAATTTATCCGCGGTATTACCATAAAAGAGGAATCTTCTTGTTCCTCAAACGGAATAGAGTCATCACCAAATTTACCTACCTTCGCTGGAGCCGCTGCAACCATCAATTCAAAACGTTGCTTTAACCCATGAAACACATCGTAAACCGGGGCGCCTAAAAGGGTATCTGTATCGACATGTACGGTGTAGTCAAAAGGAGTACGGGTCAGCGCAATATCCCGAAACATAAATCCACGATGTTTACTATCCAAATCCGACAAATCGATATCAGCGCGGTCTATGGAGTCAAACAATCCTTCCGGAATATCAGTTTGCAAATCGGTCACAACATGGATCGGGATATCGGGCATGAATCGACGAATACTCTTTACGAGGGGTTTTGCCTCATTAACATATTTTTCACCTGTAGCGACCAAAAGCACACCAGCATTCATACAAACATCCTTTAGTTACAATTAATTAGAACAAAATATTTGAGCTTTATCCCTGAAGCTGTCATATCGTCTTCTATAACATGCTCCCTGTATTCGTCTCAACGCCAGCTCTAAGCGGCAGCACCTTTCTTAAGCTGCTCATCAAAATATTTGATGGTATGAACCAGGCCTTCATCCAAATCCACTTTCGGCTCCCAACCCAGCTTTTCTTTCGCAATGGAGATATCAGGTCTTCTTTGGGTAGGATCATCTGATGGTAAATCAAGGAACGTCAGTTTAGATTTCGAACCGACCTTGTCGATAACTTTTTCAGCCAATTCCTTGATTGTGAATTCACCAGGATTACCGATATTGACAGGCCCGGTAAAATCATCATCAGTTACGTTCATGATTCTGTAGAAGGCATCTATGAGATCAAGGCAATAGCAGAAAGACCTGGTTTGGCTCCCGTCACCGTAAATCGTTATAGGTTCATTACGCAAAGCCTGAACGATGAAATTCGAAACCACACGACCATCTTCTGGGTGCATTCGAGGGCCATAGGTATTAAAAATACGTCCGATCTTTATTCTCAGGTTGTGCTGGCGTCTGTAGTCAAAAAATAGAGTCTCAGCACAGCGCTTGCCTTCATCGTAACAAGAACGAAAACCGATGGGATTAACGTGGCCCCAATAGTCTTCCGTCTGCGGATGTACCTTGGGGTCACCGTACACTTCACTGGTTGATGCCTGAAAGATCTTGGCACCCGTTCGCTTGGCAAGGCCCAACATATTAATCGCACCGTGAACACTTGTTTTAGTAGTTTGCACAGGGTCATGCTGGTAGTGAATTGGAGAGGCCGGACAAGCAAGATTGTATATTTCATCCACTTCCAGATAAATCGGAAATGTTACATCATGACGCATCAGCTCAAAGCTGGGATTGTTCATCAGATGAGCGACATTTTTCTTCGATCCGGTGAAGTAATTGTCCATACAAATTACTTCGTTACCTTCATTTAGCAAGCGATCACAAAGATGTGAACCAAGAAAGCCAGCTCCTCCGGTTACAAGAATACGCTTGTTAACTAATCCGCTCATAATACTAGTCTTTTTAATAAAATTGAGTGACGCTTGATAAATTCATGAGTTGGCATTGCTGTTTGAATGCAAACAGTGCCTAACTACATCTGGCCAAGTACCGAATTCATTGCCGGACTCGCCGTAAACCAAGCGATGATATTTACGTTATAGGTGTGTGGGCAGCAATTTCCATGCTAACTCAACCACCGAAATTACGGCCTTCTACCGATGGCCTTCTACCGATAAAACGATTACTAAACTTCTGAGACATCACAGTTGCACAGCCACTGAAGCAGCTACTGCAATCTTATATAAGATGTCGACGATGACAGAAGCAATCTGCAAATTTTTCACTGGAACCTTCGGTAACACGATTATTTCGTCGCCCGGCCTTACTTTAGCCGTGGCATCCGCCGTGACTTCGCCATTCGCATGTACAAGGATTATCCTGTCTTTATCAGCCTGCTGCGAAAATCCACCCGAACGTTTAATGTAGTCCAGAGCCGAATGTCCGCTCCTGTAAAGCATAGCCTGTGCAATCAACACTTCCCCACTTAGTAATATAGACTCATTTTTGGAAGGTATATTGACAACGTCACCGTTCTGCAAAGTAATGTCGGCATAGCGACCATTTTCCGATACAACCAATCTGCCATCAGGCTCCACAGTTCGTGCGCGGGCTACAAACTCTGAGATCATTTGCGCCTCTTGTGCCCGAATATTGGCTTCAGCATCGGTCTGTGAGTTTGCAGTGAGATATCTTGCTTCTAATCGCTGCAAACTGTTGTTAAGCGAGGATTTTTGGCGCTCTGCTATAGATTTTCGTTTTATAGAAATCGATGACACATCAGTCAATTCGAGATCAACCTCTATGTGATCAAGTAGCTGGATCAGTCGAGTGTTATTAGGAACGACGTACCTGGATGGCCCCATAAAGGAACCTTCAAGCTCAACGACGATAACGTTGTCGTGGTTATCCACCGAGAAATTGAGTTCGTCCCCACCTCTGAGTTGTGTTTCCAGAAAATCAGTAATCTGCAGGTATTCTGAAATCGGCTGATTGTTTCTCAATCCCGAGATACCCACAAAACTCACACCCGCGCTGGGCAGAACGAGGTCCATGATATCGCGTCCAGACAGGGTTTCGCCCAATAATTCAAACTTCGCTTCCACACCAACATCGCCGGTAACAGTAACTACCGCCCCACGCTTCTCGACGTGAATCACATCGCCATCTTTAAATTGCAGAGTGGGCAAATAGCCTTCTGAAAGAAACCGGTAAAGATCAATCTCGGCAACGGTCTGATTGCCGCGAATCACCCTGACCTTTCGGTAACTTCCGCTTACGGGATCAATGCCTTGCGCTTTATCCAGAAAGAACAAAGGCGAATTTGACGGAATACCGGCAAACCGGCCGGGCTGGGTCACATGGCCAGTTACAAATACCGCAACATTCCGTGAGCCATTGAGACTCGTGTAGACTTTTACATTATCTGTAAATACAGTTCTTACTGCGGCCTGCACCGTTTTATTGAGGTTGTAATTAGGGACTCCTCCCACGGCAACCGGGCCGACATCAGGCACAAAAATATTACCCTGCGGATCGACCGTCAAAATACTGCTGTGGTTCAATGCACCCCAGATACTGATGCTGATGTTATCACCCGGGACGATAAGGTAATCAGGGTTTAAACCATCTTCCCGCTCAGACGTGAAGCCACCATTGAAAAGGTTGTGCCCAAAGGGAAGTATCCTGTCCGCTATTGTTGTCTGCTCAGGACCACTGTCCAGAATATTCTCTGCCACTCTGGAAGCAGGCTCACCTGCTATTTCCATCGCAGAGAGAGACTGCGCATAGCCTTTAAAACTGCACAATACCAGCAGGCAACATATGGCAATTCTTGCTTTTATGGTGTTATTCAAAAAATACACGGCCAATATGAAAAGTATGGTGGCGGAAATATAAGTAACGATGACTTGGATAGGGCAAGTAATGTGCCTTATACAGCCGAAGGTGAAACTGGAGACTGGTGTATCAGAAGCCAACGTGATCACGTAACGCGGACCAGAAAAGCGCGCCAACACCAAATCCCAGAAAACTGTAAACGAAAACGGCAAATACGCCCATGATACGTCTGGGTTCCAGAGCCTGCTCAGGCAAACCCGGTTTAACGAACGTAATCAAATACAGCTTCTTTCTTTGAGCTTCTACTCTGGCCAGTTCGAGTGATGTGAGCGCAGACGTATAGTGTTGTTGTGCTAATTGCTGATTCAATGCCAAAGGTTGGAATTCTGTAATTAGCTGATTCATACCGGTACCATCCTTACCCACTAACCGGCTTTTTTCCAGCTGCAGTTGCTTGTTTAACGCATTGACTTTATTTTTCAAGCTCTTCACAGCAGCACTGCTTTCTTTCATAAATGCGCGTTTTTCAGCTAATGCTGCCTTAGCACTGGCAAGATTGGACTCCATCCCGCTGACTATCCCCAGTAAAGCACTGGTTTCCTCAGCCGGGTTGATTGAGGTATTTTCAGCTCTGAAACCGGAGAGCTCCAGATTGCTGTCTTTTACTTTCTGCAGTGCCAATTCCACCTCGGCCCTTGCGCTGCGCAGTGAATCTTCTTCGATTCTCGTCGACATTTCATTAACCAGCTGCTCGCTAAGTTCAATGATGGAATCAGCCAACAGTTTGGCAAAGTGCCTGTCGGGTGACATAGTCTTCAACACCAGTATGTCTCCGCCAGAGTCTTCTGTCAGCTCTATCCTCCTCAGATAGTATTCATGAAGCTCTTCTTTGGTAGGCGACGATTTTAAACGTGCAAAGAAGTCGATCTTCTTGTCCGAATAGTGTCCGGCAAGGTCCAAACGCTCATTAAGCTGACTTACAATTTCATGTGATCGAATGTAGTCAGCCACGATAATACTATTCTGGTTTCCACCCGATATAACAGGTGCTGCCAATATAGATGTCAGACTACTGCCTGCTTCAGAACTGCTTTCACGTACAGAAAATCGGGATTCCGCAACAAACAGGTCAGTGGCAAGAAAACCAAAGTACAGCAGAGCAACTAGCGTAGGCAGCCCGACAATTACAGATATGCTTTTTAGAACTGCTTTCATGAAAAAATCAATGTCACGCAGCGCGCGATTGAAGAAACTTGTATACCTGGAAGGCTTCTTTTAGATTGTCGTAAAGTGTCAACTCACCGTTTTCCAGAACAGCAGCAGAATCACAGGTGCGTCGAATAGTTGATTCGTTGTGCGATACCAGTATTACAGAGCAACCATTGCGCCGTTCTTCAAAGGCGAGGCGAAATTTTTCCTTGTAGCGTGCATCCCCGGTCTCCAGGGCTTCGTCCACAAGATAGCACTCAAAATTACAGGCAAAACTGACAGCAAACGCAAACCGCGCCCGCATTCCAGCGGAGTAAAACCGCATTGGCATATCAAAGTACTCACCCAGCTCTGCAAATTCACAGGTAAATTCTTCAACATACTTCGGAGATTCACCATAGATTCTGGCAACAAATTTACAGTTCTCCCGAGCGGTAAGATTGTTCTGGAATCCACCGCTGTATCCCAGTGGCCATGAGACCCGGGTATCGCAAAAGATTCGACCGCTATCAGGCTGCTCAGCTTTTCCCAGGATGCGAATAAGTGTTGATTTTCCCGTGCCGTTCAAGCCGAGAATGCCAATACTCCGGCTATCAGGAAACTCAATATTGACATTACGCAGAACGTGATTGGTTCCACTGTTGGTTCTATAGCTTTTGGAGACGTTTTCGAGTCTGATCATCCTCTTTTCATGACCTCATTTCGAAAAACCTGATGACAGAGCAAGCCACAAAGAAACAAACCCAAGGCAAACAAACAAGCGTAATGCCAGTCTATATAACGACTTTCAAACTCTATAAAGAATGCTGAGCGTACAATTTCCACCATGTGCAGCAAGGGATTGTACAAGGCATATTCACGCAGTCCGGCGGGAAGCATTTCGGCTGAAAAAAATATACCGGAAGTAATAAACAAGGGTCGACCTAGCAAGGGGTTGGTTATTGTTTTCAGCGAAGGATACAGCGGCGAGAGACTACCGAATATAAGCCCTACCCCGGCACCGGTTATTCCGAGCAAAAATATTCCAATCAGAAGCATCAGAGGGTCTTCAATGTTGGGAGGAACATCGAGCAAGCTAATGCCCACAACAAGACTTACAAATACAAATAGGGTTGCTGCAAATTCAATAATAATCGTTGCTAACAGAACATCGAATGTAGTTACTTGCGGAAACGCCAACAATTGCCGGCTATTGTCAATGCACTTACCCATGTTTTGCATTAGCTGGCGAAACAATAAAAAGGGCACCAGACCGGAGGTCATAAAGTAGGCACTATGCATACCACCCGTATCTTTCTCACGCATATACACCTTAAAGAGGATAAACATGAGCACGAAAAAGAGTGGCTCGATGAATAGCCATAGAAAACCCAGTTGGTGCCTACCGTATCGTGTTTGAGCGTCCCTTAAAATCAGAGCATAGATAACGCGTGACTGAACTTTCAGCCCCGTGAGTATGTTGCCGAGAGAAAAATCCGGCTTGTCTACTGATTCGGGTAAATTAAACACGGCCGATCAATTGACTACCAGCGCGTCGGGCACTGAAAGGCGTGCTCCCGCTTGTACGTTGTCTTGCTCGGCTATTTCATTCTCACGCGCAATTAGCGGCCAGTTCTTCCCGGCCCCGGTCACCCGCCTGGAGAATGACCAGAGATTTTCACCTTCTTGAATGACAAACAATCTTGATTTTAGCGGTAGATTTTCATCATTCTCCGTTGAAAAACCCTCCACAACCACCGCATCAGCATGCTCACTGCTATTTGCCCCAGCAACTTGAGCTTGTGATTCCAATATGACTGATTCAGTGGCTGGCAGAATTGAATGCTCATTCTGCGTTACGGCCAGTATCGACGTACCTGCGTCAGCTGTTGCAGCCCCCAAAACCAAGGGATCGCTATTACGAATAGACAATACCCTCGGGTTCAAGGATTTTTGAAAATACCAGCCACCATCGCTCAATTTGCAAAGCGTTCTGGTTGCAGTATCACCCGAGACGGGGCTGAAATATCTGCATACCTTGCCACTTGCTGAGGCGTATGGGGCTCCGAACCGACCTTCGACACGAGCACCAGTTTCATCGATATCCACAGAAACAACACTGCCGGCTTTGACACCGGAGACATCGAGAATGGGCTTATAATAGGATGTGGCCTGCGTCGTGCTCGCCGGCGCAGAGCGAGTTGTAGTACACCCGGATATAACCAGAGTGGCCAGCAGACTTATAGAAATGAGGCTAAATACATTCATAGAAAAGGACCTTTAATACATGAATAACGTGCAATATTCATGCAAATAAGATCCAAATTCTAATTTTTGAGACAGCTATTTATTACCACTTTCAAAGGTAAAAAGTGCTACACGACAACAAAGAGTATGTTGTTACTTGCGACGCGAATCGATGTCGCCGAAAATTTCCAGCAAACCGCAAACCCGATCGTCACCTTCTTCCCGCACATCAGTCACTATCAAGGCTCGAATTTTATATTTCCGCATTAGCAATTCAGCGTCAGAAACCATGGCATTCGATGAAATAGTGACAGGAACCGGCGTCATAAATTCAGACACTTTTTTGTCCATCATGGTCGGATCCATGATCAGTGCACGGCGTAAATCTCCATCCGTCAAAATTCCTTGTAACTTCTCATCGTCAACGATGATGGCAAGGCCGAGGCGACCGGATGTCATACAAAATATTGCATCACGCACTGATTCGTCAGGCCCTATCAGGGGCAGATTTTCGCGCTGCATTACATCGCCTACTCGTGAAAGCAATCGTCTGCCGAGCATTCCACCCGGGTGAAACTGGGCAAAATCGGCAGGTTTGAAGTCGCGGGCCTTGATCAGGCAAACAGCCAGTGCATCACCCATTGCCATGATCGCGAGCGCTGATGTAGTTGGCGCCAGATTGTTAGGGCACACTTCACGTTCAATGTCGACATTTAAAACAACGTCGGCCTGGCGTGACAATGTAGTGTCATTAACGCCTACAACGCCAATTATTTTGTTGCCAAAATATTTGAGTGAAGGCAATAATTTGGTTACCTCTTCCGTTTCTCCACTATATGAAATCAGAAGAATCAAATCGTCGGCGGTAATCATACCGAGATCACCATGAATGGCTTCACCGGGATGAACATAGAAGCTGGGTGTTCCCGTGGAGGCAAACGTTGCTGCCATCTTCTTGCCTACGATTCCAGACTTACCCATGCCAGAGATGATGACACGGCCTTTACATCCCAAAATGTGATTTACCGCATCGTCAAACTCATTACCCAGGCTATTGGCCAGAGAGGTAAGAGCTTTACTTTGCGATGTCAGCGATTCTACGGCTGTGGGTATAAAACTCGAAGAGTCATCACGCGCTTCGGAGCTTTGCTGAGTCAAGCTCATATCAAATATTTCCAGGTCCTGGTGCTTATATTCTTGTTATCGTACGGAAAAGCACAGCCTTTAAAGCGATTTCTATACCAAAGGGCTTGCACAAACTACTCTGCCTAACGTCCCTGAAAAAACTTGTTTATTGCGGAATAAAATTACCGTAAATATGCAATTTACAAATCCAGCAATATCGTAAAGGATCATCCGTGCGTACCTATATGCAAAATTCAGGCAGATTTCACATATGTGTAACAACTAAAACAATCATTTTCATTCAATGAACAGTGTTCGGAGATTATGAGGAAATTACAAAGGCTGGAAGCGCGAAGGAAACCGGTATTTCAGTAGTTTGTAACGAAGTTAATTGCCTAAATTTTATCCCTGGCCAATAGTGCAGCATCCAGTGCAGTAACCGAATCGCATGCCAGAAAATTTATATGACCCATTTTGCGCCCGGCACGTGCTTCATTCTTACCGTATAGATGCAGACAGGTCTGCACCTCAGCAGAATTCGCTTCATAAACATGTGACCAGGCAGGCGTTGCATCTCCCCAGCGATCACCCAGCAAATTCAGCATCGCCACCGCACTCAACAGCCGGCATTCTGGCAACGGCAATCCAGCGACTGCAAGAACCTGCAAATCAAATTGTGACAATGGCGTGGCATCGAGCGTGTAATGCCCACTATTGTGCGGCCGAGGTGCTATTTCATTCATGAGCACTTCACCGTCATCAGTAATAAAAAACTCTACAGCCAGAACTCCCGTGTATTGCAAGGCCGTAGCTAACGCAGTGGCTTTGTGCACAGCTGCTTGCTGCAGCCCTTTATTAACTCTGGCAGGCACCAACGTGATATCGAGTATGCCATTCTTATGCATATTTTCAGCAACAGGGAATACGGAGTGTTTTGCATCCAGCCCGCAAGCAACGACAACCGACAATTCTGTGGCCAATGCGACCTTTTGCTCAAGAATGCACGCCACCTCCCCAAGATGTACAAAGGCATCACGTACATCCTGCAAATTTTCGCACACTACCTGCCCTTTACCGTCGTAGCCAAGCCGGGCGGTCTTGAGAATGGAAGGGAAACCGGCAACTTCAGACGCAGCGGTTATATCTTCATGTGATTCAATCAGTGCATACCTTGCAGTTGCTACACCATGCTTGCTAGCAAAATTCTTCTCTTTCAGCCTGTCCTGCGCAATTTCAACAGCCGCTGATGACGGCGATACGCGAACTTGCTGCTCCAAGGAGCGAAGGCTTGTGAGTGGGATATTTTCAAACTCTATTGTTACAGCATCGCATTTTGACATTTCCCGCAACGCTGCTTCATCGTCAAAACTTGCCTGCAAATGCTGGGTTGCAAGCCTTCCTGCCGGGCTACCCGGATCAGGATCCAGCACAACCACCTGATAACCCATTTGAAGTGCAGCCACGGTAAACATACGGCCCAATTGCCCGCCACCAAGCATGCCGAGTGTTGCTCCCGGATAGAGAACCGATTTGTTATGCACCATAGTATTTGCCAATGTGCTGTCAGCAGGCTGGATCGCCGGAAGACAAGGTCATTGCCTTCACTTTGGCAATCTGATTAGCGCGAAACGCCACGAGTTTGTCTGCCAGGGCCGCATCGCCGGCGGCGAGGGCTGCAATGGCGAAAAGTGCAGCGTTCGCAGCCCCTGCCTCACCAATGGCAAACGTCGCAACCGGCACACCGCTTGGCATCTGTACGATAGAATAGAGTGAATCCTGACCAGAAAGGTAGCGCGACGGTACCGGCACACCCAGAACAGGCACCTCAGTCAGGGAGGCTACCATACCCGGAAGATGGGCGGCACCGCCCGCCCCGGCAATGATAAATCGCAAGCCACGCTTACCTGCGGATTCGGCAAATTCATACATCATTTTGGGGGTACGGTGAGCCGACACGACCCGACACTCATGCAGCACGCCAAACTCTTCGAGCATGTTGTGCGCTTTCGACATCACAGGCCAATCGCTACTACTACCCATGACAATCGCTACGACAGCGCCGTCCACCGGAGCCTGAAGTTCCGCCGATTGAGCGTTCATGAAAAGCTCCAGTCAGTTAAAATGGCATTTTCGCCGATTTACCGGCGCAACTCCAGCTCAGCGAACTGCTAAACGTGAAAACAGGGAATAAAGCGAAATACACATGAACACAGCGGATGCCGTACACACCACCAACCTGACGACATTGCCGCTTATTTACAGTGGCAAGGTGCGGGATATCTATGCCGTCGACGATGAACATTTACTGATAGTCGCCACTGACAGAATCTCGGCCTATGATGTGATTCTGCCTGGGGTAATTCCCGGTAAGGGCAAGTTACTCACGGAACTCGCCCTGTTCTGGTTCAAGCAGATGGAAAAAATCGTCCCCAACCACCTGAGTGAACTGCAACTAGAAGATGTAGTGGATGCAGAAGATGAAAGGCGGATGTTGTCAGGGCGTTCAATGCTTGTGCGAAAGCTCAAGCCCCTGGCAATTGAAGCGGTAGTGCGTGGCTACCTGATTGGTTCAGGGTGGCGTGATTATGAAAAAACCGGCGAAGTGTGCGGAATCCGCCTTCCCGCCGGGCTTGCGATTGCCGGGAAACTGGATTCGGATCTCTTCACGCCCGCGACCAAAGCTGCACTCGGGGACCATGATGAAAACATATCCTTTGAGCAAGCAGTGGAAATTGTTGGTCGCGAACATGCGGAACAGGTAAAACAAATAAGCTGCGAGATTTACCGCCGGGCACATTCATTTGCAAGGCAGCGCAACATCATTATTGCAGATACCAAATTCGAATTTGGTATTGACAGCGATGGCACACTGACTCTGATGGATGAGATTCTAACTCCGGATTCATCGCGATTCTGGCCAGCCGATGAATGGCAACCGGGTCAGAACCCGTCAAGCTATGACAAGCAATTCGTACGGGATTACCTGGAAACACTGGACTGGAATAAGGCACCGCCGGGCCCTGAATTACCGCAAAAGGTGGTCGAAGAAACTCTGGAGCGCTATCGAAAGGCGGTCAGTCTGCTAAAGAGCTAAAGCACTGCTAAAGGCAAAAGCACAGGGATAGAGTACAGGAATAAAGTACAAGGAAAAAACGTGGAGGCAAACGACAGCGGCAATAATTATCTGTACTAAATTATCTGTACTACTTACATGGACTACTGCAAATGCAGTAGTCCATGCTGACAAACCAGTTTGGTTGTTAAGGCCGCTAAAATCCGACTGGTTTAAAAACCAATCACGGCAAACCTGAAAGCAGCAAACCTAAGCAGCAAGTGATTTGGATGCCTGATAAATGGAATCAATGCAAGCATCGAGATGGCTGTTGAATTCACCATCCGACATTTGAAAGGTCAGCCCTTCAACCAAAGCACGCGAAAAACTCGCAACCATATTCGGGTTTTGAGACAAACGACGGTTGGCTTCATCACGCGAATAGCCACCTGAAAGTGCCACAACCTTGATCAGGTTGCGGTGCGCTGCGCACTCTGCATACTGCCCGGCCGTTTCCGGCAATGTCAGCTTGAACATGACTGGCTGCTTGTCTGTTAACGTATCCAGGCTAGCCAATAACTGAGTTGTAAGCAGTTCTTCGGCTTCCTGCTTGTTCGGGCAGTTGATATCTACTTCGGGCTCCAATATCGGCACCAAGCCTGCGTCAGCGATTCGTTTGCCAATCTCAAACTGCTGTTCCACTATCGTTTTCACGTTACTCTCGGTTGCCTGTTTGATGACAGAACGCATTTTAGTACCAAAAATCCCCTTCTCTTTTGCTTTGACTAACAAGGCATCGAGATCAGGGATGGGAGCCATCAACTGAATACCATCGTTCTCGTCTGCCAACCCTTGATCAACCTTAAGGAAGGGCACTACATTCTTTTGAGTCCACAGGTATTCGGCAGATCCCATGCCGCCTATTTCTTTATCCATGGTGCCTTCAAACAAAATGGCACCGATAACACGATTTCCATTAAACGCATCGGCCTGAACAATCCGTGAACGCATGCGATGCACCTGGTCAAACATTTCATCTTCATTACTCCATTGATCTTCCTTGACACCATAAAGACCTAGCGCTTTTGGCGTGCTACCACCACTTTGGTCCAGTGCAGCGATAAAGCCATACTCATTACGGATTTTTTCCATTTGCTTAGCAAAATCACTCATAAAACTGCTCTCTTGATTGGGTTCAACAGGGTACTTTTGTGTAAACGTATGGAAAGTGTATACGCACCATTGTGCCCTGACTACAGGTCAACGTTAATTAGTGTTGAATTCAAAATAGGGGCCAATCAATAGAGTTGCACAGATTCACTCTTGAATTTGTGGTCTTTTTTGCAAACTCTATTTAGTTTTACAACAGGAGAAATACAGGCAGCATGCTGCAACAAGCAGTTAGTCAGCGTAGAGCCAAATCCGGGCCGAGATTTTCTGTTAGAAAACTACACAAACCTAAACAGCACGTGCTTCAAGCATGGCAACGGCGGGTAATACCTTTCCTTCTAGAAATTCAAGAAAAGCGCCACCGCCGGTAGAAATGTAAGAAACTTCAGATTCAATACCGTATTTATCAACCGCTGCAAGCGTATCGCCACCACCCGCAATAGAAAACGCCCTTGACTCGGCTATCGCCTGTGACATGACTTGCGTGCCCTTACCGAACTGATCAAATTCAAATACACCGACAGGTCCGTTCCAGAGAATCGTACCGGCCGAACGAATAAGATCGGCGTAGAGCTTCGCAGTCTCAGGCCCGATATCGAAAATCATATCACCCGGTTCAACCTCACTGACCATCTTGGTAACAGCGGGAGTGCTTTCTGAAAATTCCTGACCGCAAACCACATCCGCCGGTACCGGTATATCAGCCCCCCGCTGCTTTGCCTGTTGCATTAACCGCACAGCTTCATCCAGCAAATCAGGCTCATACAACGATTTGCCCACCGCACCACCATCTGCTGCGATGAATGTATTTGCAATACCACCACCCACTATCAATTGATCAACCTTGCCAGCCAGCGTTTCCAGTACTGTCAGTTTTGTTGATACCTTGGAGCCACCGACGATTGCCAGCAGCGGGCGCGCCGGATTATCAAGCGCTTTGCTCAAAGCCTCAAGCTCAGCACTTAGCAATGGGCCGGCACAGGCAACTTCAGCATGCAGACCGACACCATGAGTTGAAGCTTGTGCACGGTGCGCTGTACCGAAAGCATCCATCACATAAATATCGCAAAGTGCTGCATAACGTTTGGCCAATGCTTCGTCATCGACCTTCTCGCCCTTGTTGAACCGTACATTTTCCAGCAAGCAAACCGAGCCAGCCGGGCACTCCAGTTGCTGATCAAGATAGTCTGTGATCAGACTGACATCCTTGCCAAGCATGCTGGCCATATGAGTGGCGACAGGTTGGAGCGAAAAAGCAACATCCGGCTCACCTTCCACAGGTCTGCCAAGATGTGACATGACCATTACCGCAGCACCCTGCTCAATCGCATACCTGATCGTCGGCAGTGCTGCTTCAATTCGCTTGTCCGATGTTACCTTGCCGTCTTTGACAGGCACGTTAAGATCCTGGCGTATCAGTAAACGCTTGCCACGAATATCAAGATCTTCAAGTTTTAATACGTTCATGCCAGCGAAACCCGGTAGGAGCCTAAAAGGGAATTAAAAAATGAGTCAGGTGCAAGTGCCGTAGAATTTGCTGTAGCCACAGATCAAAAGCATAGCTGATTGCAAGCAAGGTTGGCGCAGAGTCAATGTAATTGTTGAGTTTCTAAGTCGCACACATGGCACGGGCAGTATCCAGCATCCTGCAAGAAAAGCCCCACTCATTGTCATACCAGGCACAAACCTTTACCAGACGCTTACCACTGACGCGAGTCATATCAGCGTCGAAAGTCGATGATGCAGGGTTGTGATTAAAATCGACCGAGACCAGCGGTTTGTCGTTATACGCCAATATGCGCCCATCTGCTTTCGACTTGACCAGCGCATTTACTTCTTCTACCGACGTATCACGTGAGGCGGTAAAGGTAAGATCAACAATCGATACATTGATCGTGGGAACCCGAACTGCAAAACCGTCGAGCTTTCCATCCAACGCTGGCAGCACTAGCGCCACCGCCTTGGCAGCCCCCGTTGTTGTAGGGATCATTGACATGGTTGCTGCTCGGGCGCGACGTAAGTCCGCGTGGTAACTGTCAGACAAGCGTTGCCCGTTGGTATAGGCGTGAATGGTTGTCATTAAACCTGCCTCTATGCCCAATGAATCATTCAGCACCTTGGCAAGTGGTGCCAGGCAATTCGTCGTGCAGGACGCATTAGAAACGATGCGATGC
Organism: uncultured Granulosicoccaceae bacterium; assembly: GCA_938005265.1. Taxonomy (GTDB): domain Bacteria; phylum Pseudomonadota; class Gammaproteobacteria; order Granulosicoccales; family Granulosicoccaceae; genus CALFCE01. The sequence continues at coordinate 14,935 of CALLOA010000081.1, forward strand.
TCCGGTTTCAGCACATCTTCATTGACACCGTAAACAACAGTCGCATCAATATCTCCTTTACCCGGAGCGGAAATCAAGACTCGAGCAGCTCCGGCATCCAGATGTGCCTGCGCCGCTTCCGCTGTGCGAAATTTACCGGTACATTCCATAACCACATCCACACCCAACTCACCCCAGGGAAGCTTAGCCGGATCGCGCTCGGCGAAAACTCTGAAGCGGTCATCTCCGACTTCCAGTGAATCCCCTTGCACGCTCACTGGCCGGTCAAAACGGCCATGGACCGTATCGTATTGTAGAAGGTGCGCATTGGTTTCAGGGTCACCCAGATCATTGATCGCGACCAGATCAAACTCCGATTTCTGCCCCTGTTCAAACATCGCACGCACGATATTTCGCCCGATACGGCCAAAACCATTTATTGCAACTTTGATCGCCACGCTCACATACCCCTAATGAAATTTATACTTAAACCAGCGAATTGACCGCATCCACAACCTTTGCGGTTGTAAATCCCAAGTGTGCAAAAACCTCAGACGCGGGACCGGATTCACCAAAGGTAGACATACCAATGATGCGCCCATCAAGCCCGGTATACTTGTACCAACCTTCCGTAACACCTGCCTCAACAACTACACGTGCGCGCACTTTTTTAGGTAGCACAGACTCACGGTAACTCTCCGGCTGTACATCGAACACATCAGTTGAAGGCATTGAAACCACCCTGACCCGAACCTTGCCTTGCAGTTCTTCACGTGCCGCCATCGCCAGATGTACTTCCGAACCGGTGGCAATGATTATGGCGTCCGGTTCACCATCACAATCAGCAAGTATGTAGCCACCCTTCTCGATCAACCCGATACGTTCGGCCGAACGTTGCTGGGGGTCCAGCCCTTGCCGCGAGAGGATTAAACTGGTCGGCCCGTTACGCCGTTCCAGAGCCATTTTCCACGCAACTGCCGTTTCAACAGCATCGCAAGGACGCCACACTGACATTTGCGGCATCAATCTTAGTGTTGCGGTTTGCTCAACCGGCTGGTGTGTTGGACCATCTTCACCGAGCCCGATGGAGTCATGGGTAAACACATAAGTGCCCGGGATTTTCATCAACGCAGCCATTCGTAAGGCATTGCGTGCGTATTCGGAAAAAATCAAAAACGTACCTGCATACGGCTTGAAGCCACCATACAGCGAAATACCATTTTGAATGGCCGCCATGCCAAATTCACGAACACCGTAGTATATGTAGTTACCCGCCGCATCATCCTGAATGCCAACCGAACCTGACCAGATCGTGTTGTTGGAACCCGCCAGATCAGCCGAACCACCAAGCAGCTCGGGCAACAGAGGGCCATAGCTTTGAAGCGCATTCTGCGATGCCTTGCGACTCGCAATTTTTTCAGCCTTCTCAGCAGTTTCAGCGATGAAGGCGCGCGCTTGCTCATGCCAGCTTTCCGGCAGATCGCCGCTCAGCCGTCGCTTGAATTCTGCGGCCAGCGAAGCATGCTGTTGCTCATATTCACCGAACAGTTTTTGCCAATCAGATTCGTGTGCAGCTCCAGACTGTTTTGCATCCCAGCCTGAATAAACAGCTTCCGGTACGTCAAAAGCAGCATGCGACCAGCCGATTTGCTCACGAACCAGAGCGATTTCATCGTCACCCAGGGGCGACCCGTGACTACTTTCCTTACCACCTTTATTGGGCGACCCTTTACCAATGACCGTTTTGCAACAGATCAGCGTTGGTTTGGCTGATTCATCTACACCAGCTTGTATGGCAGCTTTGATCGCATCAGGGTTGTGGCCGTCAACGTTGTCAATCACATGCCAGCCATAGGCTTTAAAACGAGCAGGCGTGTCGTCGGCAAACCAGCCTTCAACCTCGCCATCAATCGAGATGCCGTTATCGTCATACACGGCAACCAGCTTGCCGAGACCCAAGCGCCCGGCAAGGGAGCACACCTCATGCGATATGCCTTCCATCAAGCAGCCGTCCCCCAGAAATACATAGGTTTGATGATCAACAATAGGGAAACCGTCGCGGTTAAATTGAGCTGCCAGAGTGCGCTCAGCTATCGCCATACCCACGGCATTGGCAAGACCTTGCCCTAGCGGGCCGGTTGTTGTTTCTACCCCTGGCGTTATAAAGTTCTCCGGGTGGCCGGGTGTTTTCGAATGTAACTGACGGAAAGATTTCAGCTCTTCCAATGGCAAATCATAGCCACTTAAATGTAGTAAGGAATACACCAGCATCGATGCATGGCCATTGGAGAGCACAAAGCGATCTCTGTTACTCCAGCTCGGGTTAGCCGGGTTATGACGCAAAAAATCATTCCACAACACCTCGGCAATATCGGCCATTCCCATTGGCGCGCCCGGATGGCCGCTATTGGCTGCCTGCACAGCATCCATACTCAACGCACGCACGGCATTCGCCAATTCAGTTCTGTCTGTCATTAATGTTATCCCGGATTTTTTTCGTATATTTAGCAGTCACTATCCCTACCCCTGAACTATATAAAGGAGCTGCAGATAAACGCTTGTTTTTAAGCCTTGCAATCCCAAGCTTTACTGCTGTACCTGCAGCGCGGTTGCGACAAAAACGCGCTTATCAGAATCAGGTAGCAACCGGCTACATAGTGCAATTGAGAATGCTGGTAAAAAGAGCCGCAAATTATAAGGCATCGCTGCAGTTTGCGTGGTGTTTTACTGATAGCTGCCAATGATGAACATCCGGGCTGAAACTGCGACGCTGAGCACAGTTCAGTAGTCAGCCAAAGCATGAAGTATCAAACATGTCACACAAATTGTGTATAATTAGCGGTTCGCTTTAGAAGCGTGGCATAAAAGGCACAAGGTGCCTTTGATAGGTTGGGTTTATAGTATCCCGCTATGATATCCAGCTGGTTTTTGATCATGAGTGATGCGCTAAATTGCATGCACTAGAGACTGGTTACCAACCGAAGAGTTACCGACCAAAGCAGTGGCAGGCAACGCTGCATCTTTACGTAAATTAGGTTACACGCAAAATATAGAGCTTCGCGCAATATAGTGCGCCATGTATAGAAAACGTCTTTGGTGCTCAGCCGGATACAGTTAAGGAAGTTCTACAGGCAAGGAAGTTCGCAAATATATATAGCGGTACATATATAGCTGTGCACAAACAGCGGAATACATACCGGGCCGCCCCGAAAAGGCGTCATCGCCAGCAACATTTGATAAGCAGCATACCAGCAGGTGCTTTTAGCGTATGGATAAAAACCAGCAATCAAGCCTTAAAGAACTGATCGCCAAAGGTAAGGAACAAGGCTTCCTGACCTATGCCCAGGTTAACGATCACCTGCCAGAAGGTATCGTTGACCCGGAGCAGGTCGAAGAAATTATCGCCATGATCAACGACATGGGGATAACAGTCTGCGAGATTGCACCGGAGACTGATTCTCTTATTCTCTCAGACAACAGCTCCAGTACCGACGACGACGCAGCAGACGAAGCAGCTGCAGTACTGGCATCAGTTGATGGCGAATTCGGCCGCACAACGGATCCCGTCCGCATGTACATGCGCGAGATGGGTACGGTCGAACTACTGACCCGTGAAGGTGAAATCGAGATTGCCAAGCGCATTGAAGATGGCTTGATGCAGGTTCTGCGAGCACTGGGTACCTACCCGGAAACAGTCTCAGAACTACTACGCCGCTACTCTCTGGTGGAAGCAGAAGAAGCACGCCTGTCTGATGTTATTACCAATTTCAAAGAAACAGACGACGAAATCCGGGTCGCCACACCACCGCCGGCACTGGATGAAAACGGCAAGAAGACTGAAACCAAGGAAGAGGAAGAAGTCGTTGATACCGGCCCAGATCTGGTTGAAGTAAAAAAGCGCGTAACAGCGCTGAAGCGTGAATACAACAAGGCAATGAAAGCGATCACCGCAGCTGGTGGTATGCAGGACGAATCGGCCAAGAAAATCATGGTCAAGGTGTCTGACATCTTCCTTGAATTCAAGTATGCACCTGCCTATGTAAACCAGATGGTCGGCAACCTGCGTGAGCAAATTGCCAGAATTCGCAAACTCGAACGCCAGATCAGGGATATCTGTATTCGCGATTGCAAAATGCCGAAAATGAAGTTCCTGGAGTCGTTCCCGGGCAGCGAAGGTGATCCGGAATGGCTGGACACCATGCTGAAAGGCAAAGGCGATTACATCAAGAAATTGCAGGAACGCGAAGGCGAAATACAACTGCTGCAACAACGCATTTCATCTATTGCAACGGATACCCGCCTGCCTATTGATGAAATCAAGGAAATCAACCGCAAGGTATCTATCGGTGAAGCCAAGGCCCGCCGTGCCAAGAAAGAAATGGTTGAAGCTAACCTGCGACTGGTTATTTCTATCGCGAAAAAGTACACCAATCGCGGCCTGCAGTTCCTGGATTTGATTCAGGAAGGCAATATAGGCCTGATGAAAGCGGTTGATAAATTTGAATATCGCCGTGGTTATAAATTCTCAACCTATGCTACCTGGTGGATACGACAGGCCATCACCCGCTCCATCGCGGACCAGGCCCGTACTATTCGTATTCCGGTGCACATGATCGAGACCATTAACAAGCTGAACCGTATTTCACGGCAAATGCTTCAGGTAATGGGCCGCGAAGCGACACCGGAAGAG
>CALLOA010000082.1 GCA_938005265.1 uncultured Granulosicoccaceae bacterium
AGCGATCGAGTCAGCGTTGTTTGCATCAAAAGCGATTTCAGCTGATTCTTCCTCATATGATTCGTCACTTAACTCCAACGACGAAACTTCAGTCGCCACCTCAGAGCTTCCGTCGTCTGATTCCCTGCCATGACCGATAAGCTTGTGCAGGTCTTCATCGCTTTCGTCATCTGATGTAGCGTTGGTTGGCGAGATTTTCTCGTCATTTTCAAGTGTTGCCCGTGCCACTTCGGGCAAAGCATTCCCGTCACTTTTACTTCCGTGTTCGTCAGGTGCCAGGTTTAATGCGTTGTGGCTCGCTGCGGCATCCGGTTGCGAGTCTGCATCTGACGCACCATTTGCAATACCTGGGTTATCCACGGGCAATGCCTGCTCAGGCTTGAAAGTGTCCATGAGAGCGGCAAGACTTTCATCGGCAATAGAGCGGGGGGGAGCTTGAGCTCCAGCCTCGCGAGCTTCGTCGCCCTTGGACTCCGGAAAATCGACAACACCCGGAATGTCATTATTTTCCTCTATTATGCCGTGTGACGATTCAGCATCAATGTGAATGGTGTTGTCTGCTTCATCACCGTAATCGCTGGTAAGATCGCCAAGCACCATGCCAGCCGACCCTGATTTACTCTCAGTAAATTCTGTGTCTTTGGCGTCACTCTCTTTATTGATATCCTGGTTATCAGTAGAGCTGGATGTTGGCTGAGACAGAAAACTATCGTCGATTGAAAGTTCAGTACTATCGGTATTCGCCGCGGCAACTTTTGATTCTATACTGGCATCATCAGACTGTGACAGCTCCATAGCCAAGGGGCTGCCAGCTTCTCCCATGCTTTCACTGACCCGCTTCAACGCCAGTTGGGCAGGAGTGAGATTGGACTCGTCATCGCTGTCCGGGATCCGTTGCGAGAGTGTTTCGGCGTGTTCGGGAGAGAGTGATGCTGTGTCATCTGAGGTTTCAACAGCGCTTAGCTGAAGTTGGCTGAGTGCCTGCGGTGGCTCCTGGCCGGCCTGGGTCAGATCAATGTCGTGTTCAATGGCCAGCTCCTCAACACGCAGGTTTGTGTAAAGATAGCGAGCCTCGTCAACGTCGTCTGTGGCTAAAGCGCAGGCACGAGCCCATAAGTCGGCTTTGCGATTACGGCTGTTGAGTTCGTCAGTCGCTAGCTCGTAAAGGTCTTCTTCGCGCATGTTGCTCGATCCGGTTGCTGGTGCCAAGGCCTGCCACCCATGTGGCGCTGTGCTTTTTTAATCTAACTGGCAATGATAGGTCCTGCAGGCGCATGGTTTCAAGCGCTTGCTGCTTGCCGCCATAAACAATTGCCGGCGAGAGGCTGCAAAAGGGTGAGAACCGTGATTGTAAAGAACAATAACAATAGAAAAAGGAAATAAAATGCCTGTTGATAGTGCCCCGGCCCTAGCTGTCAACAAACAGGCGACAGGCTGGTTCGACTACATGCTGCTATTGCTGCTGTCACTTTTATTTAGTGCGGGCGCTAGGCGAGTTTTGGCGTTGCGGCAAACCGGTTTGTGATCCACCACAACCGTAATCCCAGAGCCGCTGCAGAAATTGTCAGGCCGCAAATAAGACCAATCCATAAACCGTGGGCGCCCAGGCTGGTTTTGTGTGCTAACCAGGCTCCAACACCAAATGCTACTGCCCAGTAGGAGAAGGCGTTGATCAAAACCGGAACACGAACGTCCTGCAAACCGCGTAGCATGCCAAGCAGGGTGGCCTGTGCGCCATCAGAGAACTGGAAGATAGCGGCCAGCAGTAGCAAAGTTGCTGCGAGTTCCTGTACAGATTGATCGTCGGTATATAGTGCGGCCACCGGGTGCCTGAAAATTACCAATGCCAGACTTGTGATTATTGCGAACAGGAGGGTTAGCCAAATTCCCGATTGCACGCGCAGTTGCAAGGATGCGCCACTGCGTTGGCCGGGTCCGCGTCCATAGATTTGGCCAACGCGAGCCGTTAGCGCGAAAGACAAGCCCAAGGGAAACATGTAACAAAATGAAGTAGCGCTCATAGCCAGGGAATGGGCAGCTGTTTGCAGTGTACCCAACATGCCCATTTGAATCATGGTTGCGGCGAACAATCCGGATTCGAATACCAGGGCAAAAAAAATGGGTGTAGATAAACCCAGTATCAGCATGAAGTCCTTTGGACTGGGAGTTTGGCGTTGCGAAAACAACTTAAAACGTGAGTACGCTTTCCCTCTTAACAGGTAGAGCAGCATAAACATCGTGCTCAAAGAGACCAATGTCGTAGAAATACCGATACCCTGCAGCCCGAGCCTGGGCAAACCGAACCATCCGAGACCCAGTCCGAGATTGCCCAGAATATTAACTATAAGTCCCAGCAACGTTACGATGAATACCGGTTTGCTGCGCTGCGTGGCTTCGCAAAGATTGCGGCATGTCAACACGACTGCAACTGGCACCAGACTCCAACATGCTGTAAATGAGTGCTGGCGAATGAGAGGTATAAGTTCCTCTTGCATGCCCCATAGGGGTAGTGACCAGGCGAAGGTCATCAACAGACAGGTAGCAATGCCACCGAGCACTACGGCCAACCAGAGACCTTGCCTGAACAAAGCGCCCACAGCGGCGAAGCGTCTTTGTCCGATTCGCTCTGACAGCAGTGGTGAGAGGCTTGCCAATAACCCAATGCAAAGCAGGGATGAAACGAACCACAACATTGCTGCTACACCTGCCGCTGCCATCTCGGCCCTGCCAAGCTTTCCGGCAACCAGAATATCTGCCAAACCATTGCCCGTATGCACTAGCTGAGCGCCAATCAACGGCAAGGCGAATCGCAGACAACGGCGCATTTCTGCACCTAGTGTCGCTATCTTAAACAAATCAAGGTTTTTCCGAAGTTGTGAACCAGTCTACACAGTGCCAGAATATCTTCTCACTGTGCTGGCGCTCGCAGGGATAGCGTGCATACCATGACTGCCAGGGTCGATTAGAATGGGTATTGCGGCTTCCGCCGATTATGTTCTGGTAGTTAATTATGCATAGTATGGATGACTTACGGCAAACTTTTACACGATGGGTGAAAAGAATTCCGAACTGCGGTGAGAAACTTCGTAATGCCTGTCTTGTAAAATTCTGCCTTGCCGGATTTGCAATGCTCTTGCTCTCTGCCTGCGCGGCCAGTGGCCCGGATCGGTTGAGTGTGGAACCGGCTGAACCGTTTGCTGACAGTAGAGTCAGTTCTCCGGCTACTGATAAAGTAATAACCGCACGTTATCCGGGAACACAGACACCGATTGATGAAAAATCACGCCGCGTCGCAACCGATCTGGTTTCAGCACTGCACCGGGTATTTCAGGAGCGTCAACTAGGCACTGAAATCAGTCTGGCCAGACCAGTCAATTCTTTTGAGTACAGCTTGCTCGAGCAGTTGCAACTTTCCGGGTTTCAAATCTTTCTTGCCGCCGATGATGTGACTCAAGCATTGCTGGTTTACAGCGTAGAGCTTGTAAGCGGTGGTGTTGGGTCAGCAAACGGGGCCGGGAATAACGCTGCAGTCAGCGCCAAGCCCAATGACAACTCTGGTTCGTTCAACGACTATGCCTTCAGTCTGCAATTTGGTGACTTTTCGTTGCTTCGACAATATCGGGTAAGTGAACAGACAGTGCAGCCGCTAGGCCCCATGTTGCTGGTCAATGGCAGTGGTACGGGTAACAACCAGGTTCTGCAAAATGAAGATTGGTTGTTTTCTGGCTAGCTGCATTTAACGCTATAGTCTATCGCCGCCAACACTAGAGATTGAAACGGTGCCCTGGATTGTTCTCTATGACGCGCGATAGTGCTGTGAAGTGTTCGTCTGCAAACTGTACCGCATCCCTTTCGATTTGTTCCTTTGTTAAAGCAACGATATCGTCAGGTAAAAATTTTAATGGTAAGCCTGTTTGCATCGCAAAAAGTTGCTGGCGGCAAGCTCTCTCTAGATAATACAGGTCGTCAAATGCCAGAGCCACGGATGCGCCGCCTACAACAATTCCGTGGTTGGCAAGGAAAGTGATATCTATATGTTGTTTATCTTGAGCTGTCTTTGCCAGCCGCTCTCCCTCTTCAGATGATAATGCCAGGCCTCCAAAATTTTGCTGGTATTCGGTTCGACCGTGGAACTTGACGGCCGTCTGGTGAGTCATCTCCAGCTTGCCACCTTCAACCATAGTCAGAGCAGTTGCATAAGGCATATGGGTGTGGAGCAGTGCTTTATGGCGTACATTGGCGCGATGCCCTCCGATATGAATAAATTTGGCAGAGTCTTCTACCATTCCCTCACCGCTCAACACGTTGCCATCACCATCTATCAGCAGTAATTTGTCACCAGTCATTTCTGACCAATGTACTCCATAGGGGTTGATCAGGTAACGCTCCTCTGCGCAATCCAGTTTTACTGAGAAGTGATTGCAAATTCCTTCATGGAAACCAAATGCTTCCGCCAGCCTGAAAGCGTTGGCTAGATCGGTACGATCCTGCGCCTCATTGCCTGAGTTGTCCGCAGTGGCCGATGGTTTGGTTGCGTTGTCTGTGGGCTGGCTTTGCGCCTTATCATCTACTTTTTCCAACATATTGGCTTCCCTCGAATGAAGTTTCCTTCATTGAAACTCGTCACATTGTTTGCATAGAGCCAGATTATAAGCTTAGAGGCTCGCTGGTGATAGCCGGCAGCTAGAGGTGTAGCCGGGCAGGTCACGTTTTTATGCACCTCGGTTTGCCTTTTGCCATCCTGATAAGTGCAATTTAGCACCGTTTGCTGGCCTGTTAGTTGCATCGTAGCGAGCATGCCAAGATTCAACATGACATCGAGTGGAGCTGCCTAATGGCCGGCTTTGCTGCTTCTGCTGTACCACCACCAGACAACGTGTCTGATACAGGCACTCGGCCGCCATTAGTAGAGGTAGATGCGGCGCTTTCCGCCAAACAACTGGGGCTTCTCGAATCCTGGTTGGACTGGCAATGCAAAATGATAGCCGGTGTATTACGAGGTGTTGTTTTTCGAATCGACAAAAATCAGTTGTCACCAGACTGTGCGGCGTACCCCTCGTCAAGCCGGGAAGAATTGCAAAGCAACAATTCATTTCTGCTAGGTCTGGCACAGCAGACACTGGAGAGCTCTCAGCCTCAGATTCTGCAGAATCTGGAAATTTCAGATTTAGTCGAAACGCATGCTGACAGTGTATGCCTGCCGATCAACTCTAACGGTAAGGGTTTCATTGTTTGCCTGCTTCTTGTCCCGCGAAGTAAGTCTCAACTGGCAGCGGTACAACAGCTTTTACAATGGGGCGGCGTTTGGCTCACATCTCTGGAGCAACGCAATGCCGGTTCAGGTCAGACTGTGCATGGCGATGACTTAGTGCACGGTATGTTGCAGTCTAAAGACCTCTACACAGCTTGTGTATTGTTAGTTAACAGATTTTGTAGTGACCTCGGATGTGAACGCGTCAGTGTAGGTTTGCTGGAGCGTCTGAATGTGAGGCTGATCGCTGTATCGCAGCTTGCAGTTGTGGATCGCAAGCAACAGCTGATCCGCACCCTTGAAGCGACTATGTCTGAATCCACGGATCAGGAAAAGCCGCTGCTCTGGCCGTCAGCTGATTCTGCGCCTGTTAACAGGCTTTCAGCACACCAGCAACTTGCTCGTGAAAATGGTCAGTTGGCTATTTGCACTATTCCAATCGTCACGGAAACAGGTGTTGTGGGCGCTGTATTGCTCGAGCGTGAATCAGGCCGGTCATTTTCCACTGACGAAATCAAGGCTTATTCGGATACTCTATCAGGCTGCGCTCCTGTTCTGGCATTGATGGCCGATGCAGAGCGCGGTTTTCTATCGCGCTCTGTCAGGCGTATTAGCTCCGGCTCGAAATCAGTGCTGGCCCCTGAATCGAAACGCAAGCGATGGAAAATTGCCGTAGCTTCTGCTTGCCTTTTAGCGATTGCTTTCTTCCCTGTCACACACAGAGTTTCTGCCAGGGCCAGTATTGAGGGTGCTGATAAACAGGTGCTGGTGGCACCACAAGGCGGTTACGTGAATTCTGCTCATTTTCGTGCCGGTGATGTTGTTGAAGCCGGGGATGTACTTGCCACGCTTGATGATCGTGACCTTTTGATCGATAAAAACAAGTGGCAGGGTGAGCTAAACAAACTCAAAACATCGTTCTCCCAGGCATTGACCACCAGAGATCGTTCGCAAATTGGGTTGTTGCAGGCAAAAAAGCAACAGGTAGCTGCCGAATTGGAATTGGTTGACCAGAAACTTGAGAGAACAAAAGTTGTAGCGCCGTTCTCCGGAGTATTGGTCAGTGGAGATCTGAATCAGTCACTGGGAGCACCTGTTGAAATCGGTCAAACACTATTTGAAATTGCAGCACTGGAAGATTTCCGGTTGTTGTTATCAGTATCAGAACAGGACGTAGCGCGTATAAAGCCTGGTCAAACCAGCCAGGTCAGGCTCTCTTCAATGCCGGGGCAATCATTCGCGGCGACGGTTGAGGAGCTGATACCGGTCTCAGTGCAGCATGATGGCAGGAATGTATTCAGGCTGCAGGCTGCCATAGAACCGGGTAGTGGCGAATTGCGTCCGGGTATGCAGGGTATCGCCAAGATATCCACTGAAAGAGATCCGTTAATCTGGATTGTTCTGCATCCTTTATTTGATAAATTTCGTCTGATGCTCTGGTCACTGTGGTTCTGAAGCATCCAACTATGCAACAGGGAACTACCAGTCATCGCTATCTGCCACGTTTTTCTATACAACCAAACGTGTTGAGATTTTATGAGTAGCGACCAACAGGAGAGTGCTGAACTCTGGGCTGCATTATCCCAGATGCGGCCCACGCTACGTTCGCATATCCGCGTGTTTCCTCAGTCTTTTCGTGGGGAACGCTGGTTTGTATTGCTGGACGAAACTTCCGGTACCCATCTGCGCCTGAATTCACAGGCATACAATGTCATTGGTCGTTTCGATGGTAACGCGACCCTTGATTCAATCTGTACAGTTCTCAATGAGAGTAGTCCAGAACATGGCTGCCCTTCGACTGAAGAGATTATCAAGCTGATTTCTCAGCTGCATAGCATGGGCGCCTTGGGTGGAATCAAGGATAAAACCACTGCACAATTGGTTGCCGATCACAGTAGCCGACAAAGCAGTCAGCGCATGAAAAAATTCATGAGCCCGCTGATGATCCGGTTTCCAATGCTTGACCCGGACAGATTGTTAGACCGAATAACGCCATATACCACTGGTTTTTTTTCCAAATGGGCATTTTTGCTTTGGGCCGTTGTGGTTGTTACGGGTTTTTTGGTTACCGTGTTGGCTTTCGCAGATATACGCTCGCAATTGAGTAGCGATATATTCAAACCCAGCAATCTGGTTCTGCTGTGGATGCTTTACCCCCTGATTAAATTGGTTCATGAATTTGCGCATGCCATATCAGTAAAGCATTGGGGTGGTGAAGTTCATGAAATGGGAATTACACTGCTGGTTTTAACCCCCATCCCCTACGTCGATGCATCAGCCGCATCGGCTTTCAAATCCAAATGGAAGCGTTGTATGGTCAGCGCGGCCGGTATCATTGCTGAATTGTTTATTGCTGCGTTAGCAATAATCTTGTGGGTACTTTCAGAACCTGGTTTATTTAACGATTGTATGCTGGGTCTGTTTATGATCGGTGCGGTATCCACTGTAATTTTCAATGCAAACCCCCTGCTGAAGTTTGATGGATATTTTGTACTGCAGGACCTGATTGAAATTCCTAACCTGTATTCCCGGTCCTCTGCCTGGTATCGCTATGCTTTCAAACGGTATGTTCTGAAACTGCATGGCACTGTCTCACCGCAGACAGCCACCGGTGAGCGACGATGGTTTGCCGTGTATGGTCTTGCTGCGTTTCTATACCGTTTTGTTGTCATAATTTCAATCGTCGGATTTCTGCTTGGCAAGTACCTGATATTAGGTGTGGTACTGGCCATTTGGGCGTTGCTGCAGCAGGTGTTTTTGCCGATCGGTCGATTTGTGAAGTATCTGACCAGCTCGCCTGAATTGAATGCCTGCCGGGGTTCCGTGATCAGGAACGCTGCGCTTGTGGTGCTGGTTGTAGCAGTGATCGTGTTTCATTTTCCACTGCCGAAGTCCACAATGGCGTCCGGGATCGTCTGGGTACCGGAGCAGGGCCAGATCTATGCCTCTACTAATGGCTTTGTAAGTGATGTTTATGTGCTGCCGGGTTCGCACGTCAAAGCGGGGGACTTACTGGTAGAGATGTCCGATCCTGATCTTGAACTTGAACTTCTGGTCGAGCAATCACGACTTGACATCCTTGGTATAGAGCGGCGCATTGCTATTGGTAATGGTGACGCGGAATTTGCTCGCCTGAAAGAAGATGTAATCCAGAAACAGGAGCTTGTCGAACATTTGCGCGAACGTACCAGCCAGCTATCAGTTTACGCGCAAGCAGATGGTGTTTTTACTTTGCCTGATCAAAACGGGTTGACAGGTAAATACTATAAGCAAGGTGACTTGATCGGTCACATCGTTGATCCGCAGCGTTACATCATACAAGCCGTTGTCCCGGAGTCCGATAGTGCACTCATTCATAAATCAATAAAATCTGCATCAATACGTATTGCAGAGCATGCAGGTAAACGCATCACTGCAACAGTGTCCAGAGCTACACCAGCGGCTGACAACCGTTTGCCTTCGGCGGCCATGGGGGCCATGGGTGGAGGCGGCATAGCAGTTGCATCAACCGACCCTGATGGGCTAACAACTGTCGAGAAAGTTTTCCATCTGCAGTTGGAACCCGATGAACCCCTGATTGTTTCAGGTGTGGGCGAAAGGGCATATGTCAAGTTGCACCACGATAACGAGTCACTGGCCAAGCGCTGGTTTCGAACGATTCAGCAGGTATTTCTGGAAAATGTTCCCATGTGGTTGGGCTAGCGTTAAGCGCTACTCGAGTTGTTGGGGTTAGATTCGGTCCCTGAGGAATTTTACAAACCGTTGTGAGTAAAAGTAGCAATGTTTAAATCGATAACTGATATTCGTCTGTTCGCACCCGCTCTCGCCATTTCGGTGTTGGTCAGCGGTACTATATTTGGCACGGGCCAGGCTAGTGCAACCAAGGAAATTCTGGGAGACATGGACTGTGTCGTTCAACCCAGCGTTGTTGCTGATCTTGGTGTCGCTGTTCCCGGGATTATTGAAAAGCTTCATTATGAGCGTGCTGATTATGTTTCCAAAGGTACAGTGCTTGGCGAACTGGAATCAGACCTTGAACGGGCATCGTTTGAATTAGCTAAAAAATTGTCAGAAGCTACTACAGCCGTGGAGCTGCGTCAGCTAAATGCAGCATTTGGTTCCCGAACACTTGAGCGTAACCAGGCACTGTTCCAGAAATCTACTATTTCCAAACAGACTCTTGACCAGGTCGAAACTGAATCCCTGATAGCGCAGATGCAAGTTAGGCAGGAAAGGGAAAATCGGGAAATAGCGCGCCTTGAAGCACTACGAGCGCAGGCATCATTGAAAAGAAGGCAAATCGTCAGTCCCATTGATGGAGCGATCACTGAGAAATACCGGTCTGTGGGTGAATATGTAGCTGATGAACCGGTATTTCAGGTGGCACAACTTGACCCCTTACGAATCGAGGTTGTGGTACCACTGGATTACCTTAACTCGATCAGAACCGGTATGTCTGCATCAATAGAGCTTGAAGTCGACGGGTTTGAAGATCGTCAGTTTCAAGCACAGGTTCGTCGTATTGATCCTGTTGCTGATGCGGCCAGTGGAACCTACGGTATCTGGCTGGAAATGCCAAATCCTGACCTGACTATTCCGAGTGGTGTACGTTGCCAGATCGATTTTGTTGGTGCTTCCTGACAACGTCTGCGATACAAGAAAATGCCCGCTTATCAATGTGTAACTGCCAGGTTGTTTAACAGCGGCAGCAGTTAGTATGAATGAAGACCGGGCATGGGGACAGGTGACTGTCCTCAACGTCCTTGCAGTTTAGAACAGCTTACCCGCGCACGCTGTATCTCAATGTGCAATGTGGCATAAATTCGTGGTGCCTTTGCACTTGTGCATTTTTTTGCAGTGCATATTCGCCAGTATTTTTGGCCGATAGTCGCAAAGCCGCAAGATCCACTCATAGTATCCTTTAGTACCCACAGTGCTGGCCGATTTCCCTTTTGACACCAGCGAATCTTTCGCTGGCAAATTTTGTCTGTGGGAAAGTTTTGTCCAGAAATACCAATATAAAGGGCCTTGTGGGCCTGCCATCAGACCGGCTGAAATCGCATCCTTTGTGTGTACTTAACGCGGAGGTCGGCGAGCGATTGCCTGAAATTCGAACTGATGTTTCGAACCTGCTGCTTGATCCTGATATTTTCGGTTCCGAAGTGGAAATGCAAAGTAAAGGGGGCCGACGAGAACTGGTAGTTATCGATGGTTCCTGCACTGAATTGCGTCGTTTGCACAGTGAACTCACCTTGCAAGAATACAGTGACTGCGAGGTGTTTTTTGAGATGCTGTACCCGCAAGCTGATCATGTCACCAACCCTTTGCAACTCATCCGCGACACCGTATACCAGTATCAGGGATTATCAGGTATCCATTTGTTGTTGCGTGTTGAAGCTGGGGAAAGGATATTCGGTCGGGAGTTGGTCTCGGCGGAGTCATTACTGGGCGGTGAGAACCAGCTAGGTCATTGGCAGGGTGCTTTGTGTAAGCAAGCGGTTATCATCTGTTATGAACAGATTACCGATTATGCACCGGCGCAGCAGGTAATTCCCAGTGAACTGGTGCACCCTTTGCGTCTGCCGCCCGTGTTGATGGCGGTTGAGCAGGAAGCTTTGGTTTTCTCAGGGAACGATACCGCAGTTCAGGTTACTGAATCGGTGCTAACGCTGTCACCGCAATCCGGCACTATTGCCGCAGCCACAATACGCATTTCGGATGGCTTTGTAGCTGGCGAAGATGAATTGGTGTATTTGCCAGACTCGCCAGCAACGGTTGCAGGCGACATGATTACCGGGAATTTTGACAGCGAGAGGGGAATCCTTGAATTAGCAGGAGTTGCCAGCTCCAAGGCATACGGCGAAGCGCTGAAGCAAGTCTATTTCATTAATAACAGTTGTACCCCTGCAGACCATTTGCGTGAAATCGAGATAACTGTATCTGATTCAGGGGTGGTCTCAAACGTCATGACCCGCCCGGTTACTGTTTACCCGGTAGATAATCTGCCTGCTCTCGACACACTTTCCAATCCTGCACATAAGAATACATTTTCAGACTCGATTAAAGCCCTTGACTGTTCTGTTTGCTCCGATGCCGGTGCTGTTGTTGATGTGGTGTTTACCATCATTGAGCCCGCCTATGGGTTTGATGTATTGAAGAATGGTAAACCGGTATTTGAATTTTTTCGAAGTGATATAGAGGCAGGTAGCATCTCACTCTTCCAGGACTGCCCGGAAGTAAGTAGCGGAACTATTTATCTGGAGGTGGATGACGGTAGTGATGCTGCATTTGGCGTAGTTGTTTCGGTCGGAGAGTTTGGCGCGACACCGGATCACGGTCTGGACAACATCGCGGGGCCGGAAGCACCCTTTACGGCAGAGCCACATGATCTTCGGCCACCTCCCGGTGGAGCAGCAGGTCGTGATGCTGATGATGACAGGCAATTCGGAACCTGAGTGGAACCGTGAAAAAGATATCGCAAGCAATTTCGAGGTTTGTCCGTTCGCCTATCTCCAGAATCAGCTTTGGTCTGGTTATGCTGAGTGTCTCGCTGTTGCTTGTGTCCGATCTGCTTGGCCTGATTCCAAATGCCAACCGTGCCGAGCTGCAAGTTCGTAAGTCAATTGCTGAGAGTTTGGCAGTGCAGGTTTCACTTGGCTCTGCGAGGGAGGATAGTTCCAAGTTAGCTGCATTGTTCGAGTCGGTGCAGAGCCGCAATGAACGCATCGTGTCTATCGCTGTAGTTTCAACTGATGGTGAAGTGCTGACGGGCACTTCTTCCCATGAACAGGCCTGGACGCTGGCTAGCGATGAGAAATCTACGCCGACCCAAACGAGGTTGGGTATTTATGCACATGAGGGGAAATGGGGCGAATTGCAGATCGTATTTGCACCTTTGCACAGATCGGTAGGGCGAGCTGGTTCTTCAACCATTACTTGGTTGATTCTCTATTTTTGCACAGGTGGGTTTCTAGCCTATTTTCTATTCCTGAAACGGATACTTAAAGAGCTGGACCCGAATCAGGTTCTGCCAGACCGGGTACGTAGCGCGCTGGATACTCTCTCTGAGGGTTTGATGATACTCGACAACCAGGGAGCAATCATGTTCAGCAACCAATCGCTCGCTGATCGCCTTGGGGTCAAACCAGAAAAACTGGTAGGCACCAACGCTTCTGATCTACGTTGGATTGATGATTTAAAAAAATCTACCGATCATGTGCAGCCTTTGCTTCAAGATATGCTTCCCTGGAATCGCTCCATGAACGGGCAAGAGGTAGAGCAGGGCTCAGCAGTTTCGCTTGAAGTCAGTCCCAACAAGATTGTCAAATTTGCTGTTAACACTTCACTCATACAGTCTGAGAAAAACAGCATTCGTGGTGTTCTGGTAACACTGTCAGACATTTCCGAAGTGGAAAAACAACGCAATGATTTACAACAGGCTCTTTCCAACCTTGAAGTGATACAGCAGGAAATAACCAGAAAAAATGAAGAATTATTCCAGCTGGCAACACGGGATTCATTGACTGACGTATTAAATCGTCGCGCATTCTTTGAGGAATTCGACAATCTTTTTGAAAAAACGAAAAGTGCCGAAGATCAATTGGGTTGCGTCATGGTAGACATTGATAAATTCAAAAGTGTTAATGATAACCATGGCCATAGTGTCGGAGATGTTGTCATCCAGTATTTGGCATCGGTGCTGGTAGATCATTCTCGTGAGGCTGATATTGTGGCGAGATTCGGTGGTGAAGAATTTTGTATGATCTTGCCAGCTACATCGATAGATGAGACGTCGAAAATTGCCGAAGCCATGCGCGATCACATAGAGAAAGGTGTGGGTGCCACCTTCCTGGACAAGCTCACCATTACGTCGAGTTTCGGGGTTTCTGCTCTACCTTCCGAGGTTGCAAGTTCGCAGGAACTTCTCGACCATGCTGATCGCGCTTTGTACTTTGCGAAAGAAAATGGCCGAAACCAGGTGGCAGTTTTTGAAAA
>CALLOA010000083.1 GCA_938005265.1 uncultured Granulosicoccaceae bacterium
TTGTAGCGGCTCAATTCTTCGAGAAAACAGCTGGCAGTAAAAACAAATATGCCGCTATTCCAGTAGTATCTGTCATCGGAAGCCAGATACGTTTCTGCAGTGGCCTTGTCCGGCTTTTCAACAAACGCTTCCACCACAGAAATCCCACCGGTTTCAGCTTTAATGTAACCATAGCCAGTTTCAGGTTTCACAGGTTCAATACCAAAGGTAACCAAAGACCCGGTCAGTGCTTCTTCAGCAGCTTCCCTGACCACAGCATGGAAGGCTTCCTTGTCTTCAATCAGATGGTCAGAAGGACAAACCAGTAAGGGTGTGGTGATGCCTTTTGCCTCAGCCTCAAAAGCTGCCAACGCGATGGCTGCCGCAGTATTTCTTGCCACAGGCTCCAACAGAATTGATGCGGTTTCAATTCCCAGCCCCATCAGTTGGTCAGCCACCAGAAACCGGTGGTCGGCATTGCAAACCACAACGGGGGCATGCGATGACAGGCCACTGATGCGCTCCAGTGTCAGTTCAAACAGGGAATTGCTGCCGACTAATTCGACAAATTGTTTGGGCCTTGCTGCGCGGGAGCTGGGCCACAATCGGGTGCCGCTACCACCTGAGAGAATAACGGGGAGAATCTGGGTCATTTGTACATCTATCCTTGCGAGAGTCCCGGTTTGGTAATAGGGATGAGCCATAAACACCTCATAGCCTATACCCGACAGGCCTGTTTATCCATTGCAGGGCCTACACTTTCAGCCAAAGCTGATCAGACAGGATAAAGCCCATTGGGTTATGCGCAATTTTATGTGAAACCGGCCACAAGAAGGTCACAGGCCTCGGAAAACCAATTCCCGCCGATTTTGTACAGGTAGTACAGGTGCCTCAGCTAGCGGTTTCATCACGCCATCAAGGTAGCGCCCTTCACACCCAAAGCCTCTTCAATCCTGGCAAGCATAGCAGTCTCCTCCGGGCTGATCTTCTCACCACCAAATCCAAGGAACCCACCCTCACTGGCTGCCGCTGCTACATTGTTCGCCACCTTCAGTGTCCACTCGCGGAATACCTTGGCATCAGCAGCGTTACATTTGGCATCCACGAGCGTTGCAGCATCGCGGCAATCTTTTATGGCTTGCTCATGCAGCTGCTCGCGTGACTTGATCTGGCCGTCTTCAAGCTTTTGTTTCGCGCGCTCGCGGTAATCGGACATCTTGTCTTTCGCTGCATCCCAGTTTTCCGCTTTCTCAAGCAGTGCCTGAATCAGCTCGCTGTCAGGGTAGTCTTTTAGTGCCGCGACAGTGGATTTCATGCTGGCAGTCATTTCCTTCACGGTGCCGATAACGCCGCTGGCTGCAGCACTACTCATGGCAGAGCCCACCATGGCGGGTGTCGAGCTAAGCAGGAACCATTCGTCTTCAGTGAATTGGTCTTTTATGGACATGTTTTTACCTCGTAGCAATGTAAGTTTTTCAAATAACGGGTTGGTGATAGTTTAATACTACCAAGATTCACCTGCAGTGAAGATTCGTAACCAATAAAAAAATGCTACTGCGTCCGAGCCGGACAAACTTTAATCAATGTCGATCCAGAGACAGGCGATCAGCGATCTATAGAGTCAACTGTGTATTACAAGCACAAGCGAACTGTGTTTTACACGCGGTTTTAGGTGAGAAAGGAAAGCAGGTTTAAAAGAAAACCGGCTCTGAAACCCAGTGACGAGAAACGGTTCAGAGCCGGGGTACCTCCTCCAAAACTGGAATGAGGTTGAGAAATCGGATGGCCGAAGAATACGCTTTCGCGATGTTTACGAGCAGGCATGCTTGGCTGTGGATAAGATTGACGCTACTCGGTAAGTACTACAACTCGCGGCAAGCTAAATTGTGACAGGCTTGTCACAAATAATTGATTTTTGGGGTTTTTAGATAGATCGGCCGCTTAAAACCGGGATTGCCACCCAGGCGGGGAAGTCAGTCATTTGCCTTGAGTCTACCGGGCACTTTATGGTTTGCAGCCACAGGAGGCTGATAAAATTCTATCGCGTACCTATGTTGCTTGGGTGCATAACAGGTTAAACCACGATTCCAACCACCGATTCGATTGAATGTGAACAAGTCTTTAACAGAGTTGCAACAATCGTTTTCCTTATCCCCCCTTGATCCACCCTGCAATCAAACTTGTTATCGGTGTTTTACATTGCTGGCATAACTTAAGGCCTGATTAGCATAATTTCATAGTATTATTACTCCGTTACCCGTCGTCCTGACGGAAATCCTGCAACACTTCCATTTCAGTAGCATGGTGGTAACAAGGTCTGCAGGTCGCGCATCCCTTTCCGCGCTGGCCTGTTGAATAAGAAGTCTACGAATCTAATTGGACAGTCTGTTGACACGACTTAACAGGGGATAAATATGTCATTTAACATAGTGGATCTTGTAAAAGATCAAATTGGTGGCTCACTGATGGGCCAGATGGGAAGCATGCTTGGTGATGAATCATCACTGGCGGCCGGTGCGGTAGACAATGCGGTACCTGCCCTGCTGGAAGGCTTGCGTAATTCAACTTCCAACAGCCAGGGCGCTGATGCGCTGTTTCAAGCAGTGCAGGATCAAGACGACGGCCTGCTGGACAACCTCGGCGGCATGCTCGGCGGTGGTCAAGGCACTCAACTCATCGAGAACGGTACATCCATGCTCGGTAGTTTATTTGGCAGTGGCGGCCTTGGTAGTCTCGGTGGCGTGCTCTCGGCAGTATCGGGACTGAGTAAAGGCGGTAGCGGTTCCTTGCTCGGAATGCTCGCTCCGATTGTGGTGGGCGTACTCAAGCGTAAAGTGATGGGCAACGGTCTGAATGCCGGAGGACTTGCCAGCATGTTGATGGGCCAGAAAGACAATATCAGCCGCTCCATGCCGGTTGGCCTGACTGACCAACTCTCATCTACCGGCTTTCTGGGCAGTATTTCAGGTGGTTTGGGCGGCATTGGTGGTGCAGCCACCGGTGCTGTGGCAGGCGCTGGAGCCGCAGCAGCTGGTGCTGCCGCGGCAGCAGCAGGAAGCGTCGGGGATGTTGCCGGCGGCGCTATGGGTGCAGTCGGTGATGCAGCCGGCGGTGTACGAGATGCTGCTGGCAATGCAGTCAGCGGTGTAACAGGAGCTGTCGGTGATGTAGCTGGTGGTGCGCGCGATGCAGTCGGTGGTGTTGCCGGGTCAGTGACTGATGCCGCTGGTAATGCGGTCAGTGGCGTGAGCGATGCGGCAGGTAACCTAGCCAGTGGTGCTCGAGATGCGGTTGGTGGTGTTGCCGGTTCTGTTGGCGATGCGGCCGGTGGCGTGCGTGATGCTGCGGGTAACGCCGTAAGCGGTGTAACTGACGCGGCTGGTAACGTTGCTGGTGGAGCGCGAGATGCCGTGGGCAGTGTCGCTGGTTCTGTTGGTGATGCAGCCGGTGGTGTGCGTGATGCAGCGGGCAACGCAGTAGGTGGAATGACTGACGCGGCAGGAAATGTGGTCGATGGTGCTCGAGATGCGGTTGGCGATGCAGCCGGTGGTGTGCGTGATGCCGCTGGCAACGCGGTAGGTGGAGTGACTGACGCGGCAGGAAATGTGGTCGGTGGTGCTCGAGATGCGGTTGGCGGGGTAGCTGGCTCTGTTGGTGATGCCGCTGGTGGTGTGCGCGATGCGGCAGGCAACGCAGTGAGTGGTGCAAGTGGCGCAGTAGGTGACGCTGCCAGTAGTACCGCTAATGCAGCAGCTGACACCGCACGCGATGCTCAAAGCAGTGGCGGTGGTTGGCTGAAGAAACTGATCCCGCTGGTTGGTCTGTTACTGTTGGGTTGGTTGGGACTTAAATTCTTTGGTGGTGACGCTGAAGAAACGCTGACTGATGCCGCGTCAAATACAGAAACTGCTGCGACCGCTGTAGCTGGCGACATTGATGTCGGCGCAGTCGGTGGTGAAGTCACTGGCTTTTTCGATAGTGCCACGGAAACATTCAGCGGCATTACTGATGAAGCATCAGCTACCAGCTCAATCGGTAAGCTTGAAGAATTGAGTGGCAGCCTCGGTGGCTTGAATGACAAGTTCAGCCAGATCCCTGAAGCGGCACGTGGCCCTGTATCCGATATTGTCAACACAGGTATGGAAAATCTGACCCCGATCATCGAGAAGGTGCAAGGCATACCGGGTGTCGGTGGAGTTATCGGGCCAGTGGTAGAACCCATGCTTGAAATGCTGAAAGGAATGGGTGGTCAATAAATCCCAGCTTTAGCAAAAATACAGGTGGCAGCGTTTGCTGCCACTTGTTTGCTGCCACTTGTATTTAGTTCTGTTACTGGCTTGCGAGTCTTTTGCCTTTTTGGCAGAACTACCGATCGAAGAGTTACCTTCTATCAAATCAAATTTCAATTAAATTTGGAATTCGCTTGGTCAGGATCGTTTTCAGCCGGGCCCTGAGTTTCAGGTTCAAACAGACTAACGGTATTTCGCCCCGCACCCTTGGCATGGTAGAGAGCCTTGTCGGCCGCTGCCATAAGTTCATACGGGGTAACCGACTTTTGCTCTTTTTCAATACCAGCTACACCGATACTCGCCGTTAAACGGCACAACTTGGATCCCAGCATCACAGGTGTGGTTTCAATCGTGCGACGCAATCGATTAGCAAAAATCATCGCATTTTCGGGGTTTGTTTTTGGCAGAATAACCAGGAACTCCTCCCCACCAAAACGCCCTACAACATCAATATTTCTGGCACTGGCGGTCAACACCCGGCTGATGAGTTGCAACGCCAAATCCCCACCCTCATGGCCATGATCGTCGTTAAATTGCTTGAAACGATCAATGTCCAGCATTACCAGAGATAACGGATCCGGGTAGCGGTTACGCCGCAACACTTCCCGTTCCAGCGAACTGTCCAGATGCCTGCGATTGTACAATCCTGTCAGGCCATCGGTGCTTGCCTGCACAATCAGTTCATCATTCAATTCACGCAAACGGCGATTGGCATCCTCAATCATCGCATGGCTGGCTCGCAGTTGTTCAAGCAGATCAGTGTTGTCACGGTGAAGTCGCGTAGCCGCCGCAGCTCTTTTGATACTGGACAAAATGACTTCGTGATTCTCCAGCGGTTTGGTCAGGTAGTCGTATGCACCGTGCCGCAGAGCCTGATGAATCATGTCATAGCAATCGTGTGCGGTGATAACAATGACTTGCACATCAGGGTCGAGTTTGCGTGTTTCATTGATCAACTCGAACCCGTTCATACCATCCATGCGGATATCGGTGACC
>CALLOA010000084.1 GCA_938005265.1 uncultured Granulosicoccaceae bacterium
ATTGAGCATGGCTCCTGCTTCGCCGGTTGTCTGGCAGAACTGTTATTCGCTGTTGATCGAAGCTATATGATGATGGACGAATTTGAAGATGACGAACGCACCATTGCCTGCCTGCTTCTAACTGAAGCCAATCGCCACCACTACCCTATGGCGAATGGCTTGAGCCGCCTCGAAACCCGTTTTCTTGGCCAAACGCAACAGCTGGATGAAGCACTGGCATCTATCGGCAAACCCCTGGAGGCTGAGCAGGCAATGTCCATGGGCCTGGTGACATTCGCTTATGATGATATTGACTGGTTTGATGAAATCCGCGTATTTCTTGAAGAAAGGGCCAGTTTTTCACCTGACGCCATGAGCGCCATGGAAGCCAACCTGCGTTTTGCTGGTCCGGAAACCATGGAAACCCGTATATTTGGTAGGCTGTCCGCATGGCAAAACTGGGTGTTCCAGCGCCCTAATGCGGTTGGCGATGCGGGTGCTTTAAAACGCTACGGTAGCGGCAGCAGGGCAGACTTTAACCCGCAGCGAGTCTGAGCAGCCAAGACAACCTACGCTGACAAACCAAACAGGTAGAGAAACAGGAACCCGTATGAGTTCATCTTTAGACGTAAGTTACGACTCACTAATTCCGAATAATGTCGGTCTCTCCAGCGATCGCCGCGTGCTCAAAGCCTTGGAAAAATGGCACCCGGGGTATATCAAATGGTGGAGCGACCTGATTCCACAAAAATTTCAGGACAGTCTTGTTTATCTGCGCACAGCAGTTAGTGTCGATCCAAAAGGATGGACCAAATTCGACTACGTAAAAATGCCTGAATACCGTTGGGGCATTTTACTGGCACCAGAAGTTGAAAACCGCACTGTGCCTTGCGGTGAGCACATGGGCGAACCTGCCTGGCAGGAAGTACCGGGCGAATACCGCTCCATGTTACGCCGACTTATCGTTATCCAGGGAGATACAGAACCAGCTTCCATCGAGCAGCAGCGTTTTCTTGGCCACACAGCTCCTTCACTCTATGACCTTCGTAACCTGTTTCAAGTGAACGTTGAGGAAGGCCGCCACTTGTGGGCTATGGTTTACCTGCTACAAAAATATTTTGGTGCCGACGGGCGTGAGGAAGCTAATGATCTGTTGAGGCGATCATCCGGATCAGAGGAAGCGCCAAGAATGCTAGGCGCTTTCAACGAAGAAACGCCAGACTGGTTATCGTTCTTCATGTTCACTTATTTCACTGACCGCGACGGCAAAATGCAGCTGGAAAGCCTCGCGCAATCAGGCTTTGACCCTTTATCCAGAACCTGCCGCTTCATGCTGACCGAGGAAGCGCACCACATGTTTGTGGGCGAAACAGGTGTGGGACGTACCGTACAACGTACCTGTGAAGCCATGCAGGCCGCGGGCATTGACGACCCCTACGATATCAATGCTATCCGGGAGCTCGGTGTGATCGACCTTCCCACCATCCAGAAAAAACTCAATCTGCACTATAGCTTGTCTCTGGATTTGTTCGGTGGCGAAGTTTCAACCAATGCGGCCAATGCGTTTAATTCAGGAATCAAGGGACGATTTATGGAACACCGCATCGATGACGATCATCAACTTGCGAATGCAACCTACCCAGTATCGCGCTATACCGATAAAGGCATTGTGCTCGAAGACGCTCCCGCGCTGACAGCCATCAACATGCGCTTGCGTGATGACTACACCAAAGATGCTTCCGGTGGCATCGGCCGCTGGAATAAAGCCATTGCGAAAACCGGCATTCAATTCGAGCTCAAATTGCCCCACGAAGGTTTTCATCGAAAGATCGGTGTGTTTGCTGACAAGCATATTGACCCCGGCGGTCAGATTATCAGCGAGGAATCGTTTCAGCAACAGCTTGCCGACTGGCTGCCATCAAAAGAGGATGGAGCGTTTATCCAATCGCTGATGGTGGCGGTCACAGAACCCGGCGGATATGCAAGCTGGATAGCACCACCTAAAGTCGGCATTGACAACAAGCCGGGTGATTTTGAATACGTAAAATTGCACATGGCCTGACACCTATATAAGCTCACCAATGTGAGCCCACCACTGCGAACTCCATCACCGTGAACGCGCCTTTAAAGCAGCATCTGATTGACCCGGAAATTTGTATCCGGTGTTATACCTGTGAAGCAACCTGCCCGATTGAGGCGATAACACACAACGACGACAACGTCGTGGTTGATGCCGATATATGCAATCACTGCATGGATTGCATACCGGTTTGCCCGACCGGCTCGATTGATAACTGGCGAGTGGTTAATACTCCATTCACTCTGGACGAGCAGTTCGAATGGGAAGAGTTGCCCGAGCAGGAACCGCTGGAAACTGCCGCAGGTAAACCGGAAGCCACGCTTGAAGCACTGGATGACGATATTGCCAGCCTGCTGACCGAGGCACACTCAGGAGCCGGTGGTGCAACCAGAGCGCCCGCTACAGCAACCAAACCCGTGGTCAACCTGTATCCACCGTCGCGTCCCGTCATGGCTACAGTTCAGGGAAATTACAAACTGACAGAAAACACAGCCGACAATGATGTCAGACACATCATCCTTGATTTCGGTGAGCAACGATTTCCGGTACTTGAAGGCCAGAGCGTTGGCATTGTGGCACCTGGTAAACAGGACAATGGCCGGCCACACATACCAAGACTCTATTCCGTTTCCAGCCCCCGCGATGGCGAACGAGCCAATTTCAACAATTTGTCACTGACGGTCAAACGTGAGAATAATGGCATCTGCTCGAACTACCTGTGCGATCTGAAAAAAGGCGATAGGGTCAATATCACCGGCCCCTTCGGCGCAACATTCCTACTGCCGTCGGACCCGCAAGCACAACTATTGTTGATTTGCACCGGCACCGGCTCAGCCCCCTTTAGAGCCTTCACCATGCACAGGCAACGAGTCGCCGCAAACCAGGCAACGCCAATGCTGATGTTCTTTGGTGCACGCACCCCGGAAACACTCCCCTATTTCGGCCCTCTGAAAAAGGTGCCTGATTCTGTGTTGCAGCAACACCTTGTGTTCAGCCGTATGCCGGACCAACCGAAACGCTATGTACAGGACGAGATGCGTGACCACGCTAAACAAATTCTCGATGTGCTGGAAAACGAAAACGGCTACGTATACATTTGCGGACTGCGTGCAATGGAAGATGGTGTTAATCAGGCTATGGAAAGCATCAGCACAGAAGCTGGCAAGAACTGGCCGGAACTACGAGACCATATGCGTGGTGAAGGGCGGTATCATGTTGAAACCTACTAGATCTTGAACCAAATCCACAGGCGCACCAAGGGACAATAGGGTAGTCTGCTCGATAAGTCCTTTCGCAACTGTAGCGCCTGAAGCTACACCAATAGGGATACCCCTAGACTCCAGTGCGTACTCCCGCCCAACTTGCAGGTTCACTCTCAACCCATAGCAAAGGCATGCTGTTCGCCACAATTGCATGGGCGAGTTTTTCGCTGAATGATGTCGGCATCAAACTGCTAAGTGAGGAGTACCCGCTCCACGAAATCATCCTGGTTCGTTCCATTGTAGGCATCTTGTTCACACTGTTGATTTTTGCACCGATGGAAGGTGGATGGCAGATTCTGAAAACACGCCACCCGGGTAAACAGCTGTTGCGCGGGGTCCTGATTCTTGTGGCCAATATGCTGTTTTTTCTGGCCCTGCCCAGCATGCGGCTATCAGACGTCACTACATTGTTTTTTATAGCTCCACTACTTATCACAGCGTTTTCAGTCTGGTTCCTTGGTGAGGTTGTCGGCATGCGGCGCTGGTGTGCCATATGTATTGGCCTTGGCGGCGTAGTCGTCATGATGCGCCCCGGCACTTCCGCGTTCACACTGGTGGCCCTGTTACCCGTGATAGCCGCTTGCGCCTATGCGACGATGCAAATACTGACGAAAAAAATCGGTCTCAGCGACAAGGCGTCGACCATGACATTCTACATTCAATTGGTTTTTGTCATTTTTGCCCTTATGTTTGGACTAGTGGCTGGAGATGGCAGGTTCGCACCCAATAACAATCCGACGCTTGCGTTTCTGTTGCGTGCCTGGAGTTGGCCCGACTTTCTGGGGTGGTCAATAATGCTGGGTTTGGGTGTGACCACCGGCGTAGGTGGCTACCTGATCAGTCAGGCTTACCGAACAACTCCGGCCAGCGTTATTGCACCATTTGAATTTATTGCACTACCAATGTCTATATTCTGGAGTGTAGCCATATGGAACGATTGGCCCGATACTTTTTCCTGGATCGGCATCTGCCTGATTATTGGCAGTGGAATGTACGTATTCTGGCGCGAAGTTTGGTTGCAAAAAGCATCAAATACGGCGAATTGAAGCCAATGAGCTATTCTTTTTGGAGTACGCGGCAAAGCAGCCGATAAACAGTCACAGTGACTGTTAACCGCAGCAGAATTTTATTAACTTACTAGCGACGATGAAATCTATGTATACCGGCCCTCGTCTGGACGCAGACACCGACTCGGACGACCAAGCAGAAAAAATGTCCAATTCAATGGAGAAGCATTATATTGATGCTCGCATTGTCATGGTCACTGGTGAAATCAACCATAAGATGGCCCAGCGGGCTTGTCAGGAATTGATCGCACTTTCGCAAATAAGCGATGATCCGATCACTGTATTTATTTCCTCACCGGGCGGGCATGTCGAATCCGGCGACATGGTCCATGACACAATCAAGTTTATTAAACCCAGAGTTCGGGTATTGGGCTCAGGCTGGGTGGCCAGTGCAGGAGCTCTCATCTATGCCAGCGCTGACAAGGCCGACCGATATGTGCTTCCGAATACACGCTTTCTTCTGCATGCGCCCAGTGGTGGCATCATGGGACAAGCTTCGGATATTGCAATCCAGGCAAAAGAAATCAAACTGATGCGTGATCGCTTGAACAAGGTCTTTGCTGATGCAACCGGACAATCCGCAGAAAAAATCGAAGCTGATACTGATCGCGACTTCTGGCTGTCTGCAGAAGAAGCTGTTGAGTACGGGCTGGCTACACACATCATCAACAGTTCAAGTGAACTGAAGTAACAAGCAGAGCTTGCGACAAGCTCGTTGCAAGCACAGAGAAAACAAAGGGGATTTCCGTAACAGGAAATCCCTTGCTCTCCCCGCCTCAATTCTGACCACCTCGGTACCAACTGGGAACTCAGGCTGGATTAGTTACCCTGATACCATCATCTGTATTCCCCTGCTAAACTGCTCTCAAGTAGCCAGAGAGGCAGAATGCGTACAACAAAAACACTGCATGTAATTTCCTGTCATGCTGAGGGCGAAGTCGGCGATGTCATTGTCGGTGGAGTGGCACCACCTCCCGGCAATACCCTTTGGGAACAACGCAGCTTTATCGCCAATGACGAAACCCTGCGAAACTTTGTGTTGAATGAACCACGCGGTGGTGTTTTTCGGCATGTCAATCTGCTCGTACCGCCAAAGCACCCGGATGCAGATGCCGCCTTTATCATCATGGAACCGGTGCATACCCCGCCCATGTCAGGCTCCAATTCAATCTGTGTTGCGACCGTCTTGCTCGACAGCGGGATTATTCCGATGCAGGAACCTGTCACCGAACTGACCCTGGAAGCTCCGGGTGGCCTGGTCCATGTGCGCGCCGAGTGTAACAAGGGAAAAGCCGAGCGCATCACCGTGGAGAACGTCCCTTGCTTCGCCAATCAGATGAATGCAAAACTGGAACTCGAAGGTTTCGGTACTTTAAATGTTGATACCGCTTATGGTGGCGACAGCTTTGTTGTCGTGGATGCGCCAGCAATGGGTTTTTCTATCAGCGAAGACGAAGCCCACGATATAGCATGTCTGGGTGTAAGGATTACCAATGCCGCTAACCAGCAACTAGAGTTTCATCACCCGGATAATCCGGACTGGAAGCACATTTCTTTCTGCCTGTTTGCCGGCACGTTAAACGCAGCAGCCAATGGCTATACGACCAAATCTGCTGTTGCCATCCAGCCGGGAAAGGTCGATCGCTCGCCTACCGGCACTGCAGTGTCAGCGCGCATGGCTCTGCTTGCCGCGAAAGGGCAGATGCAACTTGGGCAGGAACTACTGGCAACATCCATTATAGGATCAAACTTTATCGGCCGTATCGTGAGGGAGGCAAAAGTAGGTGATCACCCAGCGATCGTACCCACTATCAGTGGACGCGGCTGGATCACTGGCACCCACCAACATATGCTAGACCCCACCGACCCATGGCCACAGGGATATCAATTGAGTGATACCTGGGGAGCAGCCCCAGCAGATTTTTCTACCGGAAAACCTAATTAAAAAACCAAAGGAGATAGGCAAATGGCTGTATTAAATACGAAATCGAGTGCCGCGCACCCTACTTCTGTATCGGGCAATATGGACCTGGTACAAGAAGCGAAAATCCATCTTGCCGCTGCGCATCGACTGGCCGTCATGCATGAACTGGAAGAAGGTATAGACAATCACTTTACCGTAACGGTACCCGGCTCGGATGACACCTACCTGATTTTACCATTCGGTTATCACTGGTCAGAAGCTCGCGCCAGCGACATGTTGATATTCAACGAGGCAGGTGAAACACTGGATGGTGAGGGCGTTGTCGAATTATCGGCGCAATGTATTCATGCACCGATTCATCGAATCAGTGGTGCGAAAGTGGTTCTACACACGCATCAGCACTGGGCTGTTGCTCTCAATATGCTGAAAAATAATCGTCTCTTGCCAGCATCTCAGACAGCGGCATTTTTCCATGGCCACATTGCCTACGACGATACTTATACTGGCACTGCAGATTCACTGGAAGAAGGTGAACGACTGGCATCGCTGTTAAAACCGGACACTCATGCGCTGTTTATGAAGAACCACGGCATTCTGGTAGTGGGTAATACGGTTGCTCAGGCCTACAGACGTTTGTACAAACTGGAGCGCGTGTGCCGGGCACAACTCACCGCGATGAGTTCAGGCGAACCACTGGAAATACTTTCCGATAAGGTTATCGCGATGGTGCAATCACACCCGGAAGATGACCGGCACTCACCTGCCGAACGTGAGAACCTGTTTTTCACCGCTATGATGAGGGTACTGGACCGCGACAGACCGGGATACGCTGAATAGCGAAATCTTGGTTAATAGATTCCGGTAGATGGATACCGGTAGATAGATTCCGGTAGATAGAGAGTATCTACCGGCACCGGTATCCCACAATCAGGGTGCCGCCGTTGCTCCGGCAGCCAAGCCAGCAAGAGCCTGGGTGATTGTATCAATTATGTCCTGCTGATCCGTTATGCCATGTCTAGCGGCCAGATAAGCCGGGTCATTGTAAGCAACTGATACCTGCCCTTCAGCATTCTCATACACCAGCATTTTTTGCGGCAGATCAATGCCAATCGATTGGCCTGATTGCATCAAAGGTGTACCAAGATTCGGATTGCCGAAAACTATCAAGCG
>CALLOA010000085.1 GCA_938005265.1 uncultured Granulosicoccaceae bacterium
CTACATGATTGCAGGCCTCGACAGTATCGGGTTTGCAAAAGATCGTTTTGCGATGAAACCCATCGTAATGATTGAACAGGCAGGCAGCATTGCAGCCGCGACTGAGGAACAAGCGGTAAGACGTGTGTTCAAGCAGGAAGCGGAAGTGATTAATCACGACGGCCCTTCCCTGTCAGGTATCTGGCCTTTGAACGCTCCCGCTAAAACACCGAGCAAGGCAGCCTGACATGAGTGATGAAATTGTCATTGAAGTCGGCGAACGGCATATTCGAGAGATCAATGCCGAACTGCAGGAAGCGTGTTCCCAGGGAAAAAAAATACGCGTTGTCGACACCTTGTCACGACACAACCTGGGCATTGGTTTGCCGCCAGGGGCAGACATTCATTTCGAAGGCAGTGTTGGCTATTACTGTGGCGGTTTGAACACGGGGTCCAGACTGAGCATTGAACGCAACGCAGGTTGGGCCGTGGGTGAAGGTATGGCCGATGGTCATATCACGGTTGGCGGTTATGCCGGTATGTCCGCCGGTGCTGCTATGAACGGCGGAACCATTCACGTCAAGGGTGACGCAGGTCCACGCTGTGGTGTTGCGATGAAAGGTGGCAACATCGTGGTAGAAGGCAAGATTGGTTATCAATCGGGTTTTATGGCACACGCCGGAAAAATCATCGCGCTGGGCGGTGCCGGTGATAGCTGTGCCGATGCCCTTTGGGAAGGTGAAGTGTGGGTTGCCGGTGAGATACAAAGTCTCGGTGTTGATGTCAACGTGGTGGAGCCAAACGCCGAAGAAGTGGCAGAAGTCGATAAGATATTGAAACCGCTGGGTCTTGAAGACAGTTCGCGGGAGTGGCGTAAGATGGTCTCGGGCCAACGCCTTTGGTACTTTGAAAGCAGAGACGCAAGCGCATGGCTGATGATCTAGAAAAACCCTACGAATACCCTTTTGAAATACCGACCGAAGAAGAAATCAAGTTCGGGGTCGGCGCTATCGAGGGCAGACCTCCCGGTGTACCGTCTTCTTACGATGAAGGGGGTTCGACACGCTGGACACCTGATGCGATTGCTGAAGTTCACGCGCTGGCGCAGCTCGGGCGCTATCAGGTCAGGGGTTACAACACCTTCAACAAGCAGATGCCAACGTTTGATGATCTGACGTTTGTTCCTGCCACAATGACCAGGCTGCCATTGGAAGGTTATCGCGAAAGTTGTAACACCACGACGATTCTGGGTGGTGGGCGTGGCCTCGTTGAAAAACCCATCGAGCTGAAAATTCCGATCTATCTCGCTTCGATGTCATTCGGTGCCTTGTCGGCCAGTGCCAAAGCATCGTTCGGATACGGTGCGTCCAAAGTCGGCACAATGACGTGTACCGGCGAAGGTGGCATGCTCGAAGAAGAGCGTGAAGCCTCAACTCAATTGCTCTATCAAATGTCACCTGCACGTTACGGCGTTGATCTTGACCACCTGCGTCGTGCCGATGCGCTCGAGATTGTTGTTGGCCAGGGTGCAAAACCCGGCACCGGGGGGTTGCTGCTTGGCATGAAAGTGAGCCCACGGGTGTCAAAAATGCGTACGCTGCCGGAGGGTGTGGACCAGCGCTCGACCATTCGTCACCCTGATTTTCTCGGTGCTGATGATCTGGCGGTGAAAATTGAAGAACTCAGAATTGCGACTAACTATCAGGTACCGATTTTTATAAAAATGGGTGCAACACGGCCACGCTTTGACGTTGCCATCGCAGCCAAGGCAGGTGCTGATGTTGTCGTTGTTGATGGTGCTGAAGGTGGCACGGGTGCCTCACCCGAGTTATTGTTGAATCACACCGGTATTCCTACCATGAGTGCCATTCGTGCGGCACGTGAAGCGCTCGATGAATGCGGCATGACTGACAAGGTTAGCCTGGTGGCGGCTGGTGGTATTCGTACAGGCGTTGATGCGGCGAAGTGTCTGGCACTAGGAGCTGATGCGGTGATGATCGGCAACGGTGCAATGATTGCGATCGGCTGCAATTCCCCGCGCTATCTTGAAGACTATGCTGCACTCGGCACATCCCCCGGTGCCTGTCATCATTGCCATACCGGTCGTTGCCCAGTCGGTGTAGCGACACAGGACCCTGAACTTGAAAAACGTATGAACCCGCATGCCGGGGCAGAACGTGTAGCGCGCTATCTGACCGCCATGACCATGGAAATCACGGCACTGGCAAAGGCCTGTGGCAAATCGTCTGTTCATAATCTCGAAGTGGAAGACCTGCGCGCCCTTTCATTTCAGGCTTCGGCGTTTACCGGTGTTAAAATGGCCGGTATTGATCGGGCATTTGACTGGTAGCATTGAAAAAAAGGTTGATCCACAGAATTTGGAAAAGCAACGTTTTGGTAAAACCAACGTTTAGTAAACCCAAGAGAGGAAGGATAACAATGAAATACATAAAACAAAGTTTATTCGAAAGTGTGGTTACAAAATCGGTAACAGCATCATTTGCTGTATCAACTGCGCTTTTTGCATCCGCTGCCATGGCCGATATTAAAGTCGGTTTTATCGGTTCGCTCAGTTCTGATACCGGTTTGTCCACTCTGCGAGGTGCCGAGATAGCGATTGAGGAACTCAATGCAGCGGGTGGCGTGATGGATGGGCAGAAAATTACACTGGTGAAAGCCGATACCGGCGAAGATGTAACAGAAGGCATAAAAGCTTACGAATACCTGGCAGAAAGCGAGGAAGTGGATTTCATTATCTCCGGATCTATTGATGATGTCTCACTGGGCTGGCTACCGCGTATGCAGGAATTCAGGATTCCGACTCTCGATACCTGGACATCTTATATCGGCATTATCGATATGGTGGTAGAGGATCGTGAAGCGATGGCGCCCTACTTCATGAACATTGCATCGGATGAAGCACTGGCGACCCTCTACATCAACTTCGGTAAAGATGTATTAAAGGATAAGATGGGTTTTAACTCGGTAGTGATTCTTGCCGAAGACACCGCGTTCGGTGAAGCCATTACGGGCCTGGTTACCGAAGCGTTAGCGCCGGTCGCAGGCATTGAAGTCGCAGACATCATTACCTACGACATCAACACGGTAGACTTTGCGCCCATCTTCAGCAAAGCACAGGACAGTGGTGCTGACTTTATTTACCAGGTCAGTTCGGTCAACAGCCAGGTCATGTCGTCGCAGTACGTTAAGTTGCAAGTACCCATGGCAATGACCGGTGTTAACGTTTCAGCTCTGGGTCTAGAGTACTGGGAAGACACCGGTGGTGCGGGCGGTGGTATTTCAACGCTCTCGCCTGTTCCATCGGTCGGTTTCGAGCTGGACCCGGTCAGCCAGGCGTTTGTGGATACTTACCAGGAAAAATATGATTCTCGTCCTGTAGTGCCACATTTCAATGGCTTCAACGCCTACCATGGTCTAAAGCAAGCCATGGCTGCTGCGGAAGCGGCTGGCGGGTTTGAAGCTGAAGCATGGTCGCAGGAAATGTTGAAGCAGGACCTGGTACTTGAGAAGGACGGCAAACTCTGGTTGCGTTATGGCTTCTGGGGTTATGACGAAGTTGAAGAAGTTACCAATCGCACCTATCCGCACAATGCACGCTTTGACCTGACAGCACCTTATGACGATGCACAGCCTTCTATGGTTGTAATCCAGTGGATGGAAGACGGCAAGCCTGGCGTTGTTTACCCACCTGAGTATGCGACTGCTGATTTTTCACTGCCAAGCTGGGTGCCTGCCAAATAGTACGCCGCGTTAGGTAATCGGGGTGAGCTTCGGCTCGCCCTTTTTTTAGGCAAACGTTTTAAGCCAAAAGTTTAGGCAAACGCACATGACCCAGATCATTATCCAGGGACTATTGCTAAGCGGCTTGTATGCGCTTATCGCAATGGGCTTCATGCTTATCTTTTCGATAGGCCGTGTGCTGAACCTCGCTTATGGCGCCTACCTAATGGTGGGAGGCTACGTTTACTTCTGGGTTTCGCAACAACTTGGCCTACCGCAAATCATCGGTATAGCGGCGGCCACGATGATGGGAGTGATCATGGGTCTCCTCAAACATCGCCTGATCGTCAAACCCTTGAAAGGTGATCACGTTGCTGTAGAAATATCGACGCTTATTCTTGCCGTGGTAATGCAGGCGGGTGTGGTGCTGGTGTTTGGCGATGCGTCCAAAATTTTACTGCCAATTGTTCCCGGGGTAACCCAGATTGAAGGTGCTGCGGTCACCTACAACATCCTGGTCGCGGCAATTATTAGCTGGATCATAATTATCGGCCTGTATGTGTTTGTCAGAAATACCTATACAGGTCGCGCGATGCAGGCCGTATCCATGGATGAAAAAGGCGCTGCGATATCCGGGATTGATCCGGATCGGGTTAATCTCATTACCTGGGGTATCTCGGGTGGCCTCGGTGCCGTAGGGGGTGTATTTTTCGCAAGCTACACCCAACTCTCACCCACTATGTGGGTCGGGCCGTTAATCATCTCCGTCGCCATTGTTATCGTCGGTGGCATTGGTTCAATAATGGGCACCTTGATTGTCGCTCATATTATCGGTTTTCTTGAAGTCATCGTTGTTGCCAAGCTGGCCCCCGAACTGCGTGGTGTATTTACCATGCTGTTGATTATCTTTGTGCTGGTGTTGCGTCCGCAGGGCTTATTCGGTCGCGAGGAAGCACACTAGTCATGAACCTGCGCTGGTACCACTTCCTGTTATGGGCCGCTTTCGCTGCAACACTGATGTTGATGCCCGAATTGGTATCCAAGGGGACGCTTCGCACCATGATTTTCGCTTGTTACCTGGCGATCTTTGCGGTTTCCTGGGATCTATTGTCCGGGCGAACGGGGTACATCAGTTTCGGACACCCTTTTTTAATCGGCATTGGCGCGTACACAACTGCGATTTTGTCAAAACGATTCGATGTGCCACTGGAATTGTCTATTCCGATTGCTGTGGTCGTGACGATGATTGGAGGGCTGATTGTGTTGCTCCCTGCTCTGAGAATCAAAGGGAGTTACTTTGCCTTGGTAACGCTTGCGTACATGGAACTTATCTATCAGCTTACGCAGGTTGTGCGCCCGGACCTGACGGGTGGCACTCGCGGTATCTCGGGGATCGAAACACTCACTCGCGGTGCGGTTAACGGTTACTACCTTGCCGCGACGCTATTGATCATTCTCACTATTTTCTCCTGGGCGTTGATGAGAACCCGAATCGGCACGGCACTCTGGGCCATTGGCATGAATGAAGAGAGTGTTCGGGGCTCAGGCTTGTCGACAACCAAACTGAAGTGCTTCGCGTTTCTCGCGTCTGCGTTTGTCGCAGGACTTGGGGGCGCTTTTTATGTGCATTACCTGGGTTCGATTGCGCCAAGGGCACTCTTTGATATTAACTTTCTCTTCACCATCCTGGTGGCTGTGCTGATTGGAGGGGCAGGCACAATTATCGGGCCGGTGATGGGGGCATTCTTCCTGGTATTTTTACTGGAGTGGTTGCGTCCCTGGTTACCCGGTGCGGAACGCTATTTTATTTATGGCTTGATTGCTCTCGTTATCTATATGTACGAGCCAAAGGGCATTATCAGAATCTTCAGTAATCTGCTGGGTAAGCTCCGGGGTGCAAATAAATGACGGCCGCCCTTGAAGTCAGGCATTTAGTTAAAAAATTTGGCGGTCTGACTGCGACTGACAACTTGAGTTTCAGTGTTTCAACGGGTGAATCGCTGGGTTTGATCGGGCCGAATGGTGCCGGTAAAACCACAGTTTTCTCACTGATTATGGGAGAGCTGATACAGAACGCCGGAACCATTCACCTGGATGGTGTTGAGATCAGCAAACTTTCTACAGCCCAGCGAATAAAAAAAGGCGTTAGCCGCACGTATCAGGTGCCACGCCCGTTTGCGGAGCTGACAGTGCGAGAAAACATCCGCGTCGGATTGATGCCGAACTCAGTCAGGCAAATGGTATTTGGCAACTCAGACAAGGCTCGTGAAACAGAACTCGCTTTGTCGGTTGGTCTGTCGGAGGCAGATATTGAACGCAACGTTGGCGAGCTGTCCATGGGGGATCTTCGCAAGCTTGAATTTGCCCGTACACTCGCAACAGGGGCGAAGATCATGTTGCTCGATGAGGTTTTTGCGGGTTTAACCAGCGGCGAGATCTCAATGATCGCTGAATTGATCCAGGACTTAAGAGACCAGGGCTTTACCTTTGTGATGGTGAGCCATGACCTGCCTGCCATGGAACCACTTGTGGATAGAACTATTGCCATAGAACGGGGTGCGTTGATAGCGCAAGGGTCCTTCGCCAGTGTACTTGCCGATGAAACAGTACGCGCTGCTTATCTTGGAACCTGAGTTAGGAGCCGATTTTGGAACGTAAGCATGCCAGACATTGAAATCAAAAAGCTCTGTGCGTTTTATGGCAAGGCGCAGGCGTTGTCAGACTTGGATTTGTCCGCCAGTGAAGGGGAAATTATCGCCATCATTGGCGCTAATGGTGCCGGTAAATCCACGCTACTCGACGGTATCATGGGGCTCGTAACCTGTACCGGCTCGGTGCGAGTGGGAGGCGATGAGATGCTGGGCAAATCGTCGAGCGCAACCGTTGCAAAAGGAATCGGCTATGCACCTGAGCGTTTTAACCTGTTTCCCTACATGAGCGTGAAAGCCAATTTAATGGTGGGTGCACACACCGCACGGGAAGATGTACAAACCAATCTCGAAACGGTCTACCGATTGTTTCCCCGGTTAGCCGAGCGTAAAAACCAGGAGACTGCCACCCAGTCAGGTGGAGAACGCCAGATGGTTTCGCTCGGGCGGGCGTTAATGACATCACCCAGTATTCTGCTGGTTGATGAACCTACTATCGGTCTGGCACCGAAGGTGTGCCTTGAAATTTCCGAGATACTGAGGCGACTCAGTACGGAAATGGGATTGACAGTTGTTGTCACCGAGCAGAACGCTAACTTTGCGCTGTCTCTCGCTGAGAGAATTTACGTGCTGGAAGGCGGCAAAATCACCAGTAGCGGCACAGCCGATGAACTGACTAAGGACGATGCGTTGGCTCAAAGCTATTTCGGAACGAAGCACTAATCAATTAGATGCATCCGGCAGATTGCATTAGGACGGGTCGTGTACCCTACCAGCTACATCTCCCTTATGTGCTGAATTTCATCAGGAAGGACATCCCGGGTGTTCATGAAGTTGTAATTCTGTGTGCGTACAGTTTTTCGTAATGGGGTTTCATGCGTCTATAGACTTGTCTGACGCGTTCGCTGCAATCAGAGACTTCTTTGTATTTTCGTTTTTGTTTCTTCAAACCGCTTGAGTTACGCAGGTTCTCATGAAATGAACCATCATCCCACCAGCTGTACTTACCAGTGTCAGATCCTGGTTCCCAGCGCAATGCACTCTTGATAAATGGAATATTGACCGACTCACAGAACAGTTCGACCATGGGTTCCGGGTTTTCAAGAATACCGTCGCTATCGAACACGGGTGGTGGGTTCCCGTTCAAGGCGGTTATCTAATCGAACAAAGCCCGTTGCTCCAATTGGTGTCGATAGTCAGGCACGTGCAGCATCCACCCGTGAACACCAACTGTGTCTGCGCTGATACTGGAGAAATCGCTGGGTGCTGCATCCCAATCGTGTGGCGGGCAAGTAAAGCCGACTTGGTAGGGGAACAGTTTATGTTCCTTTTTTCCATGTTGCCGGCATACCGGTATGCTCAGACATTGACAGACTCCCGTATCCAGCCTTGCAACACTTTTATGGAGTGTTCAGAACTAACACCACATTTCGGATCAACGACTAATGGCCCGGGAACATACCCGCGACTGTTCAGACCACGTTGCACAGATTCAACAAGTTGGATATCTTCTGCAACCGTAGTTTCCCTGTCCTGCACAGCTAATTCATGTAGAGTGGATTTGTCAGAGTCGCTGGTGCCGAACCAACCCCGATACAGTATTACATTCTCATGATCAACCGGTCGCCAATGATAGGTGTTAAGAATATTGCCGGGATAAACCTGAAACGACATCATTGGCCATAAAAACCAGGATGAATAATGCCCGGCAAATTCATTGGCGTTGACATCAATAGGATAAGACATCTTATCGAGATTCTGGCATTCGGTTGTATGGCGAAGACAGTATCCCTGTGGTTGAATGTCGTAGGTTTTCGCCTTAACAATGCCATTGGCAAACGTTGGATGATTTAACTGACAGTGGTAGCACTCAGAATAGTTTTCCACCGACACTTTCCAGTTACAGTGTTCGGGTACTTCTACCCACTCTATGGGTTCGAGTCGCTCTAAATCTGGAACAAAAGCTGATAACTCCTCTGCTACGTTCGGGTACCATTCAGCCATTGGCTTTGCCAGTGGGTCCAGATTCGCAAATAGAAATCCACAGAATATTTCTATACGAATTTCGGTTAAACATATTGATTGTTTGTCGAAGCCAGGTACAGACTTAATATTGGGGCCTGAACGTAACTGGCCAGATAGCTCATAGCTCCACGCATGATAGGGGCATACCAATAATGCTGTATTACCATCACCTTTCAATAATTGATGTGCGCGGTGCTGGCACACATTATAAAAACCTTTTATTTCGTTCTCTTTTGTTTTGATACAAAAAAGTGATTCGCCTGCAATGTCAAAGCAGAAATAGTCGCCCGGTTTGTTCAGTTGTGATGCGTGACCGGCAAATTGCCATGTTTGCGCCAAAACACCAAGTAGCTCGGCTTTATATATTGCAGCATCGGTGTAATAACGAGCCTCAAGTGATCGCATTGGGGGACTGAGGTTGTTCATGAATCAGAATCCTCTGCGGAATCTTCTACATAGAGGCCGAGTTGATGGCGGCGATTGTGGAACGTTCTCACCCTCTCCACCACTTTGGGTTTGCCCATGCCCACGACAAACGATAACAACGTTTCAAGCAATGCAATCGTTGAAACAGAAGATGGAAAAAACTGCGGGGTATCCACCGCAACCACAAAACCAAATTCCGAGCCTGCCACAATGGGCGACGCCAGGCTGTCCGATATACCGATGATTTTGACACCCTGCTCTCGCGCAATCGCTACAGCATCGACCACTTCAGTGCGATAGGGTTTACAAGTCATGGCGATGAGTACATCTTTTTCGTTGGCCCAGGCCAGATCATCACTGGCCGTACTGCCACTTCTTGGTATCGCATGCACTTGCTGCATTCCAGTGCTGGCAAGGTATGAGAAATTTTTTGCATTGGAATGGTTTACGCCAACGCCCAAGGTATAAGTGTGTCTTGATGCCACGATGGCTTTGGCCGCTGATTGTAAATCCTTACTGTCGATACCCGCAAAAGTATCTTCGATATTACCAATAGCAGCACTAACCATACTGCGATAGTGCTCTCCCAGTTTTCCACTTTGACTTAATGATTGTAACCACTGCGCCCGGTCTGGAAATTGATTCACGCCGCGCCTGATTTCTTCTCGAAAGGGTTCGCGAAAATCTTCATAACCGTCAAACCCCAAAGATTGCGCAAGGCGCACCAATGTATTGGGTTTGACATCAGCTGATAGTGCTATTTCACGAATCGAGGACACGCTGATATCGTTCGGATGCTCCAACATATAAGCAGCCGCTTTCTTTACTTCCGGCGTTAAAGACTCAATTCCCTCAGAAATCGCTTGCAATACCTGCAAACTTTGTCTGCTAGATTCTAATGGTACAGATATACTATTCATGATTGACAAGGGTACATTTGTTTGAATATGATCGCAATCTGTTCCAATCACGTCAATCGTTGTTTTCTATGTTCGCAATTGTGCAATTCGCATGAGTCAATCAAACTTTCCCACTCAGGCAAAGGTTGTCATCGTTGGCGGGGGCGTCATGGGCTGTGGTCTTGCCTATCACCTGGCGCATGAAGGGTGGACGGACGTTGTATTACTGGAAAAAGCCGAATTAACATCCGGCTCTACCTGGCATGCCGCAGGCCAAATCACTCACTCCACCTCAAGCTTTGGCCTGGGCAAATGTGTTGATTACAACATCGGTTTGTATTCAGGTGCGCTGGAGAAGGAAACCGGAAACAGTGTGACTTGGCATGGGTGTGGTTCTTTTAGAATTGCCTATGAAGAAGACGAAATGGACTGGCTTCGGCATACATTAAGTGTAGGTCGTTCATTGGGGTTTAACATAGAGCTGGTTGACACCGACTTTATAAAACAATACCACCCTTTTTATAATCTTGATGGCGTACTGGGTGCGCTTTATACACCCGATGACGGACACGTTGATCCATCAGGCGTAACCCAGGCAATGGCCGCCGGCGCACGACAGCTGGGTGTTAAAATAATACGTCGCTGCCGCGCCACCGATATCAAACAACAAAGCAAACAACAAAATAACAACGAATGGATTGTGTCGACCGAACAAGGTGATATTCGCTGCGAACATGTTGTGAACGCGGGTGGCACCTATGCAAGGCAAATGGGTGAATGGTCCGGCTTACAGTTGCCGATGACCTCAATGACGCACCATTATTTTGTAACCGATACTGTACCTGAGTTTGAATCTCTGGATTCAGAATTACCGGTGGTGCGCGATGACCGGCAGGTTTCCGGTTATATTCGTATGGAGCAAAAATCAGGACTGATCGGAATATACGAAAAATACAATCCCAATACGGTATGGGAAGACCATTGTCCCTGGGATGCAGAAAATGAACTATTTGCGCCAGATTATGATCGTGTTATGCCATGGCTTGAAAACGCCATGCAACGCATGCCGATTTTTGCTGAGCTTGGTATCAAACGTGATGTGCATGGTGCGATCTCTCATCCGCCCGATGGAAATCCGCTCATTGGGCCCGCGCCCGGTGTGCTTAATTATTGGTGTTGTTGTGGTACGCAAATCGGCATTGGCTGGGGGCCTGGTTTAACGCGAGAGTTGGCACGCTGGATGGTGCACGGTGCCAGTGATATTTCAATGCGTGATTTCGATCCGCGTCGTTTTGGTGATTATGCCAACAAATCATGGCAGGTCATCAAGGCCAGAGAAGACTATTGCCTGCGCCATGAAATTCCCTACCCGCATTACAATCGTCTGGCCGGCAGGCCCATTAAAGCCTCTCCGCTGTATGAATCATTAAAAGCACAAGGTGCGGTATTTGAAGAGGTGTTCGGGCACGAACGACCACGCTGGTTTGCAAGCGATGATATTCCGCAACACGATCATTACTCTTTTAAGCGTAATGTTGTGCATGACGTGGTTGCAGCCGAAGTTGCTGCTGTGCGTGCTGGTGTTGGCATCATGGATATATGTGCATTCACGAAACTATCAGTTGCCGGTAAGGGTGCGAGTGCTTTGCTGGATAAGTTGGTAGCTAATCACTTGCCCGGTAAAGACGGTGGCATTGTTCTGACACATTTTCTCAACGAACGTGGCAGAATTGAACTTGAAGCCACTGTTATCCGTTTTGACGAAGATCACTACTATATTGTCTGTGCTGCATTTTTCGAACAACGCCTGCTTGACCATTTGCAGAAACACCAGATAGCTAACTTACCCGCTGATCAACCCGTTGAGATAAGCAATTTATCATTTGATTGGGGCGCGCTCACCATTAACGGCCCCATGTCTCGCCAAGTGCTGGCGGCCGTTACCCCTGCCCCACTCGATAATGCAAATTTTCCATGGTTACGTGCCAGGCAGATTCAAATTGCGGGCCTGGATTGTTGGGCAATGCGTTTGTCTTATGCCGGTGAGCTGGGATGGGAAATTCATACACCCAGAGAAAATCTTGAAAGAATATACGATGCATTGTGGGATGCTGGAGCAATTCATGACATTCGCAACTACGGTTCTTTCGCTATGAACACAATGCGTATGGAAAAGATGTTCAAAGGTGCAGGCGAGCTTACCAATGAGGTTACTTTACCAGAAGCGGATGTTATGCGTTTTGTAAAGTTGGACAAAGAATTTCTGGGTAAACAGGCAACTATTAATAGCCGTGAAAATGCGCTGCCCTGGGTTTGTGCCTATTTGCGAATTGAAGACAATGGCATTGAAGACGGGCACGGTGCTGAAGC
This sequence comes from uncultured Granulosicoccaceae bacterium, assembly GCA_938005265.1. Lineage (GTDB taxonomy): Bacteria > Pseudomonadota > Gammaproteobacteria > Granulosicoccales > Granulosicoccaceae > CALFCE01. The sequence continues at coordinate 12,089 of CALLOA010000085.1, forward strand.
GGTCTTACAGGAAGGTTCGGTTGTTGGTTCTACTTCGTCGGTAGTGTTTGCGCACAGTGTCGGTTATTTGCTTGCGTTTGCCTATGTTAAGCCGATAGCTGCCAAACCGGGAACACAGCTGAACGTCATCATCGCTGGCAAGTCACGCGAAGCGTTGGTACTAGCTGAACCTGCGTATGATCCTGCTAGCTTGTTACCCAGGACTAACACGGCTTAACCGAATAAGTATGATAATCATCGCATGAAGATTAACCGAATCAGTGTTTACCATAAAGCTTTGCCGCTGAAAGATCCCTACTGGCTATCGGGTGGTCGTTTAAAGTTTGAAGTCCTTGATGCGACCTTCATCAAACTGGAAACAGATAGTGGCCTTGTAGGCTGGGGTGAAGGTACTCCCTGGGGGCACACTTATGTGCCCGCGCATGGGCCGGGAATTCGAGCCGGTCTTGAAACACTTTCTACGGCTATTATTGGCCAGGACCCGAGAAAGCTGGATTTGGTTGAACGTGCCATGGATAGTTGCCTGCCCGGGCACTTATATGTAAAGCAGCCTGTTGACATGGCGTGTTGGGATATCCTTGGCCAATCGTGTGATTTATCGATAAGTGATCTGCTTGGTGGTAAACGGGACACCGGAACCCCGGCAGCATCATCAGTTTCTTCCGGAGAACCGGACTACATGATGGGCATTATCAACGCTTACCGCGATCGTGGTTATGTCGCGCATTCCGCGAAAGTGGGCGGCAGTGATACCGCTAAAGATATTGAGCGTATTCGTCATATTGAATCAAACAAGCGCGACGGTGAAATTATTTTGTACGATGTTAATCGTGCCTGGACAAGGCGGGAAGCCAGCATTGTCATGAACTCAGTTGCAGATCTGGGCGTGACTTTTGAGCAGCCAGGGGAAACGCTGGATGATATTGCGCAAATTCGAAATGTGACTACCTCCCCTATCAGCGTTGATGAATCGCTGGTTACGTTACAGGATGCTACACGTGTAGCTCGTGAAGGATTGGCAGATGTTTTTGGTATAAAGCTGAACCGCGTAGGAGGCTTAACCAAGGCACGGCGAATGCGTGATGTTGCTCTGGCTCACGGCATCCAGATGTTTATTATGGCAACCGGTGGCTCCGTTATGGCAGATACTGAAGCCGCACATTTGGCGCAGTCAATACCCGATGCATTTATTAAAGCCTGCTGGTCCTGCCAGGATATGTTAACGGTGGATATTGCTCCGGGCAGTGGGCCGCGCTGTATTGATGGTTTCATCACCGTCGATGACACACCCGGTCTTGGGGTTGTGCCCGATGAGGCGTTACTCGGTGATCCTGTAGCTGTTTATCAATAACTCAATGAACATAACTACGCTCACGCTATACCGTGTGCCTCTGACCAGCCTTGAAACCTATTACATGGCAGATGGGAAAACCTGCGATACCGTAGATACCATGGTGTTGTGCATTGGTACCAACACCGGGCTTCAAGGTTGGGGAGAGGTTTGCCCTATTCCACATTATCTACCCGCTTATGCAGGTGGTGTTCAGCCAGCGTTACAAGAAATGTCATCCGTATTGCTGGGCGCAAATCCGATTGGCCCTGAAGCATTAATGCACAAACTGGATGTCCATTTGCAGGGGCATCAGTATGCGAAATCTGCTATCGATACGGCTCTTTGGGATTTAACCGCAAAAGCTGCAAACATGCCGTTGTATCAATTGCTCGGTGGCAGGCAGTCAACAGACTTGCCTCTATACCATTCCATCACTTGTATAGAACCAGATGCTATGGCTGACATTGCGCTAAAAGCCGAGCAATCAGGCATTACACAATTTCAGGTCAAGCTGGGTGCCGATAATGACTGGCATAAAGATGTTCAGAGGCTAACGGCGGTTAGAAATACTGTATCGTCTTCCGCTCTTGTGTATGGAGATTGGAATTGTGGTGCGTCGCAACTGGATGCCACGAGGGTCGGTAAAGCAGTGTCTCATCTGGATGTGATGCTGGAACAGCCGTGCAAAACCATCGAAGAATGCTCGAACGTAAAACAAACCTGCGGACTTGCCATGAAAATGGACGAAAGCGTACACGATACCGCTAGTTTGTTAAGTGCTTATGAGCACGGCTGCATGGATGCTGTCGCCCTGAAGTTGTCGAAGTTTGGAGGGCTCAGCCGTATGCGTCGAGCGCGAGATTTATGCTTACATCTGGGTGCGCGCATGTGCATTGAAGATACCTGGGGTTCAGACATAACCACGGCCGCTGCCCTGCATCTGGCCACAGCCACACCTTCGAAAATCCTGCTAAACGTTTGTGACCTTTCTGGGTATGTGTCACCCAGAATTGATCACACGGCAGCGTCGCGTAATCAAGGCTACATAAGCGTTAAAGATACGCCAGGACTCGGTGTAGTTCCTGACCTGGACGTTCTGGGTAACCCTGTACAGCAGTGGTCATGAAGAGCGTTAGTACGCTAATCCACTAAAAAGCGCCGCTATCGTCCAGCAGAGTGAAGATTGATTCAGCGACCTCACGGTAGCCTTTGCTGTTAAAGTGCACACTGTCGGATTTCATCGCCGGGTTTTTCAACAATCTTGAAACGATGGAATCCTGTAGCGGAACATCAAATTGTTTGGCCAGTTCTGCATACCACGGCGCTGACGAAGAAAACAGTGATTTTTCCGGTATGCCTACCAGTATCAGTTGAGAACCTGCAGACTTTATCAGCTGGATCATACTGCTCAGATTAGCTTTGGTATTTGCAGCCGGAAGATTACGAAGGATATCATTGCCGCCTTCAAAAAGTACTACCATGGCTGGCTGGTGTTTATCCAACAGCTCTGGTAGACGTAGCAACCCCTGGCTTGTTGTTTCCCCCGAGACACCAGCATTGATCACCGTATAGCCGCTAAGCTCCTGCAGTACAGCCGGGTAAGCCAGATCTTGTGTTGTTCCCTTTCCAAATGTGAGACTGTCACCAAAGGCGAGTATTGTGTCTCCTTCCTCCAAAGGCGTAAGTTTTTGGTCGCCACAGGCGGAAACGACCCATGCAGCTAACAACAGAATGAATATTCTTATAGGAGTGAACAAATTCATACATAAACAACACGGAGGTGGTATTTGCTGCGATTTTCATCGGCTGGGGAATGGATATACTTTAGGAATTTTTATGGCTCTGATAGTTCACCGCTGGTTGCAATTTGTCGCGTGCTTCCAAGCTGTCCGGGCCTGATGAGAAATTTTCTGCATGTGCCCTACCCGGCTACAGAACACTGCGCGATGCTCCTGCCACGCGAAGTCGCTTTTCACCGCTTTGTAAACGGCGGTGTATTGATGCATCGTAACAGTATGCTACCTGGGCGCGCGCTATTATTGACAGGCCTCTACAATATATAGACCTCAATGAACAGCTCATATCGATCATCCTTTCTTTCATCTGTCTTAAAACAGTCTCTCGCCTGTATTCTTCTTTGGTTGTCAGCATGCGCCACGGTGATGGCTCAGGATGATCGATTACCGTTTGTCACCGGCACATCTTATGACGGTGAACAAATTACCTGGGACGCACTTTCTGAGGCTGCCGGTTATAACATCTTTTTCGAATTCCAATATATCGACACGGTTATTGGTACTTCGTTTATTCCGCAAGCCACAGGAGAATACCGGATATCAGCTTTTGATCGCATGGGTAGATTCAGCCCCTTACAACTCATTGACGCTGGTGTCGTACCTACATCGAATTTTGCCATTGTTGATACCTTGCCGGGTGCGATCGATACAGGTTCCGACGATGATAACGCAGGCAGTTCTCCGCTTGACCCCGATCAATTACCTGCGGTTTCCGGCGTGGTAAGTGACGGTAGCACTATTACGTGGGAGCCGGTTGATGGTGCAAGCGGTTATAACATCTATCTGGACAATTTATATTTGGATACTGTGGAAAACAGTACGTCCTATGAACCTACTGGTTCTGGGCGTTTCAGTGTCGCGGCATTCGATAACCTGGGGCGTTTCAGCCCGCTTTTTGAGGTTGATGCGAACGGAACACAGCTCGAGTTTACAAATTTTGTGGTTATCAACGAAACCGCTCCGGACTTCGCTGATATTCCTGCCCCTACAGCGCCACAAAATCTGAGGGTAGAAATTTATGGTCCACGCGTCGCAGAACTGTTCTGGGACAGGCCTTCATCCAGTGAACAAATTGTCGAGACAGAAGTGTTCAGGGATGGTGTATTGATAGGAGCAACGTCCGGTATCAGTTTCTTTGATGACAATCGAGCGTCTGGTGTAAGGCACGAATACCAGTTAGTTGCCATCAATGTGGCCGGAGAACGTTCTGATTCAACTTTCACAAACGCCAGTCCATTTGTAGGTCCGGCAGAAGAAGTTGCGCAAACGTTACTAACGGGTTTGTCTTCTGTTATCAACAACAATCCGCATGTGCGGTTTTTCCCTTTGTTTCAGGATTTTGCTGAAAATGGCTTGCCCGGCGACTTGTCGTTGATTTCTGAAGACGTATTCGAAGACCCGGGTATCGGTGAGTTTTTTGTTGAAGAGTATGAGTGTGATTTTGGAGGAATAGCAATTATTACACGCACAGACGCTGTTTTTGGCAGAGTGGAGTTCTCATTCAACGACTGCAATATTGATGGTTCAATCTATGAAGGGCAAGTGATCATAACGAATGGAGAGTCTGGGGGCTATTTGGCCGACTACAGTATTTCCCTTTTGGCAAATTCCGACGTACAAATGGATGGAACGGTAGAACTTACGATTAGCCCGGATACCGGTACTACAACACTTACCTACACCGATTTTAGCTTCTTCGAACTAACGTTTGATGATTCTTCCTTTGACGGAGCCGATGATGAGGAAGTCGCTGCCGAGTTAAATCAGGTGATCAGATCATCTTTATCTGAAACACCGGGCTCTTCCTACACCACGGAACTGACAGTCATTGGCCCCTTTACCAATAACCGGACATTCGAGGTAACAACCCTGGCGCCGTTTACCGGTGCAGATCAAGGGTCAGGTAACTATTTGCAAGGCGAGCTGACGGTTGTCCAGCTTGACGAAAATGCCAGAGATGACAGTCTTGTACTTAACGCTGATACAGGAGTGGCGACGACATGGCAGGCAACACTGACACAGGACGGTGAAGTCAACACTATTTCAGATGAGTGGAATGATTCCCTCAGGCTTCCATGCATAGCTGCTCCAGGCAACGAAGCCGCCACACCAGGTTGTTTGTCTTTTTAAAACCCGGGCGCAACAATAAGGGTTAAATTATTTGTGTCTACTTCTCATGGGTAACTCGGCGTGTTAACGCCGCACAGTTCTAATTTTCATTGGGAAGGACATCGGCTCTAAAATTCAAGCCGTAATCCAAACTTCAACCAATGCTGAGTAACGTTGTCCTGTTGCAGTCTAGTTTCGTAGAATAATTGTCCACTTCTACCTTCGGGGAGTTGGAAACTGGCTCCGGCTCCAAGGTTAAAGTACCCCGTATCGCGCTCATTACCTTCTATGGTGAAAGGCGTTGACAGCGGGTCAGCTACAAACGATGCGGTGATACCATCTTTCGATTGCTCGTTTTCTTTCTCAAGTTCAAATCTCACTTGAGGTATGATCACAGCCTTTTTGGTGTTGATTACCCGTGAAGTTTGCCCTCCGATAGAAAGTCTCATAGATGTTACATCATGAGACTGGATATCTAGTACAGAACCGAAGCCTTCCCCGGTATTGTTAGTGGTTTCACGGTAACCGTCAATTGTTGCATTAGTAATTGAAATGCGGCCGTAAGGTCCAAATTCCCAGCCTTTTTTACTGAAATTGCGCCCCGCACCAACCGTCAGTGTAGAAACAAGTGCATCCGTATTTCCGGATGCGATGACAGGTGTTTCATCATTCTCGACAAAGTTGATTTGACGATCCACTGCATAGCTGCTGGATCCGACATCAAGTACGAAATCCAGATACCCCTTATCTTGCGCGTACCAGGTTCCAAACAGCGTTACACCAGTTGTGTCTATTTCTGAGCCACCTCGTACGCTACTGAATTCAGTTCGATTTTTCGCAACGCTTAGAGCAGCACCAAAGACCGCACTTTCAGATACGCGATAGTCACTACCCAAAGTGAGGCTTTCACTCCTGATATCTGCATTTTGTTGCAGGCCAGTACCGTTACTGATTCCCCCATCTATTTCACCGATAGAAATGGATCCACTTAGGAAAAAACCGAAACGCCCGGACAACCCAAACAGATTTGCGTCGTCGTTAGACGCACCACCGCCCCCACCCCAAGTATACAAGGAGTTCTGAGCAGCATTGACAACACTTCCTGGAATTGTTTCACCTTGAAACTTGAACTGTAGTCCAGACAGGTCAAGACGTTCTGCGGAGCCACTTCGCAGCGCGTTGATTCGTGAATAGACGTTGGTTAACTGCAGGTCTGAAGATTCAATCAAGCCATCTGCAATAGCGAACAATTCTTCTGGAGCTAATCTATCTATATCTGTCGCCGGATTCTCAGAGTTTTGTATACGTTCTTCCAGTTCGCTACAGGTGTTTTCTAGATCCAGCTGTGCTGCCGCATCGACACCCTGCTCTTGAGTTCCCATATCTGCGCCTAGAGCGCGAAGTGCAGTACAAGCGGCATCCAGACCATCACCCGTAGCATCCTGATTAGTACTAAGCGAATCTAGCTCACCAATACCGATTCTCACAGTGAAAAGACCTTGGCCGGCAGCTACATCGAAATCGGGAATATCTTCCCGGGTCATGATCGATGCATCTAATAGACCGATTGTATCCAGGCGCGCCTCGCCGATAATTCGTACAATTCCGTCACTATCGAGGAGACGAATACTGTTCGTGGTAACTCCATCTTCACCAGTGAGTGTAACCATATCTTCACCAACCCTATTGCCTTCAAGGAACTCTACAGCATCTGCTGGAATTGCTCGCCAATGAATTGCAATTTGCGGTACTGCAGCGTCATTAACTCTAATGTCAGTTACCTGGAACATCAGATCGGAAATCATTTGACCCTGAACACCAGTACGTACGTCATTATTCATGGCGGTTACTCTAAATGGCGTACCGCCATCGTTTTGTAGCTCATGATCGGTTAAAGTTATCCGATGCGTTGCAGGGTCGCCTAGTTGCTGGTCATTGCCGACAGGGTACGCTTTTACCAAATCCACGAAAAATTCTTCAATACCTTCGACCACATTGTCGTCAGTCAAATTTATGGTTATTGTTCGAGAGGAGGAATCGCCAGATTCCCAGCTAAGTGTGCCACTTTGTGGCTCAAAATCACTACCTTCGTTTGCACTACCAACTCGGGTTGCATAGTCCACAGAGATGTTTCCATCAAAGCTATCGATTCGCTCTACGTTTATCGATACCGATGCTTCATTCTCTGGCAATCGTGTAGCAATATCCCTAAAACGCATTTTACCCAATTGAACCGGGTTATCGATTATCGTCACCGGTAAAACGCTATTTTCACCCAGTTGCATACTGTCCCCAACGGGAGATGCACCAGATAATACGATTGTTAGTAGCTCTGCAGGTTCAAAGGCTGTGTCTTCCGTTAGCAGAATCTCTATGTTTCGAATAGTAGTGTCACCGGCGTCCCAGGAAAGTGTCCCAGCATTGACAACGAAATCTTCATTCGCTATTGCGGAGCCACTTTGTGCCTGATAGCTAACGAATACACTTCCGTCACTACCACCAACTCGTTCCACGGCAATCTGTAAAGTACCGGTTGATTCATCAACAGTGATCTCGCTATCCACAAACTGTAGAATTCCGGGGTTAGAAAAATCTTGTATTGTCACACGGTGTTCTGAGGTATCTCCTATGCTTCCAGGAGTGTTACTAGAGAGCTGTACTAAGTAGGTTTCATCGGGATCAATTTGATTATCACTCAGGGCAGTGACCTGAACAAATTTGCTCCCGACTTCATTCAAATCCCATGAAACCGTAGTATTGATCGCTTCATAGTCAACGCCTGAACTTGCGGATTCCCCAATACTGTTGACAGTTACAGTTACCGCCCCGTTACCTGTGCGTATCAGCTCAATTCTGGCCGTTCCTTGTGTTTCTATCAGAGACGAATCAGTAGCTGCGAATGAAACAATGCCGGGAATAACAGTCGTATCCACCAGTGTAATAGTTGCCGTCGTATTATTGCCTACTAAAGTCGAACTACCCGAAGGCGCTACCATGGTTAGAGTAAACGTCTCATCATTCTCGATTACAGAATCATTCGAGACAGGAATAGTTATAGTTTGAATATCTCCAGCAACAGCCCCTGCCGGAAATGTGACGGTAGCAGATAGTGCAGTAAAGTCGTCAGGATCAGTTGCCGATCCAGATACTGATTGAACAGCTACGGAAGCCGGGCCGGTTCCTGCCACCAATACAGCATCCACGCTAACAGTGCCCGAGTTCTCTTGAACGGTATTGTCAAGAGAGCTGGAAGAGAACTCTACTATCGGTATAACTGTTGTATCGACAATCGTTATTGTCGCGGTATCGTTTGTACCTGCCAATGCGGGTGTACCAGCAGATGGTGTAAGGGAGAGAGAAAACGATTCAGCCCCTTCTACCACTGTGTCATTCACCAAAGGAACACTGATGGTCTGCACGCTCCCGGCAGTTGCGCCAGCGGGAAAGCTGACTGTTGTAGATATTGCCGTATAGTCTGTCGGTGAAACAGCGCTTCCCTGAACAGATGAGATGTCAACACTGGCCGGACCGGTACCTGCAGACAATACGACTTCCACATCTGCTTGTCCTGAGTCTTCATTTACTGAATTTGATACGGAGCCTGCTGTGAATTCAACGATCGGAACGGGTGTGGTATCAACGATTGTGATAGTTGAAACATCGTTTGCGCCCACCAGTGTAGTGCTACCGGGAACCGGCGTAAGTACCACCGTTAAAGTCTCGTTGGGTTCGAGATCGTTATCAATATTGATTGGCACGGTGATACTTTGGCTACTTGTTCCTGCTGGAAACACCAGTGTCTGTGAGACTGTTGTGTAGTCACTCGGGGCAACTGCTGATCCATTGACGGTATTCACCTGAACGGTGGCCGGGCCAGATCCACTACTTATCACAACTGCCAGAGTTGGTGACACGCCATTTTCGTCTAGCGTGAATGAAGTCGAGGCTGAACTAAATTCTACTTTTGGAAGGACTGTGGCTTCTGTGATTGTAACAGTAGCCACATCATTAGCACCCACTAGTGTAGTAGAACCAGGTGTAGGGACGAGAGTTACCGTAAATGTTTCATCCCCTTCCAAGGGAATTGCATCAGCAATAATTGGGATACTCACTGTACCCGTTGTTCCCGTAGGTATTGTGATCGTTTGAGCAGTAATTCCAGTGAAATCACTCCCTGACACTGCGCTCCCGTTAACCGTAGTAACATCGACGGATGCCGGAGCTGCACCACTTGTGACTGTAAGAGTCAGGGAAGGGATACCGGAAGTTTCACTGACTATTAAGGAAGTTGAGGTTGCATCGAACTCAACAGTTGGCGGCGGTATAAGGTCTGTTATCGTTATCGTAGCATTGCTGCCTGAGTTAATTGCGCAAGCTGGATTCGACCCTGATGTGGAAGGGACTAGTGAAACCGTAAGCGACTCGTTAGCTTCCACCAAGCTGTCAGTTAGTAAGGAAACTGGTATCAGTGTGTTCGACGATGGTTGCACTTGTATGGTTTGAGCAAGCGCTGTGTAGTCGCCTGTGGCGCTGGTAGCTGTTCCGTCAGTGGTCACTATATCTACATCGCAAACACCCAGTGATGAACCAGCTGCCAGAGCTACTTCTACAATGGCTGTCGAGCCTTCAGGCCCTGTGAGCACAGCAGTTGTCGAATTGATTTCAGCGATGAACGTCGGCGAATTGTCGCTAATGGTTACAGTGTGAGTATTGCTACCTACAATTTGACAACCCTCAGTAGGTCCGCCGTGGATACCAGAAAATTGCAATTCAAATGTTTCCGGGGCCTCCACCGCACTGTCGGATAGAATTGTCAGTGGAATTGAATTTCCACCCGGAACTGCTGTGTTAAGGGTAATGATTTGTGATACGCCAGCATAGTCCATTCCAGCAACTGCTGTTCCATCAACGCTTGTAACCTGTACGTCACAAATTGGGAGAGCGGAAAACCCTGGCACAAGTCCTAAATCGACTGTGGCAGGACTTCCTTCCACAACCGTTTGTGCAGTGCTCAACAATTGCGCCTCGCGATCATAGATAGCAAGTGTTGCGGTATCGTTCGCTCCAATGAGACACGGAGGAATTGTCCCACTTCCTTGTCCAACAAGAGTGAACGTTGCTGTTTCCAGGCCTTCCGGCATTGGTACAACTACAAAGTCACTGAGTGCATGAATTGGTAGTGTAGCCGTAGCAGAGGAGATTATTAGAGTTTCGAATATATGGTCCCCAGAGGATGCAGTGCCGGCTGTTTGTACCGGGTTGACACCACAGTGCAGGTTGCCAGAACCAGTGACTCTTTGAACTGTATATGAAGCGATATCCCCTTCATAGACTGAAACACTCAATGGAGAACTGCTAAATTCAACCGTCGGCACTGTCGGCTCTGTCGGTACTGTTCCTTCGATGTCTATAGTAGATACCGAAGAAGTGCCAATGTTGCAGGCTGGGTTTAATACAGGTGCAGTTGGAGACAGTTGCACAGTGAATGACTCCGTAATTTCCGAAGTGGAGTCTCCTAACAATTGAATACTTATAGAGCCATTTGAGGATGGCCCGATAGTTAACGTTGCTGCTGTATGAGTGTAGTCGCCAGTAGAGGATGTAGCGGTATCATCAACTGTGGAAATATCAACATCGCAGCTTGACGTTCCGGTACCTGCAACCATTTCTACATCAACATTTACTGTGGTGCCTTCTGTTGATGAGATGCTCACGGTTGCCGGTGTTATTTGTACTGTTCCTACAGTAGGTGTTGTGGCATCCGTAATCGTAACGATTGCGGTGTTGTTCGCGCCAATCATACAATCTGTTGAACCCATAAAAGGCTGCAAAACAACTGAAAAATCTTCTGACGTTTCTATCTGTGAATCAGTGTTAACCGGAATGATTGCAGTATTATTCCCTCCCGGAACGAGTGTGCGCACTTCAGATTGTGCTGTATAGTCACTAGGAGCTACAGCAGTGTTGTCTACTGTAACAATAGTATAATCACAGTTTGTCTGTACAGAACCGGGTTCGAATTCAGTTTCAATAACTGCTGAAATTCCCTCGGTTGTGTTGACTGCTAATGTTGCAGAAGTGATCTGGATCGAGGGTATCGGGGGTGATATATCGTTTATAGTGACGGTTAAAGTGGTATTGGTATTTGGCTGCAATTCGCACGCTGGAACACCTGCCGATGTGGTTTGCGTGAGAACCATTGTGAAAACCTCGTTCGGCTCACCATCTGAGCTATCTGCCAAATGTCCAATAGGCACACTTACAGACGAGTTAATACCCGCCGCCGGAATAACGAATACCGCTGAATTCAGGGGGGTGTAGTCGCCAGGCGCTGTTGCAGTGCCGTCAAAAGTAGTGACTGCAACCGCGCAGCTAGAAGGTCCAAAGTCATTGTACCCTTGAGATATATTTACGGAGCTTGCGGTCCCTTCCGTAACCGTTATAGCTGACTGAGAGAAACTGGCTCTGCGATCTCTTATCTCCCTTGTGGTTGCGCTACTTGTGGGAGATATGAGGCATGAATTGGGGAGATTACTGGGTAGAATTTCTGCCTGAAGAAGCTGGCCGGCCGGCTCATTAACAGTATCCAGAACGGTAGATATTGTAATGTTTTCACTTCCCATCAAATTGGTGTTGATCGTTCTAGTTTGAGTTACCCCAGCATAGTCGGCAGGAGTCGTTGCGCTCCCATCAATTGTTCTAAATATATAGCTACAACTTCCAGTGTTGAAAGCAGTGACTACTTCAACATTGAATATTAGGTTTTCCCCTTCAGATACAATCGCAGGACTGCCTACAGACAATTCAATCACTGGTGGTGAATCAATATCCTGAATGTTAACCGTACCAACATTGTTGGTTCCAATTGCGCAGGAAGGGTTTGGACCAAGCGTACCTGGTGTTAGCACTATCTCGAATTGTTCTGTCCCCTCGAATAGACCATCTGTTAGGATCGGATCTATAAAACCATGTGCTGTAGTTGTGACATCTAAGTTGTAGCTAAAAGCAGTGTAGTCACTATTCGAATTCGCTGTCAGATCGTTTGATTGGACACGGACATTGCAAGTGCCGGTGCCAGAAGTGGTCTCTACCGAAATAGTAGCCCCACTAGTTCCTTCAGGATGAGTAATGTTCTGTGAACCCGGAGCAAAATCTACCACCATTGTATCGTCGTCAATGATAGTAACTGCTTGCGTGCTTTGGCCTATTGGGAGAGAAGTTGGAGTACTGGAGAACTCCCCGAAGAACAGTGCATTGGTAAGAGAACCACTAAAGTTCTCTATTGTTTCCGTAATACTGTCATTAATTATGGAAACATCAACCGTAACAGGTAGAGCTGCATTTACGTAAGTCCATTGCAGCGTTTCATTTGTTGTGGAATTTCCTGGAAGAGGACCAAAATCCTGAGGAATCGTTGCAGAACCCTGAAGTGTACTGAAATCTACGGTAACAGTATCAGGCCCGGGTCCTGATGTTGGAGGCAGCAATGGGCCACAATTTGCGTCATCCCAAGTAACTTCAAACGTCATGGTTCCTGCGTTTTCGTCGACAATGCTATTGCTTGTTGAAAAATCAATACAGGCAAATAGGTTAGTGGCAGGAACAAATAGTAACAACAGGAAAACGAATAGATAGTGACAATATCTACTAAGTAGATTTGAGAGGCTAGTTCCAGCGATGACCGATGGATTGCGGGCTTCGGCATTCATTTACAACGTCCTTTTTCTCATACAGCAATTTTTATTGGTATTAAATGCTGTATATCCAAACATATTTGATGAGCAGTAACAGCTAACGATTCACAAAATAAGCGTTAACTGGATCCAGAGATCAATCCGAAATGTTACAGATTGTTGTCGGCTCCGAATGAGGCTTGAGTCGCAGTAGTTTCGAAATAGATGAAAAAGCAGTGATGAGAATTGAGAAGATGTTAAATGTGCACCATTACGTGAGGACATAACAGTTAAGCCCTTAACTCTATACACTTCTCACAAATCCCATCTTGCACTGCTAATGCAATGGCCTTTTAACTCACACTAATGAGTATTAAGTAGAAAGCGTGAGACTGTAAATCATTCTGTGTAAACGTCTATGAGATTACAGGTACGCAGTCACTCTCTCTCCAAACAGAATAGTAAACCGATTCAGATCTGGTTTCCGGCTATGGATCAGCAACGTCCATTTCTTCGACGCATCCATTATTACCAAGTACACAACCTTATATGCAGATTTTTCTGCTAGGAAGACTTTGCATTGCTTGGTTGATTTACGAATGACACTGTTAAGTGATTCGATAGTGTTGGTCACATTTATTGCACACTAAGCTATCCGATGTCGCAACACTTGACACCAGGGTAGCGATGATCGATACAGATAATTTCATAAAAGACTACGAGACTGCTATTTAACTACAGGAGACACATGAGTCACTTTGCGAAGAGGATCGACGCAGTGTTGCAGACTTGTTGGCGGATCACGCTGAATTTGCAGACATCATACTCATCAGTTAAACCGACCTAGGGTACGATAGTGATGTCGAACGACTCAAAGTGATTTTGATACCGATAGCACTATTGCCAGCGAACTATTCCGAGCTCATCTTTCAGATGAAAGTGGACCTTCGCCTTGCTATCTAGAATTGCTGCGACATAACGCCACTACTATCACAAAGGCATTAACTGAGGCGAAAATGCAATGATCGTTGCATTATTTCGGCGTTACCAGCGCATTTATAAATTGCCGTGTGTATTTTTTCAATTCGGCATTTCATTGAATCATTCGTCACTGACGTATTGATTGTTGGTAAGTTTGATTCAGTAACAAGCTTTGTTAATCCAAAGAAGTATTTACAACACAACAGCAGCGTAGCCGACGGGTTGGATGGACTGGGTGACGCTCTGAAGGCCATGGCTGAAAACAACATCGTTATGGTGTACGAGAAAGTGCACAAGGTACTCGGACGTGGAAATTTTGTCCTGACAATGAGTGAATGTCTGACGTCAATTATCTTGGCCGGTATCGCGACAATTACCCTGGCCGGTTGAGTGTCTGATGGTTAGCCTTGTTGTTTCTGTGTTTTCCTCCTGTAGCTTTGGGCATCAATCTCGATAATTGTCGCGTGATGGATGATTCTGTCGATAGCGGCCACGGTCATCAATGCATCCGGGAAGATCTGATCCCATTGGCTAAAGGGTTGATTTGAGGTCACGATGAGTGTGCCACTTTCATAGCGATGGGCAATAAATTCAAATAGAACCTGGGTTTCTGCGTCGGTTTTCCTGACATAACCGATATCGTCGATTATCAAGGCTCGGTATTTGTCAAAGCGTGTCATCGCCGTCAGCAGGTCAAGTTCCTGCTTTGCCTGTTGCAGATGCTGCACCAGTGCTGTCGCACTCATCCATTTTGCTCGCACACCCGATTCAATCAGCTGCCTGGCCAGCGCTGCAGCTATGTGGGATTTACCCACTCCTGACGGACCGATGAGCAACACGTTGTCTGCCTGCAGTGCCCAGTCACGATTGTCCCGCAGTGCTATGACCTGTTTCTGGATGGATTCGGGTAACAGGTCGATCTGTAAATTGTCAAAACTCTTGCCCGTGGGTAGCCGGGCTTCATGCGTCCATTTCGCAATACGCGCTTGATAGCGCTTGGCCAGTTCTTCTTCACACAGTTTTGCCAGAAATTTGTCGTAACCCCAGGCCTGTTTAGTGGCCTTTTGTTCGAAGCTTGCAAAGTGTTCTGCAAAGGCGGGTAACCTGAGCTCTTTGAGCATGGGAGCCAGTGAATTATCCATTGGCAGCCTCCCGCTTTACCCAATTGCCTCCAAGCAGGGAGTCGTAGTCTTTTATCTGATGTTGACGCACCGGTATTTCTGGCGGCTTTTGATTGGGAAGGTAGCGTTTCTGCAGTGTGTTAAGTTCCGGGAGCGCTCCTGTGCTGCGTGCCTGCTGCAGAAGTTCTTTTGCCAGCTGCGCTTCGCAATCGTGATCATAGGCAATTCTCAACACACCGACCATCCACTTGCAGGCTTGCTTGGGATTAAATTGCTGCTCCGCCAAGGCCCAGAGCTCCGCGTATTGGAGAGTGGGAAGAATGTCGTCGCGAAGCTGTGAGAACCGGAATGCTTGTGGCTTTGCTGCCAGTGAGTGAATTACGTGGCGATAGTCAATATTACGAGCACGGCCTTCAGGGTCCAACGGGTACACTCTACTCAGTGTCAGTACCTTGCGTTGACCGAGGAAGCAGACAAGCCGGTCATGATACAAGTGGATGCGAAGTTGCTCTCCGATGAGTCTTGAGGGTACTGAGTAAAGACCTCGTTTAACGCTAATCGTGCTTGAAGAGGTGACGCGAGCCGTCAGTTGGGTATAACCAATGGTTTTGTGCTTGGGCAATGTTGTGAGGTGAGTTCGTTCCTCGGCCAGACGATGCTGACACCGTTTGTTCAGGCGCTCAGCGACACTATCCAAAAACCGTCGGTAGGCTTCTATGCTGGTGAAGTCGGAATGGCCTCGCAGTTTTAATGCTTGCGAGATGCGGCGCTTGAGAGATGCGTGCGGTGCCTCTATGGCACCGTTCTCATGACTTACGCCGAGATTGTTAACCGTCGGCCTCATGGAATAATGCTCGCACAGAGAATGATAGCGCTGGGTCAGCTGCTGTTTTTGCGAGTCATTGATATAGGCTGCTGAAAGACTGTCGGTGCGGTGTTCCTTGGGAGAGCCACCCAGTGCCATCAGCGCAGATTGCAGGCCATCAGCCAGCGCACTATAACTCTCACCACCGCGAACAATATGCACGTAGCGCCAGCCACTGAACGCCAATCGAAATTGATACAGCAGATGCTTGAAAGGCTTTCCTGCGATGCTGATAGGTGAGTCCGGATGGGTGAAATCCGAGAGACCCTGCAGACCCGGGGGCACCGATTGACGGAAAATAACAGGCTTGACCGGCCCTTCACAGGCTCGCCATCGTTTTATCCGCCGTTGAAGGGTGCGTAAACACGATTCTGGAAATCGCCCCGGGTAATTGTCGTCCAAATATTCCCAGAGAGTGATGCCTGTGAGTTCGGGTTCGCGCTTGAGTAGCGGCACCAACTCCGACTCCCAGACTTCTATAAAAGGATCACTGCGGGTCCGCCACTGGCGTTCCCCTGGTTCCTGGCGTTCATTGTTGTCAATCCGGCGCCCAGATCTGACGCTGATACCGGCTTTGAGCGCGGCTTGTTCCTGTGTATCTCCTGACTGGCGTGCGTTCATATAGCGATTAACCTGAAATAGAGTGAGTCGTTTGCCAGACAAGTGCTTGCCCCAAAAGGAAAAGCTACTTATCTGACGCCTCACTCAACCGGTCAAGATAGTTGTCGTCTAACCGGTCAAGTTAATTGTCGCCGAACAGACCTTTTCACGGGCCGAAGGCCGTGCTTAACTATCTCTCGCGCTATACCCATCGAGTAGCTATCGCCAACAGTCGTTTGTTATCTGCTGACAGCCATCACGTCACCTTCAAATACAAAGATTACCGGCTCCAGGGGCAGGAGCGCTACACCACCATGACGCTAAAAACCGACGAGTTTATCCGGCGCTTTCTAATACACATACTGCCGAGTCGATTTCACCGGATCCGCCACTATGGCTTTCTCTCTAACACCGTAAGAGCCGAGCAACTGCAAACAGTACGAGATGCTCTGAACGTCAAACCGCCAGAACCGGACGCGGCCGATGCCGTAGACACGATTGATGAGCATCTTATTTGTAAACACTGCGCTGGACTGATGCTGCTAATTGAAGTGTTTGAGGGAACCGTTCACGCTCGAGCACCACCTTTAGTGACAGCAGCATGAAAACTACAACACCAACCACCTATATTTTTTGCTGTTCAACACCGGCAATGCCGACCTATGGTCCGAGCTGTCTAAAACACAAAAAGAGGTGCCAAAAACAGAGAATACTGCTACTTAGATTGGGTCGAAAACGCGAAATACAACGTGAAGTAAATCCACTCCAGACAGTTAGCAACAACAACGCAGCAACCCTTGAACTTCAAATCCCCATAACGGCAAACTCAAAACAAGCTCCAACATCACTCAAGACGACCGCGGTTTCCTACATCAAGGCTTAGAAGACACCTGCCTCTGGCCTTACGTCGGGTCATGGCTTGTTATGCTGGCAGGTGTCTTCTAACCCTAAACGTTTTTGTCCTTCCCATTGAGTGTACCTGACAGGTAGTTCCTGTGCCCAAAGCGGCCGTAGCTCTGATTTCAACAAAGGTCCGGTTTGAAAAAGACCTGCCTGAATTTTTCAATCAAATTGACCCTACTCAGCAAGCTCAAAGAACATTTCTGTCGATTCATCTAAGGTGTAATTAAGTGAAAATCCCGATTCACTGTGAACACTGAACCACGATTTTCCTCCTATTCGAGCACTATTGAGAATATGTTCACCGGGATCTGATACTGAAAGAGAGCTGCTGGTTTCATTCATCTCGCAAACTAGAACTATAACTCTATCGTTGGGTAGTGTAATTTCAGTATGTTCTATCGTTGAACAGCCATAACAATCAGGAGGAGGCATATTAAATTTTGCCACTTCAGTTCTCTTTTCTCTGGAGGTGAAGCAATTCTCTGTGATGAAAATTCTCAGCCTGTAACCCAGACCCTTCAGATCGAGCGGTATCGATATGTTTTTGTCCTTATATTCAGATATATACCATTGTTCCATTGGTGATCCGTGATCCACGAATCGAAGCGAAGATGCAATAGTCTGCAATCGGTCTTCATCTAACCCAACGAGGAAATCGATAAAGGACGGAAATTCTGTGGATATTTGGTTGAAATTAAATCCATCGTGCTCAAATTCGAAAACTCTGCCGTTGTTGTCTTGATCTGTGGAAAGTAAGAAGTAATTTCCTGTTCCAGGTCTTTCTCCAACCACGCAACAGTTCTCTATCCACGAAGGTAGTAGATCAGCGTTTTCGGGATCTTGATCTTCAATCCATGAATCAAACTCTTTTCTTAGCGAACCCCATTCTTCCGGGGAAGCGACGTAATATGCTGTATCTCCACTAATTGGGTCTTGATAAAGCTGAACATTACCGTAGCTCTGAAAAAAATCTACTAATCCAACAACATGTCCAAGCTTTGATTTCAGCTGTTTTACCTGTTCATCATTCAACCCTGGCTCAGCTTTATGTCTGACTGGGATTGTTCTTTTGATTTCCGGTTCGACTATTTTGGAACAAATAAATACACCCGAGTCATTCGCTAGTAACGCATTTAGTTCTTCGAATCTCATTTGTTATTAGTCCAAACGTCAATAGTTTGAAATCTGTAAGCAGACATTCGTGACAAATTTGACTACATCCGCTGTGGGCCGATTTTGCCCTTTCCATTAAGTATAAAGGATAGTCGGCTTTGTCCCCAATATAGCAGTCAACATAAACTAATCAGGTATAGCCAATACTTGCTCAAAACTACCAGCATCACTTCCCCATTCGTTTGATTTGACTAGCAGAAAATAACGTGAGTTGGCTGAACCTTGTATACCTACTACTTCAAGCGCATTGTATTCGGCTAGTTTCAAATAGTTCGGAATACGAAGACGTAACTGAGCCGCAGTTAGCAATATTGTTCGCTTGCCCTTCTTGTCC
>CALLOA010000086.1 GCA_938005265.1 uncultured Granulosicoccaceae bacterium
TTCAACTTTCGCAGCGGTACCGTCGTTTACAGCACTGTAGCCTCCACCCATAACAAGCACTTTCGCAGGTTGATTATTCACCATCATCGTGGTCAACGCCATACGAGACCATGTTTGCCCAAGTGTTGGATACTCATCGGAACCACCGGTTGCACGCCAAAGCAATTCAGGTGATTCGGGGTTGCTTACATCTATGGCAAAATACTGATTTCCTCCCCGACGCATGCCAACATAGAGAATGGCACGCTCCCCCGGGCTAATAACACCATCATTGGAAATACTTTCATCCAACCATCGAGTAATGCCCCCATCCATACCGTAGGTGTGTGGCCCGGTTACGGAGTTTGTTCGAAGACGCCCAAGGTTAGCCAAAAGTGCTTGAGGCATGAATGCCCACAGCTCTCTGCCACCGCTGGTGTCACCCTCTGACACAGGATTGGTTGCATCAAAGGCATGCAGAAAACCCTGATTAGTCATTGCATAAACAACTAACCGTCCTTCGTATTGGATAGAAACAGGTGTCGTATGCAATGGATCAGCAATCGGTTGGTCAACTACCCAGTCAAGAACTGAGCGGTCTGCACCGTCAAGCATCTCATCCTTAATATTTGTGTTTGATGCTTTTAAAGCGTGATCATCGAGAGTTAATCGAGCACCCCACTGTGGAACCGATGCACCTGTAAAGGTATACAGATTACGTTGTAAGGGCCTCAGATTTTCGTTAACACCTCCTTTACTTATCGAAGACCCGTCACTTTCATCAGACCAGAAACTCTGCGCAGATGTTTCGAAAACCGGGCCTTCGGGAGTTGATCTAACAGCAGGTAAACCGTTTATGTCCTCAAGGCCATTTTCTGTAAGGTAATACCCTTTGATATTCCCTGACCATATCTGACTCCTTGATGGCTCGAATAGAGAAAAGAAAGCTTTGTTGCTTGAACTGAATGTTGCACGATTTACATCTACCGATATGTTGGTGAAAGTAGAAGTCTTACTCTGTAATGTTTCTAACAAATCGTCGAATGCTTCATTAAGCTCCGTCGTATTGTCTGCCGAATAGAATTCTCCATTGCCGGCTTCCGCAATTTGCCTTAAATAATCTTCACCTGAACCTTCATTTGCAAATCCAATTGTGTATGTACGAACTTTGCTATCGGGTATGTTTGGATTTTGGTCATTATTTGCCAGGTAGTGTACGATTTCTTTGGCGCAATTTCCGGCCGTTGCAATGGATGGATCAGAATCCGTAAAAATGGTTTGAGAAAGATCTTCACAATTTCCAGTACCGACAAGATCAATAAGGTTTTGACTTTCAAGACTCGTTACACTTGGTTCACCATCTGAAATAAGTACTATGGAATTTGTCTGGCAAGAGGAACTAATTGGTGAAATATATTTTGACACCTCGACGGTAGGCTCATAGTAATTATGATTGTAACCAACACATAAATCATGCTCTCCTAAATATATGTAATTGTTACAGACACCATCATTGGCCGAGCAATTACCATCGATGTCAAAAGCTGAACAAGTACTATTGGAATCCTCGCAATACCGTGCGGTTCCTGCAGCTATTCGTGTGCAACTGTCATATCGCTCAAATTGATCACACTCGTTAATGAGAAGCCCCCCCGGCCTATAGTCGAGACAGTTTTTAGAGGTTTCTGAAGGTGAAGAATCTTCCGTATAGATATCAGATGGTGTATGAGATGCCGGGTTCGGAGCCACCCACGTATAATGTTTCGATCGAGAGTATTCAAGACTCACGGAGTCCCAGGTCCACGGGCTAAAGTGAACAAATTTGTTTCTTGGACCCGGGAAATCAGTTTCACTAATATAGGCACCGAGAGAAGGGGTTTCACCTGCAAAGTACCTTGCAGACTCGTACAATGCGCCAACGATGTTTGTATCACCATTATTTTCGACCGTACCATAGATTTTATCCATAATGGATAGTGAAGTCATTCCATCATCAATACCCAGTCGGTTGTCTATCTCAGCAGCATTTTGCGCTAAATCACTGATCGGCCAAAGGACCCCACTCACCATGGTGTTATACATCGGGCCCAAGCCCGCATTGATTTTGTCTTGATTACTGGCTAATACTTCATTGAATGCTCTTCTTAAAATATTTCCGCGCTGCAGGCCCGGGTCTGCTTCCTGATCACCTGCCAGATTCAGGTTCATACTGCCAGAGCGATCCATCACAAAAAGTACATTCGGCTTTTGAGGGGATGGAATTCTGAAAACTTCAATATCGTCTGCATGAGAAAAAGGCGAAACAAACGCAAGCAGAAATATAATTGTACAGATCAGCCAATTCATCTTATTAAATTGATCTCTTGTTTATTTTCAATAAAGCACCGGTTGATACAAAGACAAATATCAAGAACCAGGTTTTGAACAGATTGCCACTCGCCCGGTTTTTGGCCTCACAATATAACCACGTTGAACATGGTCAGACACTGCATTACTGCCTTTGATAGACGCTGTGCCGTTTACGTCGAAAAGCACACCGGCGAGTTGGATTTTGGATTCATCAGCGCTCACTGCAGTACCAGCCGGTTGCGACATTTCACCACAGTACTGCACCGTGACCTTTGCATCGATATCAACGCTTACGCCAAAGCTATTGGTTTGATCAAAACGTGTAGAAAGCTCATCAGCCAAACCGGGTGGTACCACAGAATCCGGATTATCAAATACACCATTTGGAATTAGTTCCAGAGATTGCAGAAATTCGGAAACACCCCATGAGCTTGCGATGGCAGATTCCGCTACTTCAAAACTGATAGCCTTTTGCTGTGCGTTCCCGGCAACCTTTTCATTAAGGCGAGTACTTTTCAAAGTTGTTACGCCGATAATGGTCGTAACGACAAGTAACACCAGACAGACAGCTAATGCGATCCCCTGTTGATGATGTGTTCTACCCGATTTTTCCTTGCAATAATCTATTTGGTTCATTGTGAAAAAAGGTCATTTATCTATCTTTAAGAAGTATTGTCTTGTTATTGTGGATCAAATGATTTAGCGCCTATTCCTGAGCACGACCGTAGAGGTAAAAACACGGTAGAAAAAACGGGTATTGGAATAGACCGGTACATCCAGCAGCATGTGAATTTCTTCTAGTTCGTTCTTACGTAGCGGCCTGTCTGAACCCACCAGCATGGCAAATCTGACACTTTCGATCTTCAGGGGATCAAGTGTTGAATCAAACGGTACGTATTGTTCCGGAATACGATCATCATTAAGATCCACGCCATACAAAATCCGAAAACCGTAAACCTCCTCCACTAAAGGCATATCAAAGGCAGAAGCTGAATTGCCACGGCAGACAATTTGCGCGGTTGTTACATCAAGACTATAGGTATTTACAGCAATGCCAGATGGTGTAGGCTGACCGTTGCAGTCGGTCGACTTTTGCTCTTGTAACACAAGTTCATCCTCAGCTGTCAAACTGAAATCAAACGGTGCTAGCTCACTATCAGCTGAATAACCGGCTCTGCGTAATTCGCGTGTCAAGGCTTGCACGCCAAATCGCCCATTTTCCTGAATGGATAACAGTCCCCCAGTAAATCGTGCTGAGCGAGTACTACCTGCAAAAACATTGATCACCGCACTGACAATGATCAAACCCAAAACAAGTGCAATAAGAAGCTCGATAAGGGTTAGCCCGGATTGCGGGATTCGCGCATACTGCGTGTACTTGCCCACGAAACCACCTTTCATGGATCAAATCTCAGCTGGACTGTTTTTATATCCTGCGCGTCAGTCCTTTCAGTTGTACGTGCTTCATTCCAGCTGATCGTCAGAGTGTAAGTTGAATTTTCTTCACAAGGAGAGTCATCACAGAAAACCTGCAATCGGCCTCCACTCAAAAGATCTGCCACACCATCTTCAGGCACACCATCGGTATTGATTGTGCCACAGGCTACTGAATACAAATCAAATGCTGCCATTTCCTGCGAGTTGCACACACCTGCAGGTTCACCGTACGACACCTGGCAAAATTTAGCTGGTGCTTGCGAACAAATTGCGGAAGCATTGGAATCAAAACCAGCGTAATCACCGTTTTCAATAGCGACAGGATTGGAACGGATACGACTGGCTATGTTTTCTGCAAGAATAACAGCGCTGAGACGGCTGTATCCACTAGTGCTATGTTTAATTCCTGTGAGTTGAAGGCTCACCATTCCTAGCGCACCCAAAGACAGAATAACCAAGGCAAGAAGTACTTCTACTATGCCGATACCTGCTTCAAAATACTTCTCCATAAAAACTAAATTATCACCTGTGTTGCAATCCATGATCTAGACGGTCGGCAAGTAGCCAAATTGACAATCAATTTGAATCATGTGATGTACACAAACTAACCTTTATTGAAAAAAGTCCTTAAAAGGCTATTGAATTATTTCGCAGTAAAAAGACTATCCAGTTACGATGGCCTTATATGAACAGAGACCATAAACCGAAAATACTTGTAGCGTGATACCGCGCAGTGGGTTAGAAAGTGCAATATTCCCGCCAGGCTTTCAGTATTTTTGATTGCGACCATTCAAATTCGCTAAATTTAGCGAATTGTAAATCGAAGATTATCAGTAGGACTTTGGTTGGTGGGATTGCGATACAAATCTAAAACTGCGGTAAATGCGCTTACATCACGTTTTTCACACCTAAAAACTTGATAGAACGGTATTGTTGTTGCCTTTACTAGCTAATGGACAACTACACGTGATTGTGAATGTCAGTTTCTCCAAGAGGCAAATCAAAAAATGACTTTGATTCTGAAGTCGTTATCTACCATAGCCGGAAAGGTTCTTGGATATTTGCCTCTCTGGTCGCCGGAATAATCATGGCAAGTGTAGCTATGTTCTGGTATTTGGCACATGAGACCTCCGATAGCGTTCCGTTTGCCATGATTGTCGTGTATGTACTTGTATTTATCTGCGTAATTCATGTTGCAATACGCCTACTTGCCGATGGGGGCAAGGTTGCATTGATCATCGGGCGAGAAGGTGTCAAGTTTGATTGTTATCATCTGATTCGCTGGAATGATATAGAAGAAATCTATATTCGCGAAGAAGACGAAGGTGCCGACACCCTATGGCTGAGCGTAAAAGAAGGCGTAACTTTCCTGAAAAACGGCCCCCCCTGGGCACTCTGGCTGGCTAAAAAATCTGGTTTGCACCAGCATATTGACATAACCAGATATGGTTGTTTGTCAATGAAAGATGACGACATTCGCGACCTGCTCGAACAAGGATTGAAAAAGTTTCGTGAACCTTGAATAGTAGCTTTAAGTCACCGCCCCGGATATCGGTCAATGTTTTTTCAAGATATTGGCCAAGCTTGCGATTCAGGAATATTTCGGACTTGTTTTCAGTGAGCAATTGCGCCTGTACCAAGTACCGGAGTTTGAAGTTGTCGCGTTGACTAACGTAGCCATCTACGTGTACGGTACAAGCTCCGCATTGTGCTATTCCGCAACCGTACTTGGGACCCGTTATTCCCAGCTCATCTCTCAATACCCATAACAAGGGCATCTCTGGCTCTACGTCTATGGAGTAAGACGTATCATTCACCGTAATTTCCATACTGTTTACTAACGATTGCAGGACATCAACGCACAGTGTAGCCTATGGGGTATACCCCACAGTCAAGCGTGTCACGCAACGCTCATCAATGAACTGGCGAAAGCTACTGGTTTAAGCAAAGAATCCATCAGACACTATCAGGAAATGGGGCTGCTGGAAGTTGAACAACAACAAGCCGGTTCCCGTAGTTATAACCAGTACCCGGACGTTAATACGGACAGAATCGAAGTTATAAAGATGGGCAAGGTTATGGGTTTTACACTCAAAGAAATCGCCGTGCATATGGATGCGTACTTTTCCGGGCAACTTACTGTTAAAGAGCAAATAGAAATATTTGAAGATAGATTGTCCGCGGTTAGCGTAAAAATTAAAGAACTTGAAGACTCAAAATCGTATATCAAAGATAAAATCGCCATGCTGAGGTCAGATAAACAATCAGCATGCTGAATTCCTTATTTTTCCAGGCACTACTCATGTCACTCCAGCCAACTCAGGGTGATCCCCAGCCAGACATTCAAAAAACGTAAAGCTAAATCAACTCCATCCGGACTTAATTGCGCAGTCCAAGGGTTTCACCAAGGCTTCCACTTATTGAATTAGCCTTTGTTACCCCTGCACCCTCTTTTTGCCGCCACGTCGGATATCACCGCAGTGACTGGCTTGGGCTAATTGCATCAACGAGCAGACTTATCAAACCATTCTTTGGTGCGTTTGAAGGCCATTCGGCAAAGACGTCGATAGGTTCAAGTTGCCATTCTGGTAGTACGTATTGCAATGCAGCTGACCTGACGTATTCATCCGCCAAAAGTTCAGGCACAACGGCAATTCCGGCACCGGCACGCGCCAAATGAAACACCGCAAAAGCATCATTGGCGACAATGCGTGCATAGGGTTTAATTTTGATCGGTTTTGATTTTGATTTTCGAAACACCGGGCTGATATGACTGACAGGTGCCAATGCAATCCAGTCCCAGTTTTCAATATCCTGGGGTTTGGTCACTTTCGGGCAATTTTTAAGATAATCACTCGATGCTACCAAGCGACGTTGCACTTTGAACAAGGCTCGCGTTGTGGAAGAGCTTTTACGCTTCAACCCCATACGGATTGCAATGTCATACCCTCCAGTAATGATGTCCTGCCGCTCATCTGAATAATCCAGAAATAATTTAATCCCCGGATGCTGTAGAGAAAAAGTGGCTAGCGTGTCGGTAAGTTGCGAGTGAATCAGAATCGACGGTGTCGCCACACGCAATTCACCGGATGGGTTGCTGGCCGAATCCGACAATTCGGATAAGACACCTTCCACAGCTTCAAACATCGGGTGTGTTGAGGCAAGTAATCGCTCACCCTCTTTGGTCAAAGCCAGCTTGCGCGTGCTTCGATAAATCAACGCCACACCCAAGTGTTCTTCCAGCTGCGATACATGATGACTGACTACTGAAGGCGACAATCCAAGTTCACGCGCCGCTCCCCTGAAAGACCCATGGTCAATTGTTTTGGCGAATATAGCGACCTGACGTAGCTGATCGAGCATTATTAAATATTTCCGAACAGTGTTATCTATTTATACCATCTTATCAAACAATAAAAATTTGTCCAATATGTACATTCTTAGTCCGAAACAACCAGAAAAGCAGGAGGATCGAACATGGTACGTTTCAAATTATCTGCAGCACTTTTTCTTCTTCTCTTTGCAGCCAACGCTATGGCTGATAACAAAGCCACTGTCCAGACTTTTTACGATTTTCTCAGCAACCCGGCATCAAACGATGCAGCGGGTGCTTTTAAAGAAGCTACTTCTGAAAACTGGGAAAGCATTGGGGACTATACCGGCGCTAATAAAAACCGAGATCAGTTTATCGGGCAAGTTTCCGGCTTTTTCGCAAAACTGATACCCGACCTGAATTGGGAAGTACAGGAGATGATTCAGGATGCAAATAAGGTGGTAGTGCGAGGCCGCGCCACGGGTACCCCAAATGGTCCGCTGTTTGGAGTAGATGGTCAGGGAAAAGGATTCGATATTCTTACCATAGATATTCATACCCTTGAAAACGGCAAGATTATCAGCTCATACCATGTCGAGGATTGGGCAGGCGCATTACAACAACTCAGTGGCAAATAAATCACTTGCTTAACACACAATGGAGACACACGATGAAACTCAAAACCACTATCGGAATAGCCTGCGCAATCCTTTGTTGGGGAGTTTCAGCAAATGCCAATGGAGCAAATGGCTGCACTTCACTGCAGGCAAACGGTTCAGATCAAACATTCGTCATTGCACCACTACCTTTACGCGCAGGACCACGAGTACAAACCAGCGGAAGAGTGCCACATGTTCAGTTGGCTGTAGAGACCAAGCCCGCGCTTTTGAGTGAACTGCATCGCTTTGCCTATGGTTTGCCAGGAGTTGAAGAGCGCCCGACTATTGTTTCCCTGCCAGGCGCAAAGGGCATGTGGCTCAATGACAGTGTGCCAGTGGTACATTCCAAAGCGATTGTGTCCGGTCGCGAATTCTCACATATACATGAAGACGGAAGCTTACACTCCCCCCTGCCTTATGAACGAGCGTTAGAAGTCGAAGAAAAAAGATGGGGAGAGCGTCACCCATGGGCTGACAGATTCGATGGCTGGGAAGGACTCGTCATGCTCTATTCCGCAACAGACCCGGATCAACTCAAAGTACTTATTCAACTGGTGACTGAATCCTACAACTACGTCACCGGCCAAACTGTACCAACACCTGGTTGCTAACCGGGTTTTTTTATCGAGTATCAACTACGGCAGTTCTACTGCCATAACTGGAGAGTTAAATTGAAAACAAATTTCCTGGTAAATATTGTATTGGGTTTGGTTCTGGCACTTTCAATCAGCGCTCACACGAGAGCTGCAGAAATGGATGCTGAAAGCCAGGCAAGCTTCGACACGGTGATGAGTTTTATGGGGGCAATAGGCAGTGGAGATATGGAAACCGCCATATCTCTGATGGATGAAGATATGGTTTGGCTCAATGAAGGTGATAGTGCAATGCCCTGGATTGGCCCATGGAATGGTAAAGCCGAGATCCTGAAATTTTTACCGATATTCGGAGAAAATTTCAAAACCACTGCCTGGGAAAACACTGACGCATTTGCCTTGGGTGACACTGTAGCCGTGTTTGGGAAAATGAACGGGGTCACCACGCACTCGGGTAAAGAGATCGGAGATTTTCTGTTTGCATTGCGAGCTAAAGTTCGCGACGGAAAATTAGTACTTTGGAACTGGTTCGAAGACAGTTATGCGGTCAGTCAAGCCTACCACGGGAAATAGACAGCTATCACACTCACGGTAACTGATCTTTCTGGAACGTCTTTCTGGACCGATGATGGTAGTTGAATGGTCAGGTGGTGATCGAGTTGCCGGTTAGATTCTGAATCTGCCTGGTCAACTCGTTTCAGTTACTTTATCGCCCTTACCTTGTAAAGCTCGCGACAGGCCAGGCTTCTTGTAGGGCGATAGAGAAATATAACAACAGGATCGCTTTCCAGATTGGATACCGATTTTCTAGTTCGTAGCAACAGAAATCCCGGGAAAAATCCTAGGATTTCTGCCGAAGTTCAACACGACGTATTTTGCCAGAAATCGTTTTTGGCAAGCTCTCAACGAACTCGACGATTCGTGGATACTTGTAGGGAGCGGTTAGCTCTTTACAAAAGCTTTGAATTTCAGTGGACAATTCATCAGATGGGGTCGCATCGTCTGTTAACACAATAAATGCTTTGACCAACTGACCACGCGTCTCGTCCGGCACACCAATAACTGCACTTTCAACAATATTCTTGTGCTCCAGTAATGCACTTTCCACTTCAAAGGGGCTGATGCGGTAACCTGCAGACGAAATCAAATCATCGGATCGACCGACAAACCACAGGTAACCATCCTTGTCGCGTGATGCTGTATCACCAGTGTAGTACCAACCATGCTTGAATGCATCAGTTACGAGATCACCATCGCTTAAATAGCCATGAAACAATCCCGCAGGCCATTCGTCACCCGTGCGAACTGCGATGTGCCCAACCTCATCATCAGCCAGCACTTTGCCCTCGTCATCCACTACGTTCACATCAAATCCCGGGACCGGTTTTCCCATTGAACCAAACCGAGTCTCTACGTCCGGGAAATTCCCTACAATATTGATGGTTTCCGTTTGCCCGTAACCATCGGCAATCGTGGTGCCTGTATGTTTTTCCCAATAGCGAATCACTTCCGGATTAAGAGGCTCGCCCGCGCCGAGGCAGCGACGCAAAGTTTTCAAATCAAAATTCGACAAATCTTCCTGGGCAAATAAGCGGTACACGGTGGGAGGTGCACAAAAAGTGGTTACACCCAGCTCTTTAATCAGATTTAAATGTTCTTTGACATCCATCCCCGGAGCGTCATAGAGCACCGTGGTCACACCAAGCAACATCTGTGGAAACAGCATACCCCAGGCGGCCTTGGCCCAACCCGTATCTGTTAGCGTCCAGTGAATATCGGATTCTTGCAAGTCCATCCAGAATAAGCCCGTTGCAGCATGCGCAAGGCCATAGCCAAAATCACGAGGCACCATTTTGGGCATGGCTGTTGTACCGGAGGTGAAGTAAATCAGCATGGTGTCGCTTGCGGAAAACGGCGGCAGATCGGATGCATTCAACTCGGTACTCTGTTCATTGCTGAGCTGCTCCATTGACAGCCAATTACCCTGAGCCGGACCACCCACAACAATAAGATGTTCTAATGTCGGACACGACGCAGTAATGTGATCAAGCTTTTCCCAGTGCTCAGGGGACACAATGACAGCTTTTGCTCCTGCTTGATTAATTCTGTACTCAATATCCTTGGCTGTAAGGAGATTGGTACCCGGCATCGAAATAACACCCGCTTTCATGCAACCGAGCAGCACCTGATGCCACTCTGGTCTGCGGCCAATAACCACACAAGCAGCATCACCGCGCTGCATGCCCAAAGCACCAAGAGCCTTGGCGATTTGAGCTGATCGATCAGAGAGATCACGGTAGGAAATTCGGGTGGTTTTACCACTTGCGGTATCTACCCAAATCAGTGCATCCTTGTTGGCATGGCGAGCGCGCTCATCCACAACATCAAAGGCAAAATTAAAAAATTCCGGGATAACCGCCTTGTAGGAAGAACAGGCGTCATCGTAGTTTCTACTAATTGTTGAAAAATCGATCAAAACAGTCCCCAAAAGCCTGAGCGCAGTGCCTTGCATTTTAACACGCAGGTTCGATAAAACACGACCCGATAGTTTGAATACGATTCACTAGGTAGCACATAGACTAAGGGCATGAGCGAGTATCCCGAATGCTCTATCCGCATCCGTTTTAATAACAGAGACCGACAGACTAGCTACAACGGGTGGCTTCACTACGAGCGTAACAGGTTGATGTCCGCATTGTTTAGGTGAGTATGATATTGTGACTCAACAAACCATCACTGGTCTATCATTTTGCCTCTGCAAAAATTCCCGGAATAATGAAAAAAACGCGTTTTAACCCTGCAGTCACCCAGCTAGGCGTGCCGGCAATTGCGCAGGCTGCGTCCTGGGCAAACAATTATGATGAACGTTACGGTCCTTTGATGGATTTCTCTCAAGCCGTGCCAGACTTCCCCACACATGAATACATTCTCGCTGAACTGGCCTCACAGGCTGGCAGTATGAATAGCACAGGCTACGGCGATATAACCGGGGAGACATTGTTACGCGAAACTTATGCGACCCATGTGGCCGGTATCTATAAAGAACACATCACATCCCGTAACATCCATATCACATCAGGCTGCAACCAGGCCTTTGTAGCAGCACTCATTACTCTTGCTGGCAGTGGCGATACGGTTGTTGTGTCAAATCCTTGTTACTTCAATCATGAATCAACCGCTCAGATGCTGGGGATCAAAGTCAGGTATGCCGACTGTATTGCCGAGAATAACTTCCAACCAACAGTGGAAGCACTCGAAGCCTGTCTCGACAACACAGTAAGAGCGGTAGCTTTAGTGTCACCAAACAATCCAACTGGAGCTGTTTATAGTCCGCAAACTCTGCAAAAGATATTTGCGCTGTGCCAGCAACAAGGAATCTGGTTAATACTTGATGAAACTTATAGGGATTTCATAAAGGATGAGTCGCAAACATCGGGCAATTCGGCAAGCAAGCCCCATAACCTGTTCGGAATGACCGACTGGCAAAACACATTTATTCAGCTTTACAGCTTTTCCAAGTCGCTAAGCATACCTGGTCATCGGCTGGGTGCAATCACCGCAGGCTCTCAAGCTGTTGAAATGATAGCCAGAGTCATGGATAACATTCAGATCTGTCCACCCAGGGCTGCTCAGCTAGCTGTAGCCAATCAACTACTGTCGATGCAAGACTGGATTACAGCTAATGCGGCAACACTAACCGAACGCTCCAGGATCTTTCGAAAGGTTCTGAGCCCATTTTCAGACTGGCAAATCAGATCAATGGGTGCTTATTTTGCTTATGTCGAACACCCATACCCTGAAAGAACCTCATTGGACATTGCGAAATTGCTTGCTCAGGACTATGGCATAAGAACATTACCCGGCCGTTTTTTCGGCCAAGGGCAAGAAAATTATTTGCGAGTTGCCTTTGCCAATGCCAACAGCGATACCATCGAGCAACTTGCAGACAGGCTTGCTGTGATCAAAAAACGAGAGAGCCAGACTGCCTGTTGATCATTTTTGAAATAACACTATTCAAATCCAGGATATATCCATAGTCAGGTAGTAAAACACTTCGCCCATATGACAAACGGACAAGTGGTATTTCTGCCCGGGAACGTTAACCCTTTATGAACAACCACACACAAGTCCCTGCCCGTAAAGCAACTACCGCTGCTGCGGATAAGCTGCTACTCATAACTGGATTTTTGGGCCTCTTTGCCGCCTTAACCACAGGAATTGGTGAGTATTTTCTGCTGTACGCACCGGAGTTAAAACACGGTGCGGCGAACGACTATGCAAACTTTCTTCATCCCACAGAAAGCCAGCTTAAATTGGGCTATTACCTGGGAGCCATCGGCACCCCCTTTTACCTGATAGGCTACTGGCACATCGTCTGTATGCTGAAGCAACAGCGCCGTTGGACGGGAGTTGCAATTATGGTTTTCGCAATCTTCGGGTTTATGTCCGGAATTGTCTGGTTGTTATCAAATGCCTATCAGGGAATTCTGGTTCAAGCGATTGCCGCGACGAGTGGAGAAATAGCAGTTAAGTTACTTGAAGTACAAACCAAGGTGGATAACCTTAGCGCCCCTCTGCTTAGTGTTATCCGTTATCAGATGCTCATTTTATCCGCAATTCTGGCCTTCATTATAATTAGAGGCGGGACTTACTATCCACGATGGATGGCATTATTCACACCTATCGTACTTATACTCTTGGTGTTTTCAACGCTGTTATTTGCACCCTCATTCGGCAAATACCTCGTACCTGAGGCATTGAATGTAGCGCACTTTATTTTTTTTGCGCTATCGATACTATTCGCTTTTAAAGCAGTTAACCCGAAGTAGTCAAAGTGTTATTTATGGATAGCACTCATGAATTTGTTACCTGAGTGCTTTTAGTAAGTACCAGGCATCCCAACGATATACTATCGGTTTTTATTGTGACTACCCGCCATCACACCACATTAAACAACCTCACGTCATCTCGTGTCCGCAATCACAATATTACCAGAGGTAACTCAATTTAACGCCTGGTCAGCCGACCCATCCTGATGTAGCCATAAACTTCGCCATTTCGGCGTCACTAGATTTGGGTGTACATCCCTTCCCCTCATTAGCCAGTCATTTTTAGAATTCAATATGTTGTATTTGAAATCTCTGCCCATTCGTTCGTTTTCTCTAAATACATTGCTCATTTCAGTTGCGCTGACAATATCAGCCTGTAGCGGCGACGAAGAGCCAGGCGGTTCAGCCTTTGTAAGCCACAGTGCCGATACAGTCACAACCGAAGTCCTGCAACGCAATGCAGCTACAAATTCCAGCGAGAGCATAGGAAAAGTATTAGACAGCATGCTCAATACGATGAATAACTCTTCCGCTATCGGTAGAGCATTTAGTTTGCCCGGAGTTGGGATTACGTCCAGTGAAGCACCAAGTGCAGAAGGGATTTTTAACGATCCCACAGAAGCGGGGCCGATATTGAATGACGACTTTCAAAACAGAATGCGCACCGAGAGCAGTACCCTCTTCAGTTCCCTGATGGGCTTATCAGGGAATCCCACTGTCACTCGCACTGGAAACACAGTTGCCATAGACCCGGACGAAAATGAAATCTGCCAATTGCAAACTCTTGATGGTGCTGTTGCACTTTCTACCTGTAGTCAACTACTAGCCGATCTCTCTGTCAGAATCACGGCAGAGACTGATCAAAGCGGCCTAATTTCATATCTGTTTCGTGAGCAGGTTGTGGCAGAAATCGGCTATACACCGGTACATGGCAGTTACGAATTAAAACTGGCTGGTTTACGTTCGTTAATGAATCGCATGCTGGAACTGGATGCAACATCAGACTCAGTTCC
>CALLOA010000087.1 GCA_938005265.1 uncultured Granulosicoccaceae bacterium
CTGATCGAGAATCGTGATGCTTTCTGGTTTCAGTGTATCCCTGCCGCTGTCGAACAAAATGCCGCGAGTATCTATCTCTGCAAGACGTTCAGAAAGTGTAGGCACGGGAGCAGGCTCTGGCTCTGGCTCAGGTTCTGGCTCTGGCTCAGGTTCTGGCTCTGGCTCAGGTTCTGGCTCTGGCTCTGGCTCTGGCTCAGGTTCTGGTTCTGGTTCTGGTTCTGGTTCTGGTTCTGGTTCTGGTTCTGGTTCTGGCTTCGCTGCGGTAACAGTAGCTTCAATCGAAACCAGTTCGCCGAGCTCCGCTACAAGGATACTTTCGAGTTCTTCTTTGCTTTCGAGGCTATCTGTCTCTGCAGTGAAAGATACGATGGTGTCGTCGATTTCCAGCTGAACATTTTCTGCGTCCTTGGCTGAATCCAGTGTGTCGAGCAGGGGTTGCAGCCATAGAGCGACTCGCACATTGTCATCGACGGTCAGATTGTCCTCTACCTCGCTAACCGATTTTAAACGTCTTACACGTTGTAGTAATCGGGTCTTTTCAGCAGCAGTTCTGAGAGCACCACTGATTATTGTTTTCTCGTTTTCCAGGCTTATGGCTATTGCCGGGTCCAATTGCGGTTCTGGTTCAACGACCTCGATGTTGCTGTCGATAGTGCGGGCGTCACCGAAATTTTCATTCAAAGTGTTCGCAACCAGCTCAGCCTCAGAATCACTCGACGCTTTGCCGGAAACTTCTATGCCATTGTCTTCGACATGGAGCGCAGGGTTTTCAAGGGTGGCAATGGACTCCAGGCTTTTCACAGCAGGTTCCAGCCAGTCAGGGTTTGCTGTGTTCTCATCGATCACTAGCTGATTGTCTATCGAGCTACCCGGATATGTGTTGCTTACGCTGCTGGCTATGAAATCCGCGGTTTCCTCATCTGCAACCTGTCCGGTGACAACTATTGTGTCACCCGCTTCCACAATATGCAGTGAAGGTTCGGCAAGTGGTGCGCTGACAGCAGGCGAATCTGCTGTGACGGATTCGGTTTCATCGACAACCGGAGTTTCGGGCTCAACGTTTACAGATTCGCTTTCAGGTTCTTCACGGCTTTCGATCGGTACTTCACCGGTTACTTTAACGGCATTGAACACACGCCGGACTCCGGGCGCCTTGTCTACCGCTGCAACCAATTGATCAAGTTCCTGCTGGCTGGCAATACTGCCTTCCAGTGTCACATCACGACCATCGCTAATCGTGGTTGTAACGGTTGTAGCGCCAGCACTGACCACCACATCATCTGCGTTGGTCGCAATTTTTTCCTGTACCTTGGGCCAATGGTAATGCAGACAAAAGAACAGAATCGCAGCAATACCAATCAGCCAAAGCAACATCCAGAGGAATGCTCCACCGGACATCTTGTGAAAAAGGTTGGTCGCTGGGGGCTTGCTTGGGGGCAACTGACTGGGATCCTGGTTTTTCAAGACACGTAGCTCTGAAATTGGATTAGGCTGTTGGATTCAAAAATGCCAATCCCCTTATTATAGTGGTTTAGCGAACGTTCTACTGTATCTATCTGCATTTATTAGTTTTTCACCTTTTTCCAAATAGTGCTGAGCCAAATCCAAAAGCAGGATAATTTGTCCGACCTGACGTTGTGATGATTTATAATTATCCATTACGTAAAACCAGTCGGATAACCTGGAGCAAATACCGGATTGCAGGCGATGGAATTAAAATGCAATAAATCCTCGAGCCTACCAGTTACATGGGCCATTTCCTTAGCGGTTCTGAGAATGGTGCTTCCCGTGCTGTTGTTGTTGGCAAGTGAAAGGGTCCTGGCCGCCGACACATCGAAAATACTGCAACAGTGTCGGGATTTATCGTTGCTTGACGATGATATTCACAACTGTCTCGACAACTATCTGGATGTCATGGATGACAATCTCGCAGATGTCAGTGATCTCATCCGTGCTGAATTGTCCGCTGCAACGTCCGGGGCTTCCGGCTTGCCGGCATTTGAAGCCTCGCAGCAAGCGTTTGAAAATTACCGAACCTCCAATTGTCTCTGGTATCTGGAATTTTCCGAGCCACGGGTCGAGGCTGAACAAATTGCCAAAAATTGTCTCGCCTCTATGTCGGAGCAGCGTCTTTCGGAACTGCAATTACTGGTGAAAATTCAAACCCGGCCTGAGGTGGTCTCCGGCTATTACGTTTACGGTAGTGAACGTAATACGTTGCAGCTCTGTGGTGGCAATAAGCGTTATTGGGTCGAAGGTGACAATGTTGTAGTGAGTGAATTGCAGCAACGCTACCTCGGTGAAGCCAATACGGATTTGCAAATAATGTTTGTCGAGCTTGAAGGTGATATTGATACCGAGGCTATAGAAACATTTCCGGGTCATGACGGTGTATTCAAGCTGGGTGCGCTGGTGACATTGCGTACGCCTGTTGACAGCGATTGTGTCATTCCGCGTGGAACGGACTCTCAAACTCCGGTTGCTGACCAGCAAGATGAGGCAACCACGCTGGATGACAGTTCTGTGGCGAGCCAGACAAGTGTTGAAACTAATCCCGATGAGCCCATACAATCGCTGACGGCTTACTTCGGTGACTGGATAGCCCGATGCGAACAGCTGGGTTCAAGCTACGGCTGTGTGCTGAGCATCAACATGACCCCGGCTGGTTCAGGATCCGAAACAGTTAGTGATACTGAAGATATTCCCAAACTCATCATCACCAGGCGCTCTGAAGCGCGCACTGTAATTGATGTCGATATGCCTCTGGGTCTGGTGCCATCACTTGATGATATTGAAAAGGTGCATTGGCAGGTTGATTCAGTGAATTTCGGTCCTTTGTTGCATTCCAGGCTTGAGTCATTGGGGCCCAGTGGTGCGCAGACCCACATCCGTCAGGCATTGCGTGAGCGATGGTTCATCCGTGATGAACTGTTACCCGTTATGAAGTCCGGGCGTGAGCTATCGATTTCCCTGTTGCCTGATACTGACTCAAAACTGAATTTGAGCGCGACATTGCAAGGGCTGACTCGTGCACTTGAATTCGCTGATGACTTTACTGCTGCTGAGGGAGAAATCTGACAATCGCACGCAGGTTCTCCATGGCAGGTTGGCATTTTGACGGATAACTCGGGCGTAGCCGGCACGAAAGCCTGCGGTTATGACTCGCGCAGCGCTCTTCTAATGGTCAATGGTGATTGTTCTGAATCAGCCTTGGCGCATTGCGGGCGATTACATGCAGATACGTTGATCGCTGTTGATGGTGGTCTGCGTCATTGCCTGGCATTGGGTGTTGAGCCTGATGTGCTGATAGGTGATCTCGACAGTGCGGCGAGGCCTGAGATTAATCGCCTAGACAACAGCAATACACAAGTGTTGCGCTACCGGGCTGAAAAAGATCAGACGGATCTGGAATTGGCTCTGGAGTATGCACAGAGCGAGAATATTGCCCATGTAACCCTTGCCGGTCTGTCTGGTGGGCGTACTGATCAGATGCTGTGCAATTGGTTGTTACTGGGTCAGTCCCGTTGGAACTTCAGCATTGATATCGTTGATGACAGGGGGTGTGGCTATTTGGTAGTTGCAGACAGGAGCCGCAGCATAGCTGCTGAGTCCGGTGCCACCATAAGCCTGCTCTCGCTAACGCAAATGACTACTGGCGTAACAACCGAAGGCTTGAAGTACCCACTGGCAAACGCTGATCTGTCGTTGGGAAGTTCTTTGGGCATAAGCAATGTAGTGTGTGATTCCGAGTTCAGAATCAGCATCACCCGAGGGACGTTGCTGGCCTACGTTAATTATGTCTTGTAGATGGCCGTTTGCTTTTCGGCAACAGCGTATTTATCAAGTGCTTTACACACACATGGCACTGTAAAAAGCGCCACAACGAGATTGCTATGAGCGAAAAAATACTGGACTTGCGAAGTGATACGGTTACCCGGCCTGTAGAGGGAATGCGCAAGGCCATGTTCGACGCTGAATTAGGCGACGATGTTTATGGTGACGATCCGACAGTCAATCGGTTGGAATCGCTGGCAGCTGAGATAACCGGTAAGCAGGCATCAGTGTTTGTACCCAGTGGTACACAATCCAATCTTATTGCCTTACTTACCCATTGTCAGCGGGGTGATGAATACATCGTCGGACATGATGCACACAGTTATAAGTATGAAGGTGGAGGTGCTGCAGCCCTCGGCGGTATTCAACCGCAAACAGTGGCTTTTAATGAGCAGGCGCAATTACCTCTGGAGTCGGTTGAGGCTGTCATTAAGCCAGACGATTCCCATTTTGCGCGAACCCGTTTGCTTGCCCTTGAGAACACACAACATGGCAGGGTTGTCTCTTTGCAGTATCTGGAGTCGGCACATGAATTTTGTCAGCAACATAAACTGGCTCTACACCTGGATGGTGCCAGGGTTTGCAACGCAGCAGTTGCCTTGGGGGTGCCGGTCAGCCAGGTAACACAGTATTTTGATACGGTCTCTGTATGTTTGTCGAAGGGTCTGGGCTCGCCAGTGGGTTCGGTGCTTTGTGGGAGTGCCGGGTTCATTAGTGAAGCGCGCCGCTGGCGCAAGGTAACCGGCGGCGGTATGCGCCAGGCCGGTGTTTTGGCGGCTGCGGGAATATACAGTCTGGAGAATATGATTGAGAGGCTGGAGCAAGACCATGCCAATGCCATACGACTGCAGAATCTTCTGGCCGCAGCCCCCGGGGTGGTTGTACGCAGCGACTGGACGCAAACCAATATGTTGTGGCTCGATCTGGACGAGAATATTGCGCAGCCGTTGCGTACTAAGGCTGCTGAAAATAATATTTTGTTGTCTGCTGAAGGCAGTGTTTGCCGGCTGGTGCTACATCACGATATTGATGCTTCTGATGTTGAAACTGTTGCAGCTGTTCTTAACACAATTCTTGCGGACATAGCATCGCAAACCGTTGAGATGCCAGTATCCAAGCCGCTTGCAGCTTCCTGAATTGTTTTTATTCGGGGATTTTTCGGGAGATGTATTTCTGGCAGTTACTTTTCCAGGCAATTATTTTTCCGGGCAATTGATTCTCAGGCAATCATAGTCCCATCAGTGGCCTTGTTCAGCCAGACGGGGTAGTCGCAATTTCTGATTTTTTCAATTGCTCGCGGTGCATTACGTAGTACCCGCTGCCGATTATGATGGCAGCTCCCAACAGCGTTGTCGGCAATGGCGCGATTTGCCAAAGCAAGTAATCCAGGCCGATCGCCCAGATAATTGCGGTGTACTCCAGTGGTGCTATCAGTGACACTTCCGCTTTGGCGAATGCCAGTGTCATCAGGTAATGGCCACAAACTGCCAGCACGGCTATCGCTGTTATCCCGGTTAATACACTGGCTGATGGTACGAACAGTAATTCTCTCGCAATGAAAACAATCCATAAGCTTGATGTTACTCCGACCCCGAGGTTGTAGTAGAAAACCAGTGATGACACAGTTTCGGTTTGCGACAGGTAGCGTCCGCTAAGAAACAGGTAGGCGTATGCCAGGCTGCCACCAAAAGCCAGGGCGTAACCGATCAATTGCCCCTCGCCACTTGGCCGCATGGCAATCAGAACGCCGATGTATCCTATGCCAACTGCAGCCCAGCGATGCACGCCGACCCTCTCACCCAGAATGATTGCTGACAGAAAAGTAACTGCAAGTGTTGATGTAAAAAAGATCACAACTGAGTCGGTCAGTGGCAGGTATTTTAGGCCGAGAAAAAACAGTAGAGGTGCGACAATGCCGAACACACTACGCACCGCCTGATGTAACTTGCGTACCGGCTTTAACTGATTCGTCTGACCGCGAATAACATAAAAGAGCAGCATCACGATCACAATTAACCAGCTACGTATCGCAAGAATGTGCAATACACTGACATCCTGCGTGACTAAAATTTTTACTACAGCATCCATGCCGCTGAGTAGAGCAATGCCGGCAACCATCGCCGAAGCGCCCAGCATGGCGTTACTGGAAACCGTTAGCGCAAGCTTTAACTGTTGTTTGTCTGTGGCATTGGTCTGGCCGGCTTGCGGGATTTTTTCTTTGCCCTTTTGATTCACTAAGCGAGGTGCTCGCTGTAGTTGCGGCGGCTGCCGTCAGGCTGCCAGCGAAAACGCCGATAGCTCCAGCAATACTGGCCGGGGTTTATGGCAACGCATTGTTCCACGGTGCGATTCAGCGCTGCGGTTGCAACCTCGAGATTGTTATCCAGTAAACCGGGTTCGGCTTTTACCTTGTGAATAAGGTAGCCACGGCCTTTGGACTTTCTTTCTATGGCAAGGCAGACTACCCGCGCATCTGATTTACCGGCCAGGCGTGGCAACAGAGTCATTGTGTTGGCTGGCACACCGAAAAAGTCCGCAAACACCCCGCCTCCCGGATCCGGTTCCTGATCCGGCAGTATTCCGACCGGTCGCTTTGTTTTCACAGCGCGCAGCAATTTTTTTATGCCCGCCGGGTCGACCGCTACCATTTCAGCACCAAAGCGCTCGCGCCCTTTTTTAATGACTGGTTCCAGAGCCAGTGCACGGGGTGGACGGTATAGATAGGCCGGATTTTCAAGAGACGCTAATGCAGCCGGACATAATTCCCAGGCACCAAAATGGGGTGTAATCAGTAATGTTGTTTCAGTTGCAGCCGCGTCTTGCTGCTTTGGGTTTGCGCAAGTGCCTGCTGTACCCGAGCTAACTTGGGGCAAGCCGGCAAAGGCTGATTCCTGTTCCGGAAATTCGATAAGTTGCCGTATTTGTGTCGCATCCCTGTACCATAGCCAGCCGGTTTCGGTCAGTGCTTTGCCCGTTTCCATAAGGCTGCTTCGTGCCAGTGTATTGCGCTCGGCTTTCGCCATTGCCGGAAAGCACAGCTGCAGATTGACCAGTGTGTTACTGCGATTTCGATTGGGTATAACCCAGCAAGCCCAGCCCAGGGCGGACCCTATGGCATGGTTGGCTCGCAGCGGCAGGCACGCCATCAGGCGTAAAAAGAATTTAGCAAGTAGGAGAGACATTTTTATCCTCAGTCCTTATCCTAGCTTCTATGTAGACAAGTTGATAGCGTTATAGAGGCAAAAGCCGGGGTTGGGAAATGGATTGCTCTGACAGGACAAAACATGATTGGACTAATACAACGGGTTTCCAGTGCATCAGTAGTTGTATCGGGTAATACCATTGGCGCGATCGACACTGGCTTGATGGTGCTGGTGGGGGTAGAGCGCGAGGATGGCAGTGCCCAGGTTGAGCGTCTGGCGCACAAGCTTCTGCACTACCGCGTTTTTCCGGACAGTGACGGTAAAATGAACTGCAATGTTATGGAGCAGGGTGGCGACTTGTTGCTGGTTCCGCAATTTACGCTTGCGGCAGATACCCGCAAGGGCCTGAGACCCAGCTTCAATGGTGCGCCTCCTGATGTAGCAAGTGGCCTTTTTGACGAGCTGGTTGTTAAGGTTGCAGACCGGTATAGAGACCCGGCAACCGGTCAATTTGGTGCACAAATGAGTGTTTCCCTGTGCAACGACGGGCCTGTGACCTTCTGGTTGCAAGTGGACTAGCTACCCGTACTGTAGGGTCTGCATGGTTCACAGATTGCATTTTTGTCGTCAAACCCCCATAACAGAAGGGCATACGGGCAGTCTACAGTCGCGAAGGCTAGCAGAACATCACGCTTGCGGAGGCTCTGCTCGTGGTAAACTAGCCCGTATAGATCATTACTTTTATTGCATATTTTGCAGTTTTGCAGACTGGCGAACCAGCCTGTCGAGGATACAACATTATGATGCCCAGCATCCCGCAACTCCTGATTATTCTTGTTATTGTCGTTTTGCTTTTCGGCGCTAAGCGCTTGCGCACATTGGGCGGTGATCTCGGAGGCGCTGTCAAAGGTTTCAAAAAGGCGATGAATGAAGAAGAAGACGCCAATGCAGCGAAGCTGGAAGACGCTGCGGATGAGGCGGTCGATGGAGCAGTTATCCGTGAATCGGATGAAACTAAAGTCTGAAGGTTTTGCTGTCTGATGGATGGCGCTGTTTAACTGACTGGTATCGCAGCGAGCGGGCTGACCCGCGGCTAAAAATTCGCTACTTTTATTTGAGCCCGCATAGCGCAGGTCTGATTCCACAGTTCGCTCAAGGCTCGATACGTGTTGGCATAATAAGCATGCCAACGACTTGTGTATTCAACTTCTTAAGTAACCTGCTCCACTAACATGTTTGATATTGGCTTTTGGGAACTGCTTCTGATCGGCATAGTTGCACTCGTGGTGGTTGGTCCTGAGCGTTTGCCCGAGCTTGCAAAAACTGCAGGTGTCTATGTGGCCAAATTTCGCCGCTTTGTGGCCGGGGTGAAGTCCGATATTGATGCTGAGCTGCAAACCGGTGAGCTGAAAAAAATCCTTGGCGATCAGCGCGATCAAATACGTGAACTCAAGGAAATTGTGGATACTACTCGCAAAGAAATCGAGACCTCTACATCCAGTGCGGTTTCCAGTGCTAACGAGCTATCCTCAACGCTCGAGAGTAAATACAATGACATGGGTAAATCCGCGGCAACTGAGAAGACTGCCTCCGAAAAGGAAGCCGGCCAGTCGGATGAGTCGGGTGTAAGCCGCCCGGATGCCGGCACAGATGACAAGCCGGCGTCGTCGGCATGATTGGTTTTTGGTTGACTAGCGACTGATATGGCTCGGGTTCTACAGGTGATTTCTATCCATGGTTGATGCCTCTAACGCGCCTGAGCAGGGTCTTTTGACTCATCTGGTTGAGTTGCGCGATCGTTTGCTGAAAATGATCCTGGCGGTT
Organism: uncultured Granulosicoccaceae bacterium; assembly: GCA_938005265.1. Taxonomy (GTDB): domain Bacteria; phylum Pseudomonadota; class Gammaproteobacteria; order Granulosicoccales; family Granulosicoccaceae; genus CALFCE01. The sequence goes on from CALLOA010000087.1 coordinate 8,802, forward strand.
GGCCTTCTGTTTTTGTGCCTGTTCTGGTTTGCCGACGAAATCTACACCTGGCTTGCCGCTCCTCTGCTGGCTCACTTGCCTGAAGGGTCGCAGATGATAGCGATCGACGTGGCAGCCCCTTTCTTTATACCGTTCAAACTGGTTTTGATGCTCTCGGTATTCATCGCGATTCCGTATTTGCTCTACCAGATGTGGGCTTTTGTTGCTCCCGGTCTTTACAAGCATGAAAAGCAGCTGGTTTTTCCTCTGCTGGCATCCAGTACATTGTTGTTCTACATCGGTGTTCTGTTTGCCTATTATGTTGTGTTCCCGCTGGTGTTCGGTTTTTTCACAGCTGTAGCACCGCAGGGTGTAGAAGTCGCGACAGATATAGGCCGTTACCTCGACTTTGTAATAACCATCTTTTTTGCCTTCGGTATCGCCTTTGAGGTTCCTGTAGCAACTGTGCTTCTTGTCGTGATTGGCATTACAACACCTGATGACCTTGCCAAGAAACGTCCCTATTTCATTGTTGCTGCATTTGTAATAGGTATGTTCCTGACTCCGCCGGATATCATCTCGCAGACTTTGCTGGCTTTGCCGATGTGGGTGCTGTTTGAAGCTGGAATATTCTTCTCACGCATCTACCTCAAGCGTAAGGACGCGGCGGCCGAAGCGCGAGATAAGCTCTATGAAGATAATGATGATGAGTCTGAGGCAGACGAAGCGAATTCTGCTGCGGCCAATAAATCCGCTGCTGCCAAATCACTGCCACCAGCATCGCACCCGGATGATATCGGCCCTTGAGTAGCTCTGTCGTAGTGCCAAGATCGCCGGTTCTATTGATCATTATGGATGGAATCGGTGTTAACCCCTCGCGTAACCATAATGCGGTTGCGATGGCGTCAACGCCAAATCTTGATGCTATTTACGCCGCTAACAGCACCACAGTAATCGAAGCCTCGGGGTTACCCGTTGGTTTGCCTGCCGGGCAAATGGGAAATTCCGAAGTGGGTCATTTAACGTTGGGCTCGGGTTCGCGATTGCGCCAGGATCTCGTGAAAATCAATGATGCTATCGCTGACGGCAGTTTTGCCGATAATCCGGTTTTTAACGCAGCGATTGAGCAGGCTCGAAAAAATGGTGGGCGTGTACACCTGCTGGGTCTGGTATCGGATGGGGGTGTCCATAGTCATCTTGATCATCTGATCGCGCTGATTGCCTTATGTGCGCAACACCGGGTGATTCCCGTTGTGCATATGATTACTGATGGCCGCGACACTGCTCCACAAAGTTCAGCGGGTTATCTGAATGAATTAAATACGGCACTGTCTGCAGCCAATGGGTATATCGCAACCGTTTGCGGCCGTTATTTTGCGATGGATCGTGACAATCGTTGGGAGCGCGTGGAAAAAGCCTGGCGTTTGCTGATTGAAGGCAAGGGCGGAAAAGCTGCAAGTGCCGAGGATGCCATCCGCCAATCATGGGCGTCTGACAAGACCGATGAATTTATAGAGCCCACCGTATTACCTGACTACCAGCCCCCGGCAGCCGGTGACGAGTGGATCTTCTATAATTTCCGCAATGACCGGCCGCGTGAATTGGCAACAGCTTTAACTGCCGCGGATTTTAGCGAGTTTCAGCGAGGCGACTTCACGACTATACGTCTTTCTACGATGACGCGTTACCACGCAGATTATGATTTTCCTATCGCTTTCGAGAAAGAGGAGCCACTTGCAACTCTGGGAGAAGCGGTGAGTTCTGCCGGCCTGTCTCAGTTACGTGTGGCCGAGACTGAAAAGTACCCGCATGTCACTTTCTTTTTTAATGGCGGTCGCGAAGCGCCGCTGGCTCTGGAAGAACGATTGCTGGTGGATTCACCTAAAGTAGCCACCTACGATCAGCAACCTTCGATGAGTGCTTATGGTATTCGAGATGGCGTTCTGGGTGCGATGCAAAGAAATAATCCATCCGACAAGCCGGACCTGATTGTGGTGAATTTCGCCAATGGCGATATGGTCGGTCACACAGGAGTAGCAGCTGCTGTTGTGGAAGCTGTAGAAGTTGTAGATGAGTGTGTATCAGCTCTGGTGGCGTCGGCGGCTGAAAATGGTTATAGCGTTGTGCTGACCGCAGACCATGGCAATGCTGACATGCTGATTGACCCGCAGACTGGAGGGCCGCATACCAAACACACGATTTTCCCAGTCGTTTGTACCATTATTGATAAATCGCAGTGGCAGCTCGCCAACGCGGGTGACCTGACCTGCATTGCGCCGACTGTGTTGCAGTTGATGGGGTTGCAAAAGCCTGCGTCGATGACGGGGAATTCCCTGTTGCTGGAAGAGCTGCCTTCGCCCCACTAAAAGTTATTCGTTCGTGATTGCCGGTAACTTGTTTTGTAATATCTGGCTAAACGTAAAGCAACTACAGGCGTGTTATTGATTCGCTGTGTAAATAGCGGCGATTGAACTTGCAGTACCCCTTCTCACATACCTGCAAATAAGACCGAGTCAGTTTGTGCAATTCCGGTAGCTGGTGAAAAGGTACGGATGGAAAGCTGTGGTGCTCAGCATGGTATGGCATGTTCCAGGCAAGGCGATAAAGCAAACGGTTTGTCAGCGTTGTGCGTGTGTTACGAAACATATCATCAACGTGATCGCAGTGAGCGTGTTCGGCTAGTAAATAGGCGCGCAGGAACGGTTGCCCGAGTAGCAATGGTAATAGCCACAGAAGTACCAACTGTTTCGGTGCCAGAATAACCAGGCTGCCGATTACCAGTGTGTAGGCAACTATCATGAGTCGTGCTTCAAGAGTGATTGTATCGATTCTGCCAGCCGGCACAAAACTGTCGCTGCACTTACCTGATGCATTCAAATAAAGTGTGCTCAAGTGACTTTTCCACACAGGTATTCCTGAGAGATAGAGCAGGTATGTTCTTATGCTTGTCGGCTTGGGGCTTGCCAATTCCGGATCTTTATCAGGCTGATGAGTGTACCGATGATGTGCGATGTGAAAATGTCTGAACCATTCCGCTGGCAAAAAAATAATGAACCCGCAACACCAGCTTGCCAGGCGATTGAGCCAAAGTGATCGGAAGGGTGTGTTATGAGTTGTTTCATGTAGCAGTGTAAACAGGAACACCAGTAGAATGCCCTGAGTAACCAGCAGCAGGAGCAGCAATGCAGGTGGTTTGGGGGATAATGCCAGCAGGGTGGAATTAAGCCCGATGCAACTGCAATGTATGGCCAGGTGGCACAAACCCCTTGCGTCAGAACGTTTAGTCAGCGATCGCTTTTGCGTGGCCGATAGTGTTTTCAGGAATTCACGGTGATTCAAATGCCGTTACCTTTGTACGCCTCTAATTCAATGCTCAATGGTCTTTCCGGGGGTTGCTGAGTCGATTATACGAATTTCTATGGCTATCCTTGCGGTTTTCGGCCAGATTGGAGCAAGCATTGCAGTATCTACCGGCACGATTCGCACATCATCATCAGGTATTCATGCAACATAGTAAGCATATAGCAAGAGCTGGCAAATTATTTTCAACCGGAATTGCTGCGGCCTGTCTGCTAGTGCAGGGTGTCGTACAGGCTGAAAGTGCGGTCTGGCAAATCAGGGAAGCGGCAGGTGGAAGTGATAACACTCTCTACATCGCGGGCACATTGCACTTGTTGAAAGCAGAGGACTTTCCTTTGCCGAAGCAATTTGATGAAGCATACAACAATGCGGAGAATCTGGTATTCGAAGCAGACCTGTCGGCATTTGAACAAATAGATGTGCAAAGAAAAATGCAGCAGATGGTTACCTGGGATGACGGCAGTGTACTTGCTGATCATGTAAAACCAGAGACATTGGCCCGCTTTGAAGCGTTGCTGAATGGTTATGGAATTCCAATGGTGATGGTGGAGCAATACAAGCCAGGATTTGCTGCCATAACCGTTGCCCTGCTTGAGCTGCAAAAACTGGGCATTGGTGAGGCAGGTGTGGATGCATTTTATGATAGCAAAGCTCGGCAGGATGGTCGTGAAATTGAAGGGCTTGAAACTGTTGAGCAACAAATCTCGTTTATTGCGGATATGGGAATGGAAAATCCTGATGATTTCCTGAACTACAGCATGGATGATCTGGAAGACTTAAGCGAGTTAATGGAAAACATGAGAGCTTCGTGGCGCAGCGGTGACATGGCTGCACTTGCTGCTCAAATGACTGAGAAGATGCGTGACCTTTACCCGGCAGTGTATAAAAAGCTGCTCACTGAAAGAAATGTTGCCTGGGTGCCGAAGATTGAAGCAATGATGCAGGATCCGGACGTAGAAATGGTTCTTGTTGGAGCAGGACACTTGGCCGGCGAAGGTAACGTGCTGGAGCTTCTTCAGAAAGCAGGTTACGTTGTTGAACAACTTCCCTAGAGGGCGACTACTATAGTCGCGTAACTGCCCTAAGTGGCGGGCAGCTGAAATCGTTTACTACCCGGCCTTGCGAACTGTGCTGTCTTCAACACCGTCATCCCTGATCATCTGAAGCACATTTTCTTCTTTGACGGGTTTGGAAAACAGGAAGCCTTGCACTATCGGGCAATCCCAGTTTCTCAGCATCTCCAGTTGTTGGATGTTTTCCACACCTTCGGCAACCACCGAGTAGCCAAGCCTGCTTCCCATCTCCACCATGGAACGCGTAATTTCTGTTGCCCGATCGTTTTTCCCAATGTTTTGTACGAATGACCTGTCAATTTTCATAGTACGTACCGGGAAATTGCTCAGATAGCGTAATGATGTCTGGCCGGTGCCAAAATCATCAATGGAGAAAACAATACCACTGGAGCGAAGCGTATTGATTACGTGGCTGGCATTTTTGTGATCTTCAATGATGGCATCTTCGGTGATCTCAAGCTCCAGCAAATCGGGCTTGAGTGAGTGTTTGTGAAGAGCATTAAGAACAGTTTCAGTGAAGTTCTCGGCACCCAGATGAGAAGCCGAGACATTGACCGAGATTCGTGGCATCTTCTGGTTTTCTATGACAGGCCAGCCGCTGGCAAATTCACAGGCTTTGTCCAGTACATATTCGCCAAGTAAAGGCATAAGCCCGTTGTGTTCAATGATGTCTATAAAATCGCCAGGTGAGAGTTCGCCCTTGTCCGGATGGTTCCATCGAATCAATGCTTCGAACGATTCCAGATTTTCAGTCTTGGTGTCAATCAAGGGTTGATAGAGTAGATAGAGCTCCTCGTTTGCGATCGCACGCCTGAGTTCCGTTTCAAGCAGAAAGCGATGGCTCATTTCGTTGTCCAGTTCTTTTTCAAACCGTACTACTCTGTTTTTGCCCTGGTATTTTGCGGCATACATGGCAAGGTCCGCACGCCTCAGTAAATCCTCCCGATTGAAAGCATCGTCCGGAAAGACAGCGACACCGAGACTCGCACCTATCTGCACATCGTGAGTTTTCAGCGAAAACGGCGTGCCGAGCTGTTTCAGTGTATTTGCTGTTATTTGTTTTATCTGCTCGTTACAGAAATCCTTCGGCAAATCTTCAAGCGCCAAAATGAATTCATCGCCACCGACTCGATAGACTGATCCGGCGGTACTAATGATTTCCGAGAGCCGGTTTGCTACGGTTGTCAGCAGGTTGTCGCCAGCTGCATGACCGTAGGAATCATTGACTGCTTTAAATCCGTCAAGATCAACGCCTATGATTGCAACTTTCCTGATATTACCCTGAGCTTGTACAAGCAATTTTTGAAGATCTGCGTTTAATGCCCGGCGATTTTTCAGACCGGTCAGCTCGTCATGCAAGGATGCAAAAACGGCAAGATTTTCTGCTTCCTTTCGTTGGCTGATATCGCTCATGGTTCCGCGATAACCAATAAATTCATTATTGCTGTCGTGATTCGGCGTGCCCCGGATCTCTACGTGAATAGTTTTGAAATTCGCATTGTTAATCTCAGCTTCTATAGGTCCGAAAGCAACTTTGTTTTTCCAGCAGTCGATCAAGGTTTTAGATTTACTCTCAGTGAGTGTGATGACTTCTGTGATGGGCTGGCCTTTCCAGTTGTTGTAGTCAAGTGAAGAGAATTCTTCGGTAACAATGTCCAGAAAGCCAATTCTGCCACTGGCGTCTGCTTCCCATAGCCAGTCGGAAGCCGTTGTTGCGAATTGCTGAAATTTTTTCTCTGACTCCGCAATGGTGCTGCGTGCTTGTTCCTGTCGCTCGATCAGTTTGTTAACTGTAACGGCTATATCAACGTGTTCGTCGTCACTGCTGATGTCTATTGCCAGATCGCCATTATCAGCTGTTGATAGTTTCTCGTGTAATGCCCGGTGTAATCTGTCACCGCCGGTGGATTCGCCATGCTCGGTATAGTTGAGACCAAGCATTTCTTCTTCAGCTGTGACACGTAGTGGTGTGAATTTTCTTGTGATCGATAGGGCGGTGTAGATGGTTATGGTAGTAATTGCAAACACAGTTACAACACCTGTCAACTGAACGCCAAGCTGCAACAGGCGCGATTGCCCGACCAGCATTTCAACCGGTGCAACAAAGGCAAATAGCAAGGTTCCGAAAGTACCTGCAACACCATGCGTGGCCACCACTTCTACAGGGTCGTCCAGCTTCCAACGCACCAGCAGATAATGTCCTGCCCAGGTTGCCAGCATGCCTCCCAGAAATCCAAAGAACATTGCCTCGTAGGCCTGCAAAACGTGAATAGCTGCGGTTGATGTCACCAGACCGCCGAGCAATCCGTTGATGGTTCGGGACGGGTGGAATACCCCGCGGTCCAGATATACACCAACAATTGCGCCACCGGCAGCGCCGAATGCTGCCATGGAAAAGGTATTGGTTATAACTTCTGCCATCAGTGGGTCAGTTGGCGAAATGCCACCTGCATTAAAGCCAATCCAGCCAAAGGCTAACAACAAGGCGCCTTGCAGTGCCATGATGCTACTGTTGCTGGGTAAAGGAATGACATTGCCGTGTTCGTCGAAACGATCAATACGGGGGCCTATCATTAAAATGGCAACCAGTGCTGCCCATGCTCCGAGTGAGTGAACGACCGTACCTCCGGCAAAATCAACAAAGCCCAGATCGGCCAGCCAGGTAAGCGGTGATTCTACAAAGGCATTACCCCAGACCAGACGGCCCACAAACGGATAAAGCAATGCGCCAATAACTGCAGCTAAAAGCATATACGGAATAAAGCGCAGTCGCTCAGCGATACCTCCGGAGACTATTGATGCTGCCGTGGCACAAAAACCGAGTTGAAATAGAAAATGCAGGGGTGAAGGCAGCGCTTCCCCTGCCACGGGCATGGGAATGCTGTACATTATCGTAAAACCGAAGAGAAAAAACGTGACCCAGGCGATCATCAGATCGGCTACGTTTTTCTGAGCCACGTTAATGGAATTTTTCGCTCTTACGCGTCCACCCTCAAGTAACAGGAAGCCTGCTTGCATTAGCAGGACCAGAAATGAGGCAAATAAAAGCCAGAGCGATTCGGTAGCGTTTATCATCACAACGTGCGTAAGCATTAGATACCGGGCATCCTGCTGGTAATCAACACAGAGCATCCTGGCTCATGTCGCTTTGCAATTAGCGGCTTAAACACCAAATACTGGTGTTATTGTGTAATGAAACAAGAATTTACTACTACTATGTGCAGTTAATTGCCTTGTGATTTCGTGGATCAATTGAGAATATGACATGAAACAAACAACGGCTTTGCCCTATGAGCCCTGTCTGTTGCATCCCGTGGGTGCCGATATTTTCAATCGGGAATATCGTGAGCGGCAGCCTTTACACATACAGCGATCTGATCTCGAGTACTTCTCTGATGTTGTGTCGCTTGCGAAACTTGAGTCGGTGTTCTCAACAGCCTCCTTGTATTATCCAGACGTTCAGTTGACTCAGGCAGGGTGTGATATTCCAGCTTCAGACTATGCAAGCCCGGCCGGATTGATTGATCCATCCCGTTTTTTCGCCCGATATGTGGCCGGTGCGACTGTCATTGTTTCCGGTAGTGACCGTCTTTTTCCGCAGATTGCCAATATGTGCCGACAGGCTAGCCGGCAATTTGGTGGGGCTTGCCGCGCCAATCTCTATCTTTCACCACCCGGGCATCAAGGGTTTGCGGCCCACTATGACACGCACGATGTATTGGTATTGCAGATTTCAGGTCACAAGACATTTCGCCTGTACAAGAATAATGTTGCCTTGCCTTTTCCCGATACCCGCTTTGAGCCAGCGGGGTTTGAACCGGGAGATAGCACTGAAGAGGTGGCTCTTTCGGCAGGTGATACCTTCTACATTCCCAGGGGATTTACTCATGATGCCTGTGCCAGCGGGGATTCGGAAGAACCATCCTTGCATCTGACACTGGGTTTGTATCCCCCTTTGATACGTGATGTGCTTCATCGCCTGGTCGACAAGTTGGCAGATTCTCAATTAGATCTCAGGCGCTCGATAAATTATGCTGATTGGCGTTATGACGGTGTATCGGATGAGCTACGGGATCTTGTGGCAAGACACCTCAAGCAGGGCAACATCGAACAGGTATTACCGCTGGTGATGCGCGATATTCGAGATGATGCCGCATTGGATGGTTTGTCTACAGCACATCAAGTTGCTGCACCGTTTGCTGACACCCCGGGTAGTAGTAGCGATTTAGCGGCCAGCAAGAATGAATGCCGGCTATTGCTGCGGCAACATCGATACCTGGGGCATGAAACGCTAGACGATACGCTTTATTGCCGTACATTCGGGCAGGTGCTTGAATTTGGTTCTCCGCACCGGCAGAAAGTCGAGCATTGGCTGAATACGGGTGAGGCTACTGCCGTGTACTTTACTGGAACGCCTAAAGAGCCGCAGGTTGGTGGTAGTGAAGTCCTGCAATCCTTACTGGATAGTGGGCTGGGTCGGCTGCATCCGACTTGACAGTCAGCCAGCCCGATTGCTAAGTTCAGCTAATAGTTCACTGGGAATAGCTTATGAAAAGCGCTAAGGATGATAATGTGACACAGGCCGAAACAGATGGGCAGGCTGGAAACGAGCCTGCAGTTACTGTGCGCCACAGTTCTTCTGCGCATCTGAGCAGAAGGCGATTTATTTCTGGTTCGCTTGCCGTCGGCGCCATGATGGGTTCCGGTGCTGCACTAGCGGCAGATTGTGATCGCAATCCAGAGCAGGTTGAACGTTGTTCAGATGGTGATGAGGGTGAAGGTGCAGACCCGGCCAATTGCGGGCGGTGCGGTCAGGAATCAACGGTACCGTCTGGCTTGCGGCTGACTAACTCCCTGCAAACTTATGGTGGCCAGGCGCGATCACCGGAGAACTTGCCCTTGCCCGGTGTCAGGGTGAAACGTGTGACTGACTGACTGCGCAGTTTGTTCGCAGTTTGTCAGGACGCGCAATTACTCGCTGAGAAGTTGCCTTGTTAGAAGTTACCATACTTAGAAGTTACCATCTAACGGGCGCAGGATCTCAATCAGAGCCAATCTGGTTTATAAACCCGGCTTCAACGAGTAATTTTCTTTCTGGGAACCACATTTCGCCATACTGCGCCCCATATATTTGATCAATAAAATCAGCATCTACGCCGGCGCTGGCAAACACGTCAGCATCAATATCCTGCTGTTCATCAATATCAATTCTGACGCCTCCATAGCCGACCCCGCCATAGTTGGTTTGTAACTGATAAGCATGAAAACCGAATTGCGCCGTCGGGCTGGCTGAGCGTACATCGCCACTAACGTAAATCAACGTGCAGGCGGACAGACATTTACCTTCGACATGGGTATTGAGACCTTTTTTGGCTATCAGTTTTGCGATGCCGCGGGCTTCAAAAATACTGCCGCCATCACTTTCCAGTATCAGTTTTTTGGTTTCAGTGTTTTCTTCAAGCAAAGCTGCCAGCCGTTTGGTTGCGGCTATGCCTATATCCCCATGAACAAGCAATGTATCTCCCTCTTTGTCATCCGCCAAGAATATTGGTGAATAAACTATCGTGTGCTGTTCATTATTTGTCGCGCTTGCATTAACGGTGAACAGATCAATGAGGTTGATACAGGTGTAAGCAATGAGTAGCAGTGAAAGCGTGTTGCAGAGAGTAACGTTGGTGTTGGAACCGTAGCCGCCCTCGAGTATGCGTGCTTTTCTGTTGATTCCCACCAGAGTGATCACAGCTGCAAGGCAATAGACCAACAGCAAAAGGAATGCTGCGTAAATCAGTTTGCCGGGTTCTGGCTCAGGGGGATGGTTGAGCAGGCTTTGTCGTAAAAGTAATGCAAATAGTGAAGGAAGCAGCAGGAAATTTACAAAGGTGCGTATTAGTGTTTTTTTTCCACGCCAGTATTCACGCACAAGTCTTTTCACGCATAGGCCTTCTTTTCACAAAGCGTACAAAGCGGGTGGTCAGTCTTCAAGCTTTGCTCCCAATGCGTCAGCCACCATGGACTGGAAATGGTGTACGGCATGTTCACTAAGTTCTGTCAGGCCTTCGTCAACAATAAATCTGCCCTGATTGTAGCCACGTGACTGCAAACCCTTTTGTACACTTTCGCAAAGACCTATGTCTTCAGGCTGCAACACATCTATCTGGTATTTGATTGCTTCAGACAATTGGTCTGTCAGTTCGCCGCCCGGAGTGAACCAGTCCTGGTATTCGATGGTTGTGCCGCTACCCGACGGGTTCATTTGTAAAACCGAAAGATTGGGTTCTCCGGGGTATATCCATATCGTGAAGTTAGGCCACACAAAAAAACCGGCATAGCCGAAATCCACATCACCCGGCTTGAAGCTGAATGCTTTGCTGTTAGTAGTGCGCGGCGCTGCAGCGCATTGCGATGAATATCTTTTGTGGGTGATGGTGCGGTAGGAATTCATATCCACAAGATCGACGAAATCATGGTGAGCAGGAGCACAGTGGTAGCATTCAAGGAAATTGTCGATCAGAACTTTCCAGTTTGCTTCTACTTCGTACGTATCGCGTTGTGCAAATGCTAAAGAATCAGCATTGGGTAAATAGCTTTTGATTTCATCTTCGAGGCCGTTGAATTGCTCCCTGAAGGGCTGTGCATCCGGATCAAGATTTACCAGTAACAGGCCACAGAATTCCTCCAGGCGAACTTCTTTGAGTGAAAAGTCGCATTTGTTGAAGCCTTTGACATTCTCCGAGTTTCTGGCAGCCAGTAACTTTCCTTCAAAGTCGAAAGACCAGGCGTGGTAGGGGCAGGTAATAACTGTTTTCCTGCCACTGCCTTGCAGCAGTTCGTGTCCACGGTGCGCACAAACGTTGTAGAACGCACGAATTTTGTCGTCAATACCGCGGGCGAGAAAAATATTTTGCTCATGTATGGAGGTGGTCAGGTATGAACGAGGTTCAGCCAATTGGGATACGTGGCCTGCGTAGTGCCAGGTTTTATAGAAAATAGCTTCTTTTTCCAGCTCGAAGCAATCATCGCTGGTATAGAACCTGGCGGGTAGTGTGTATGAAGTTTTGGCGTCGGCGGCGAATGGTTTATCGTCAGCTTGACGCTTGAGTACAAATTCGTTGCGGTTAGCGCTGCTCGTTGTATCACTCATGTTCATGATTGGCCAAAACCTGCTGTTGCGGTGTTTTCTTACCGTCAAGATTATACCCTGACCCGGTAACTATGCGGCGAAAGTCACTCTCGCCTGAGACTGTCTCTGGTTTGGATTAGAGGTTACAGGCCTGGCCGGCAATTTCGCTATTGCATCACATATTGGATATACTGACGGATTTGTGGCTATAGTGGGTAACCAATAGCCAACATAACATCCCCATAATGCGAAGCAATCTCAAAAGTGCTGACAACCAGTTTCTGCATCCCTGGGATGATATGAATGATCTGGATCGCAACGAGCGCACGTTTCTGGTTCGCGGCGAGGGTGTCTACGTTTACGATGATACAGGCAATCGCCTGTTGGACGCTCCGGCAGGGATGTGGTGTGTGAATATAGGTCATGGTCGCCAGGAAATGGCCGATGCCATTAGCGAGCAGGTTTTGAAGCTTGCCTACAACAGCCCGTGGGCGCTAACCAGTGAACCACCGGCCTTGCTGGCGGCCAAGCTTGCTGAGCTGGCACCGGGCGACATCAATCATGTTTTTTTCTCAACGGGTGGTTCGACTGCAATTGACACAGCATTGCGTTTTGTATGTTTCAGGAACAATCTTTTGGGGCGCCCTGACAAGAAGCATTTTATCAGTCGTGTTAATGGCTACCATGGTAGTACCTACCTGGCATCATCCTGCTCGGGGAAAGCCAAGGACAAGAAATTTGTAGACCTTGATGATCGGCATTTCCACTATATCGGCGACCCCAATCCATTGCACCGCAGCGCACAACAAAGTGTCGAAGAATTTTGTGATCAGTTGGTTGCCGAGCTGGACGATACGATAAAAACCCTGGGGTCGGACAGGGTCGCAGCATTTGTGGCTGAACCGATACTTGCCTCTGGCGGGGTGGTTGTTCCACCACCGGGCTATCTGAAACGATGTGCTGAAATTTGCCGACGCAATGATGTGCTTTTTATCGCTGATGAAGTGGTTACGGCGTTTGGTCGTCTTGGGCATTTTTTCGCAAGCGAGGCAGTATTTGGTGTTGTGCCGGACATCATCACAACCGCCAAGGGCATCACCTCGGGTTACCTGCCGCTGGGTGCAACGCTTGTTTCGGACAGATTGCTTGCCGGTCTCGACCAGACAGGTAGCGATCACGCAATATTCGCAAATGGCTACACCTGTTCCGGCCATCCTGTTGCCTGTGCGGCGGCGCTAAAAAATATAGAGATAATCGAAAAGGAAAACCTGCTCGATCATTGCCGGGAAGTCGCACCCTATTTCCAGCAAAAGTTATTGGAGCTCCTGGAGCTCGATATCGTAAAGGATGTGCGTGGTATGGGTCTTATGGCTTGCGTTGAATGTGAGCAGGCAGTTGCGAAAAATGGTGAGGGAGTGGCTGAAATTATTGATCGTGAGTGTCAGGCGCTGGGGCTGATCGTGCGTCCGATCTACAACATGTGTGTGATGTCGCCACCGCTGACTATTACCCGCTCCGAGATAGATCATCTGGTCGAAATGTTAAGAGACGGTATTCAGCGCGCCTCTCAGGTTGTGGCTTGAAAACCCTTCCAAATAACCTGTCATTCAGATCTTTTAATGAATTGGTAGCAGAAGCCTGCAACAAACTTCCAATTGAATATATTCACTATTTTTAAGCGCTGATCATTGCCGGATTGTTTGCCGGGATATTTGAGCGGTTGCACGCGAACAGCAAGGGTTGAGCTTGCAATATAGCGTTCGATAGGCAGGAAAATTATGTGAACCATAGCCGATGAAACCGTCAAATCGTTGCAGATTTGGGATCCAGTACATAATTCGTCCGGGTCCTTATCAAAAAAATATCACTATTGCAAGAACTCCATAGGCCAAAGCTTGTCATACACCGTACAAGCCAGTGATTTCACATTGTTTTGAGAATCGCAAAGCTTTAATTTTTTGGTATCCAGCAAACATTTAGTCTGGAAAATTCCGGCAACAGTTCATTTTGGGGAGGGTGAACCAGTACCGGATTTAATGGAGTCACAGTAATGAAAAATTTCAAGTCAACAATATCTCCGTCACCGGAAAAACATTCTGGTGGTCTTTTCGGCCTCAAAAGCATTTTGATGCTATTCGCCCTGTCAGTGGCGTCATCAGTTTCCGCCAATGCACCCATAAAATCTCTTGATTTGTCCAGTGCAAGCTACCAGGTAAAAAACGGTGTAGCCACGATTTACGGTACTGCTGACGACATGATTCAAAAGAGGCTGATTGAGCGCATTGTGCTGGGCCTTGCTGATGTACAAGACGTACGCAATGAGCTTGTACTTATGCCACCGACACCAGAAATCGATGACAACATCGGCTATTTGCCTGAAGGCACATGAATTTTGCCTTCAAGTTGTCTCTGGTGCAGACCACCAGACACTGTAGTTGTTAGGTGAGATTATAAAAGGGACATGGTAGCGTGCCTGGTCTTCAGGCATGCGAAAACGAAATATAATCTGATCGCAGTTAATGTTAGCGTTGTCTGGCGATTGTTGGCCCTGCAGTGGTTGCTCCCGCTGTAGTTTCAGCCACTTGTTCTGCCAGTAATTTCCGGTTTCCAGTTGCAGTTCATAAGTTGACCCGGCTACCAGTAAGTTGGAGTCCAGCGTCTCAAGCAAGCGCCCGCCACCGTCAGTTTGTGAATGAAAAACCTTTCTGCGGCTTCCATTGCTGTCAATTCTACTTAGCTGGATTTCTACATTTGCCGCATGTGTTCCATCGGTGCCATCAAGTACATGTGAAGAAACTATTGCCAACGTCTGCTCCTGTTGTATAGCTTGAAATGCCTGCTATTCGATTGATGCCTTGTCTCGCTTGTCGCTGGTTGCCGCCACAATCGGGCTTATAACGCCTCGCGCTTTGACATTGATGCAAGCAGGCTTGCCGCTGGCGAGTGCTCGCTGAACTGCCGGCAGGATTTCGCTGCGTTTTTCTACCAGCTCTCCATAACCTCCCATTCCCGCAAACAGACCGTGAAACGGTATATCACGGAAGTCGGTGGCGAAATGATCGCCGTTTGCAAACAGTCTTTCCTGCTGTTGAGATATGCAGTCGAGACCGCCATTGTTGTCGATCACTACTACGATCGGCAGACTCTCCTGGAAGGCCGCTTCAATCGACAAGCCGCCTGACAGAAAAGCACCATCACCTGAAATCAATACAACCTGACGTTGCGGATTCAGACGTTTGGCCGACAAGGCGAAGGATACGCCCACACCCAGCAGGCTATAAGCCCCTGGGTGCATGACGCCGCCGAGTCTCAGGCCGTTGTGCCCGGCAATATTGCACGCGATTTCTGACCAGAAATGGGTGTTACCGCCATCAAACACCAGCCAGTCGCCATCTGACATGGCCGACTGAACATCCAGTGACAGCTGCAATGGGTGAATTTCTTCTTCACCCCATTCAGGGCCTGTTGTGGTTTTATCCAGTGCTGCGAGTGACTCATGGACCCATTCCCTGCGCTTCAGACGGTTGGTTTGCAGCCATTCCTGATCATTTGTGTGCGCTGTCGTGTTTGCTATCGCAGCAAGTGCATCGAGAAACGCCAGTGGATCGCTGAGAAGAACATGGTCTGCTGCACGATTGAATTCTATTTCTTCAAAAGAGCCGTTGATGCAAATCAGTGTGGTGCTGTCAGGAAACAATGGTGGATTGCCAAAGTTCATCTGGTTGTCCAGGCGGCCTCCTATCATCACGGCAACATCGCAATTTTGCAGTGCAAATTTTGCGGGTGCATATTGATGTATATCGGCCAGTCCCATGTAGGCTGACGAGGTTTCACTTAGCAGTTTCTGGTGGTAGGGGACGTTAAAAACCGGAATACCCAGTTTTATACCGGCTGATTCGAGTAGCTTTTCAGCACCGCTCCACCAGACTCCGTGACCGCCAATCAGAATAGGGCGTTTGGCTCGACCGATTATTTCCAGTGTAGTTGCCAAAGCCTCAGGTTCCGGCCATGCGCGGTGCGGGATCAGCTTGGAATGTGGCTGAATATTTTCGCGGGCGTTCTTCGTAAACGGGCGTTCCCGGGCAGCACAGTCTTCATCGAATGATGAAAACATGATATCGACAGGAATGGACAGATGGACCGGCCCCGGATAGCCGCTAATGGCAATTTGCCAGGCCCTGTCGACAAATTCGGGGATGCGGTTGCCATCACTAACGCTGATGCTGTACTTGCAGAGTGGTTCGGCAATGCGAACATCATCGATTTCCTTGAAGCCACCTGCGCCAGAGCGTTTCATAGTGCTGCTGCCGGTGATGAATATAACCGGGGAGCGCTCGCCCCAGGCTTCCATCATGGAAGGCACGGCGTTGGCGAAACCTTCAGGGCCTACCAGGCAGACTGTGGGTTCACGGCTAATGCGAGCATGGCCGTCGGCCAGATGCCCGGCGATTTGCTCGTGTGGGCAGTTAATGACAGGCGTCTGACACTCCATAAACCCCTCCAGTGCGGGGTTGCAGAAGCCACCAGCAAGGGTAAATACGTGGCGAATGCCTTTCTCGTGGATGCAACGTGCCAGAAGCTGGCCACCGCGGATTTGTTTGCTGCTGCCCATAAAACTGCTCAGTGCGGGTAATTAAAGCGATAGTTGATGAGCCTTTATGGCCTGTTTTATGGCACAGCATACGTCAGTATCTTGCTAGGCGACAAGTTGCGGCGTGCGTGGTTGTACGATGAATTGCTGCTGACGCTTCCGTTCCGGCGCAGCACTAGGTAGCATGCCATCTTCGCTATCTAAATTTAAAGTATCTGGCTGATGGTCATACCGGCTCTGCCCTTTTTTCCACCCGCAACTCTGCATTCCGTTCCCGATGCACGTCTATTTGCACAACGCCGACTGCCCAAGCTGGTGTTTGATTATATTGATGGAGCAGCCGGGATTGAGGGTGCGGCCTTGCGCAATCAACAGGCTCTGGCAGCTATTGAGCTTTGCCAGCGTGCGCTAATTAACGTTGATCAGCGTTCGCTGACAACTCGTGTATTTGACAGGGAATGGAAGCTGCCATTCGGCATAGCACCGATGGGTATGTGTAATCTGTCCTGGCCCGGAGGCGATAATTTTTTAGCACAGGCAGCTGTCGCCAATGAGATTCCTATTGGTTTGTCAACGGCAGCGTCGTCATCGATAGAGTACATGTGTGACCGGGCTGGCAAGAATCTCTGGTTCCAATTGTATGTAGGACAATCAATTGACTTGGGTATGGAGCTGGTCGAGCGTGCGAAAAATTCAGGTTGTGAGACACTAATCCTGACGATCGATGTGCCGGTGGTGGCGGCCCGTATACGGGATCAGAAAAATGGCTTCAAAGCACCCCTTAAAATCGGGCCAAAACAATTCCTCGACTTTGCACTGCACCCTGAATGGAGCTTGCGAAGCCTGAAAGCAGGAGCGCCTACGCTTGCAAATTTTGAAACTGGAGACGGCAGCAAACAAAAATTTGATCGGGAAGAGGGTCGTGGCAAGCTGACGTGGGAATTCCTTGTAGAACTTCGTCGTCAATGGAAAGGCAAGCTCGTTATCAAAGGAGTATCCCATGTAGACGATGCCAGAAAGGCAATAGACGCAGGTGTTGATGCGATTTACGTTTCCAATCATGGCGGCCGGCAGCTGGACGCAGCACCGGCTGCGATCACACGACTGGTGGAAATTCGTAAAGCCTTGGGGCCAGCGGCCACGCTGTTTTTCGATAGTGGTGTTCGCAGTGGTGACGATATCGTACGTGCCATGGCTTGTGGTGCTGATTTTGTGTTTCTTGGTCGCCCGTTTCTCTATGCAATGGCTGCGGCGGGTGAGAGTGGTTTGCAGCAGATTATTGATGTACTGTCACAGCAGGTCAGTACCGTTATGGCGCAAACAGGCGTAACTTCCGTTGATCAGCTCACTGAAGATATTCTGGTGCATCCTGGTGTGTGGGCTAGCGATGATTTGGCCAGGCCTAAATGAAGCAATCGCAAGGCAATACGTCAGTTACATTGCTGGCATGCCAGCTTGATGTGCCGATTGACATGCAGACAGCCGCTACGCGAGATCTTCACTTGCAGCGAACGGCTGAATTAGTCGACCAGACTTTGCAACAGCGATCTGCCGATGTGGTTGTACTGCCAGAGCTTTCCAGTGTTTCTTACACTCGCCATTGTTTTTCAAACCCGAGACTGTTTGCTGAAAAGCCAGGCGGAATTTCTCACCACTATTTAGCGCCTGTGGCAAAAAAGCATGGTGTCACTTTGCTGTATGGAGCTCCACGAGTAACCGCAGCCCAATCGCTGTCGATTTCGCAGTTTCTGATTGATGCCAGTGGTCAACCTGCCGGTTTTTATGACAAGTTGCATCTCGCTAACTACGGTGCATCCATGGAGAAAGACTATTTTGTGCGAGGCAAGGGTCTGCAAGTATTCAGTGTTAATGGCTTAAGCTTGTCTGCACAAATTTGCTATGACATGCGATTCCCGGGCTTTGCATCAACTCTTGCCAGTCAGCATGCTGTTCAGGCGATACTTCACTGCGTGGCGTTCTATCGGGATGAGAGTTTTTATAGCTGGCATCCCTTTGTTATTGCCAGGGCAATGGAGAATCAGATTTACTGGTTGAGCCTGAATCGCGCGGGTGAAAATTTCGGAAGCTCCATTTTCTGTTCACCCTGGGTGGATGAAAATACACCTCCGTTGGTGCTTGGAACTGCTGAAGAATGTGTGTACATTGAACTGAATTCAGCAGAGATCGAGCGAATTAGGGCGGCTTATACTTTCTCTGCAGACCGTCTGGAGGATTATTCAGATTTGAGTTAATCAAGAGCCTGAGACTGTTAAAGAGCTGAATCATTGGTTTTCAGTTTCATCCGGCTTTTTCAGGACTGCTTCATTAGTTGTTACAACAAGATAGCTTGGGAAACTCAGCGCTATGCAATTGCAATCAGATAGTTTTATTCGGATAGATAAGCGGATCTTGTATCTTGCGCTCGCTGTTTTGCTTGCAGTTACAGCTGTTGCTTTGGCGCGTGAAGGATTTGCTGGCATGAAGACGCCATTCTCTGCCAGCTTCTGGACATGGCAATACTTTATTGATCTGGTTATCGCGCTAGGGATATTCATGATATGGATGTGGCGCGATTGCCGTCGTCGCGGCAAGAGCCCTTTGCCCTGGATCATTGCTACTTGTCTGTTGGGTTCCATTACAGCACTGATCTACTTGATTGTACGTCAGGCCCCTTCACAAATGGCTGATATTGCAAACTGAGTCACTCACTGTTTGAGCGTTTATTGTGGTTAACCCGTCTAGCTACACAGGGTGTGTTGTATGACGCAGGCCGTAACGTTTCGGGTATTTTTCTCTTGTATTTATAATTTTTTTGGCTGACACGGTAGTCTGATATGAAACTGGTTCTGGGCACAATGACAATCGGTAATCAGCTGGATGCTGATGAAGCCTCTTTGCTGCTTGATGAATATGCGGCATCGGGTTTTACGGAGGTAGATACCGCCTACGTCTACAACCAGGGTAAAACAGAAACCGTATTAGGTGAGTTGCTGTCCTCGAGATCCGGCTCTGATAATTTCAGTCTGGCAGGCAAGGCAAACCCGTCAGCAAATGGCCGTTTGAGCGCAGAAGGTGTCAGGATGCAGCTCGATACCTCGCTTGAAAGGCTGAAGATTGAAGCACTAGATCTTTTCTATCTGCATTCGCCTGATCTTGAAACGCCGATTGACGAAACTCTGGGTGAAGTCAATGAGGCCTATCAGCAAGGTCGCATTAAAAATTTCGGTTTGAGTAACTATGCTTCCTGGCAGGTTGCTCAAATTGTTGAAAGATGTGAGAAGAATGGTTGGTTAAAACCCGTGTGTTATCAGGGAATGTATAACGCCATAACTCGCGACGTGGAGCGGGAGCTTTTTAAATGCCTGGCGGATTACGGTCTGGCTTTTTATGTCTACAACCCGTTAGCGGGTGGTCTGTTGAGCGGCAAGTACACTAGTCCGGAATACGATCCGGGTTCCCCGCCTCCAGCCCTACCCGAAACAGGCAGATTTTCCTATCACAAGGGTTATCCGGAGCGTTATTGGAAAGATGATAACCATCGCGCGGTTGCCGGAATTGCGCGTGCTTGTGCAGAACATCAGATCTCCGTGCTGGAGGCTTCTTTTGCGTGGCTGGCACATCATTCAGCAATTGCTGATGGCCTCGGTTACAACGCTGACTATGAGCATGCGGTTGTTGTCGGGGCCAGTAGCCTTGCACAATTGCAGCAAAATCTGAAAGCCTGGCGGTGCGGGCCGTTGCCTGATGCAGTGGTAGATGCTATTGATGAGGCATGGTTAATCGCTCAGCCGAGCTGCATCAAGTATTTTCGACCTTGATCCTTGTTTGGTAAATGAGGCAGTAATCAAGTTTGTGAAATTTTCAGCACACTTGTTATTGCAAAAACGAAGTTAGTGCAAAACGCGAAAACGAATGGGGCAGTGTTCTGTGCCAATTCATAAGAGTATTTTTTTTAAATATGTCTGAAAACAATCCAACAGTGGTATTGCTCGACGGGTCTATGGGGCAGGAGCTGGTTAATCGCAGTGGAAAATCGCCTACCAATTTGTGGGCCACTCAGTCACTGATTGATGACCCGCCACTGGTCAGAAGCCTGCATGAAGATTACCTTAAGGCTGGTGCAACAGTAATCACTGTCAACACGTATTCCTGCACGCCGGAAAGATTGGCAGTTGCGGGTATAGAAAATCAATTTGAATCGCTGCAATCTACAGCTCTTGATGTTGCCAATGAGGCACGCGAGAATCTTGGATTGGCTGCTGATGTCGCGGTTGCCGGTTGTCTGCCGCCATTGGTCGGGAGTTATCGGCCTGACCGATCACCGGACTACCAGACATCGTTTGATACCTATAGCAAGGTGGTTGAGATTCAGCAAGGTCGGGTTGATTGTTTTTTGTGTGAAACGGTCTCATCCATTACAGATGCCAGAGCTGTGGTCTCTGCGGCTAATCAGTCAGGAAAACCGGTATGGGTAGGGCTAAGTGTTTCGGATGATAATCCTGAATGCTTACGCAGTGGTGAGCCATTGCTTGAAGCGCAAGCTACGCTATCCGAGCTGGGTGTTGCCCGGCAATTGCTTAATTGCAGTCGCCCTGAATCAATTGATGCTGTTTTTGAAACGTTTGCAAAGCGTGCAGCACTATCGGGTGCGTATGCTAACGGGTTTTCTTCGGTGGCAGAGTTGCTTCCCGGTAAAACAGTGGAAGTTTTGCAGGCTCGCAAGGATCTTGATCCCCCTGCCTATGCTGAATTTGCCATGAAGTGGGTGCGTGAAGGTGCGCAACTTGTTGGCGGTTGTTGTGAAGTGGGGCCACAACATATTGGCTTCCTGTCCGAAGCTTTGATCAAAGCCGGTTACACAATGAGCAAAGGGGTCTGAAAATTCACATGGCAAACAGTACTTTTGATTGGCAGGTACCTTATCCGCATCCACGCACTCCGGTGTTTGCACGTAATGTAGTCGCAACCTCTCAGCCGCTGGCTGCTCAGGCGGGGCTGCACATTCTTAGAATTGGTGGCAATGCAGTTGATGCGGCAATCGCGGCGGCCGCCGCGATTGCAATCGTGGAGCCGATCTCTAATGGTTTGGGAAGTGACGCGTTTGCCATAATCTGGGATGGCCGTCAATTACATGGACTGAACGCGTCGGGCATAGCTCCGGCCACCTGGGATACTGCCTACTTTGGTAAACGCCATGGTGGCACCATGCCAGAGCGCGGAGTTGACACGATTACGGTGCCCGGTGCTGTAGCTGGTTGGGGTGCCATGCATAAAAAGTTTGGCAGCTTGCCGATGGGAGATTTGTTAGCACCGGCAATTGAGCTTGCCGAGGGTGGTTATGCGGTGGCACCAGCTGTGCAAAGAAAGTGGCAAAGTCAGGCAGGGTTATTACACCAGCAACCCGGTTTCAAGGAAGTGTTTATGCCTCAGGGGCGTGCGCCACATGTAGGTGAGCGTATGACTATGCCGGGAGCTGCTGCTACTCTGAAAGCCATCGCTGATGAAGGAGCTGACACTTTTTATCAGGGGGAAACCGCTGATCGCTTGGTGGGTTTTTTGCAGCAACACAATGCAACGCTTACAAAGGCAGACCTTGAATCTTTGCAGCCAGAATGGTGTGGAACGATTGCTTGTGACTATCGCGGTTACCAAGTGCATGAAATACCACCAAGCGGGCAGGGGATCGCAGCCCTTATGGCGCTTGGCATTCTTGATCAATTTGATTTGCAAGGGCATGCGCCGGATTCGGTTGAGGTACGTCACTTGCAGATCGAGGCGATGAAAGCGGCCTTTGCCGATGTCTATCGTTACGTAGGCGATATACGTTACATGAAGGACGTTACTGTTGACGATTTACTGGATAAAAATTATCTGCAATCACGTGCGAAGCTGATTAGTCCGTCGAAGGCTACTCATTTTTCACATGGCCAGCCACCCCAAGGAGGCACCATCTACATGACGGCTGCTGATTCAAGCGGCATGATGGTGTCTTTTATTCAATCCAACTATATGGGATTTGGTTCTGGTGTGGTTGCGCCTGATATTGGTGTTTCACTGCAGAATCGCGGTGCCGGATTTTGCCTTGATGATGGTCATCCCAATCAGGTGGCTCCCGGCAAAAGGCCTTTTCACACCATTATTCCCGGTTTTCTTATGCACCAGCGCAAGCCGCAAATGAGCTTTGGCGTAATGGGTGGCAGTATGCAACCGCAAGGTCATATGCAAACGATTAGCAGAATGATCGATCACCAACAAAATCCGCAGGCGGCTTGTGATGCAGCTCGCTGGCGAGTGCATGATGGTTTGAAAATTGATCTGGAAAAAGAAATTGAGCCAAACGTTGCTGATGCACTAGGTCAATTGGGCCACGAGATTACCAGCGTTGAAGATAGTTATATGGATTTCGGATCGGGTCAGTTTATCTGGCGCATGTCGGATGATATTAAGGATGGTTATGTGGCTGCCAGTGATAGCCGGCGTGATGGTCATGCTGCCTGTTTCTAGAATTGTTACTGTCAGAGCTTAAGTCAGGTGTATGCGAGGTTGGTTTATGGAAGGTTGATTTATGCAGGGTTGATTTATGTAAGTCAGATGTATCTGTGTTCCTACGTGTTTGTATTATTGTTTGTTTTGCCTTAGGCCAACACGCTGTACTAAAAACCTGATAATTGGATCTTTCAGCGTAGAGTTCTGCTTTGCCTGTTTGATGCACTTTAGATCTCTAAGCGCGAAGCTTGGCATGTCATCAATACTTCGTACTGTTGTCGAAAATATTCCAAAGACACGAGCGAATTACTTGAGCGGTTTTGTTCAAGCTCCGTAGTCGCGGGTTGCTTGGGAACTGCAACCGTTATCAAATAGTACTTAGCCCCTGCGGGTGCTGATTTTAAACCCTTTGGATGGTTTTTGAGCCCGGACATGCGATAGAAATGAAATTGCAGGCTTGTTCTCATTTAAGTGAAAGCAGGTCGCAATTGTGGTATACATGAAGCGACGCCGATTGACGGCTCATCTATGGAGAAGGTAAATATGAAAAGATTTCTCGCTTCTTTTACAGCATGTTTGGGGTTATCGGTAGCTGCTTCAGTCAGTACCACAGCACATGCAGCAGACATCCCCTGTGATACCGCAAAGCTTATCGTTCCCTGGAAAGCTGGAGGTGGTACGCACATTATTTTTTCGATTTTCGAAAAAACCATTCAGGAAATGGACATAACACCGAAGATCAAAGTGGTTACGGTGCCGGGGCAAGGTGGTAACAAAGGTGCCAAAGAAGCGGCAAAAGCAAAAGCCGACGGTTGTACCTTATTTGCCATCCATCAATCTGCAGTGACCAGTTATCTCAACGGCCGCGTTGATTTTCATTTCGACGGTTTTGATACTGTAGCCAATCTGACGTCGACACCGGATATTGTTGGTGCAGCGGCTGACGTTGAATATAACAATTTTGAAGAATTTACCGCATACGCCAAAGCCAATCCTGAAACAATCAAGGCTGGTGCAACCTTCGGTTCTACCAGTCACTTTATCTGGTTACTAATGGAAGAGAAAATGGGAATCAAGTTCTCTTATGTTCCCTACGATGGTACATCTGAGCGTATGACTGCACTACTTTCAGGTGCGATCGATATGGGGTCACTGAATGTAGCGTCTGGTCGAACGCATCTTGAATCGGGTGCTTTAAAAGGTTTTGCGATTGCTTCTGAGGAACGTTCAAAGCACTTACCGGATATGCCTACTCTTAAAGAGCTGGGTGTTGATATGACGTTTGCACTGGAGCGTGGCATTGTTGCGCCTAAAGGCACACCGAAGGATGTGATCGATCATTGGGCCGGAGTGTTTAAAGCGGCAGCTGAAAATACAGATCTGCTGGCACAAATGGATTCCAAAGGTACCGATGTCAGTTTTCAAGGCCCGGACGATTATCAGGCCTGGGCTGATGCGTTGTACAGCGACTACGAAACTGTTGCTATCAAAATTGGCATGTTCAAGAAGTAGTCAGGCGATAAAGCCAGCGCCGGGCGGCGTTTCTTGAACGCCGCCTGTCATGCTGATTGCACGCACTTACTGTCTTTTACCGTTTGCTGGCTAATCCCTCATGCGCCCTGATAAATTGCTCCGATATCGTGGCTTTACGATTTGCAGATCGGTGTTTAGAAAATCGGTGTTTTACAGATCGGTTGTTTACAGATCGGTTGTTTACAGATCGGCGATAGGCAAATCAGTGAATAGCATATCGGCAAAAGCGTCGCATGGCTTTTCTTTGTCACAACTACCCGGGCACACGTTATCTCAGTCGGGAGAATCTCGTCAATGAGCAAAGCAATCAGTCGCGATGTTTTGGTTGCGGTTTTCCTTTTAGTGGTTTGCGGCGTGTTATGGGTTGCAAGCTTTGATATCAGAACACCCGACTACGGTCAATTGAGTCCTGCTACCTGGCCACGCATTATTATCGGGGTAATGACGTTTCTATCGTTGATCTTCCTGGTCCAGTCTGTTCGTGAAGCGCAACGCTCTGCTGTCAGCGTAACTGCCGGGTCAACGAACACTATCGCCGAAGGTGACGATATTGAAGCTCAGCGGCAGCCGGGCATAGCTGGTTTTTATGCCTACTGGAAAAACGTCATCTGGTGCTTTGTATTGTTCGGCTTGTATCTATGGTCGATGCCCTATCTGGGCATGTTGGTGGCTGCGATGCTGTTTGTCTTTCTTCTACTTTCGGCCTTAGGTGGTTGGCAGCCAAAAAAACTTCTGTTGCATGCGTTGATTGCATTGGGAACAGTTGGTGGTATGTGGAGTATTTTTACCTTCGGTCTGGGCGTCATATTGCCGGGTGGTGAATTGTTCGCTTCATAGCAATGCACATATTACGAAGCATTTTTAACAAAAGGTGTTTAGCTCGTAAAGCTGAAGATGCGCTGTCCTTTAGCCAAGACGATTTGTCAGTATCAACACAGTGAGTCACACCCATGGTTCTTGATAATCTGCTACTGGCGTTTGCTGAGATAGGCAATCTCACCACCCTGGTTCTGATGGTTGTTGGTGTTGCTGCCGGTTTGCTGGCCGGGTCCATCCCCGGTTTCACGATTGCCATGGCTGTTGTTCTGACATTGCCCTTTACCTTCAGCATGCCAGCAAGCCAGGGGTTGGCCGTTATGGTGAGCGTGCTGGTAGGTGGGCTTTCCGGTGGCCTTATGTCCGGAATTCTGACCGGTATCCCGGGAACACCGTCATCGGTAGCTACCACCTTCGATGGTTTTCCCATGGCACGTCAGGGGCGCCCGGGTTTCGCCTTAGGGCTGGGTGTCTGGTCTTCGTTCTGTGGCGGCATGATCAGCGCCTGTATTCTTGTATTGTTTGCGCCGCAGCTGGCGCGTGTCGGCCTGGAATTCCAACCCTGGGATTTCTTCATGCTGGTGATATTTGCACTCACAGTAACGGCTAGCCTGGCCGGCCGTCATCTCATCAAGGGTCTGATTGCTGGAGCGGTAGGCTTGTTTATTCGTACTGTGGGTGAGGATGAAGCGGTTGGCATGGCACGCTTTAATTTCGGCAACGATGAGTTGCTGGGTGGCTTTGATTTTATTGCAGTGCTGATTGGTCTGTTTGCCTTCAGTCAGCTGCTCTCTGATGTACGTGACCCTGCAGCTGCAAAACGCGCATTAACCGACCGGGGAAACATCCGTATACGCATTGAACATGTCAATGCAATCAAGGCATTGTTCAAGCGATGGACTACCGTAATCCGCTCCTCCCTGATAGGTGTCTTTGTTGGAATCTTGCCGGGTGCAGGTGGCTCAATCGCTAATATATTGGCTTACGATCAAGCTA
Source organism: uncultured Granulosicoccaceae bacterium (assembly GCA_938005265.1). Taxonomy (GTDB): domain Bacteria; phylum Pseudomonadota; class Gammaproteobacteria; order Granulosicoccales; family Granulosicoccaceae; genus CALFCE01. The sequence goes on from CALLOA010000087.1 coordinate 34,756, forward strand.
AAAAGGCATCAAAAGATCCGGATAGTTTTGGAACAGGTGTGCCGGAAGGGATTATCGCGCCGGAGTCATCCAATAATGCGGTGGAAGGTGGAGCATTAACTCCATTGATGGCGCTAGGTATTCCGGGCGATGTAACAGCGGCCATTATGCTGGGTGCTCTGCTGATTCATGATGTCGTGCCGGGTCCGACATTTATTGCAGAAGAGCCGGTGCTGGCTTACTCCATCTTTATTGCTTTCTTCGCAGCGAACTTCATTATGCTTGGCCTGCAGTCGATGATGTTGCGCGTGTTTGTGTTGGTTACCCGCATACCGATGTACGTGCTGGCTGCCGTTATTCTTGCGTTCAGTTCGATTGGTGTGTTTGCACTCAACAACATTACTTTTGATGTCTGGACATTGTTCTGGTTCGGTTTGCTTGGTTTCGCGATGCGTCAGGCAGGGTTCCCGTTAGCACCGATGATTCTTGGCGTGGTACTGGGCAATATTGCGGAGCTTAACCTGAGCCGCGCGCTGGCCATTACAACAGATCCACTACCATTTTTTACACGACCGTGGGCATTGTTCTTTTTGCTGATCGCTATTTACTCTGCAATGTTCCCATGGTTTCAGGAGCAGCGTGAGAAAGGTGTGCGTTGGACGCGATTTTATGGCCCCAGCCTATTAGTTATAGTGTCCTTGCCTCTTTTCATGATGGGTGGGCAGGTAAGGCCTGTACTTGCCACGATTGCTTTATTACTTGGTGCTTTTCTGCTTTTCCGTTCCTGGAAGGCTGCTTGACGACACCGAGTGTATTAAACAGAGTTGTCTGAATCGGGATTGTTGGTATGACAAATGTTGCGATTGGTAGTCTTGGCACTATCGGCTTGCGTGTTGCGAAAAAGCTGGATGACGGTCTTGAAGGTTTATCGCTGACGGCGATTTCAGCAAATGATCAGGATGCCGCACGAAAGAAAATTCAAAACTTCAAGCAGCCCCCTCAGGTTGTAGCGTTGAGCGAATTGGCAACTCATGCTGATATTGTTGTTGAGTGTGCGCCTGCAGCCGTTTTTCGGGAAATAGCCGAGCCGGTTATTGATGCGGGCAAAAAATTTATGCCCTTGAGTGTCGGTGCTTTGCTCAGCCATTGGGATCTGGTTGACCGGGCGGCGCAGACCGGGGCGCGTATTCTCGTGCCATCGGGTGCCTTACTGGGGCTGGATGCGGTAAGGGCGGCCAAGGAGGGGCAGTTCAAAAGCGTATCAATGGTGACTCGCAAACCGCCGGCAGGTCTGGCTGGAGCGCCGCATTTGGTGGACAACAATATTTCCATAGAAAACCTGAGCGAACCCAAGTTGGTATTCGAAGGGTCGGCGCGCGATGGCGCACGAGGTTTTCCTGCCAATGTCAATGTTGCAGCGGCTCTGTCGCTGGCAGGCCCGGGCCCGGATAATACGTCATTGCAAATCTGGGCAGACCCGACGGTTGAGCGCAATACCCATCGCATCAAGGTTGAAGCGGATAGTGCAAGCTTTGAAATGCAGATGTATTCAATCCCGACAACCGAGAAGCCGGCTACCGGGCGTATTGTTGCTTTGAGCGTGATTGCCAGCTTGAGAGCTCAAGTGTCGCCGCTGGTCATTGGTGCATAATGACTTCAACAGGCCGGCCCGGGTAGTCGCTGGGTCTATCCAACCATTTCAATTTTTACCACTATTGCTTATGGGGTAATATTGAATCAGGGTACCTTCAATACACTACTATCTGTAATGCGCCATGTATCTCGGAATTGATCTAGGCACGTCGGGTGTCAAAAGCCTGATTATTGATGACAGTCACAGCGTTGTGGCAGTGGCAACCGCGACACTTACCGTGCAACGACCGCACGATGGCTGGAGCGAACAACTGGCCGATGACTGGATTACCGCCACTGCAGAAACGCTAGCGGATCTTAAGTCCAATGCATCTGGCCCGATGGCAGCGGTTACAAGCATCGGATTGTCCGGGCAACAGCACGGTGCCACATTGATTGACAAGCAGGACAAACCACTACGGCCATGTATCTTGTGGAACGATACCCGTAGCCATGAAGAAGCGGCGGAACTTAGCAGTGAGGTTAACTGTGGCCTGGCGGGTAGTATCATTTTTCCCGGCTTTACGGCACCTAAGTTGAAATGGCTTGAGCAACATGAGCCCGACTTGTTTGACAAGGTACACAAGGTCCTGCTGCCTAAAGATTATTTAAGGTTATGGTTAACCGGTGAATACGTTTCGGATCTGTCCGATGCTTCTGGTACCGGGTGGCTGGATATTGGCAAACGTGATTGGTCTCCCGAGTTGTTGTCAGCCGGTAGCATGACAGCCACGCAAATGCCACGGTTGGTCGAAGGCAGTGAAGTATCAGGCACCTTACGCGATGAGCTGGCAAAACAATATGGTTTGCGCTCAGGTGTCGTGGTCGCGGGTGGCGCAGGTGACAACGCAGCTTCTGCCAGTGGAATGGGGGCGGTCGCAGACAATAGTGCTTTTGTTTCGATTGGAACATCCGGTGTGGTATTTGCCAGCAATAATTCTTACCGGCCAAAACCTGCCAGTGCCCTTCATACCTTTTGTCATGCCTTGCCAGATACCTGGCATCAGATGGGAGTGATTCTGTCAGCGACGGATTCGCTTAATTGGTTTGCTTCAACCACGGGAATGACGGCCGCGGACTTGACGGCTGAACTCGAACAAGCTGCTGGAGGGTCGATACGTGCGCCCAGCCAAACAACATTTCTGCCCTATCTGGGTGGTGAGCGTACACCGCATAACGATGCTCGTATTCGTGCCGGGTTTACCGGGCTTACCCATAGCACGGAACGTACACATATGACACAAGCCGTGCTTGAGGGTGTCAGCTTTGCTTTTAGGGATTGTTTTGACGCTTTAGCCAGCGCAGGTACCCGACCGAAACGGTTGTTTGCCGTTGGCGGAGGAACCCGTTCAGACTATTGGCTTGAAACCATCGCAACTATACTGGGCGTGCCCGTTGATCTTGCTGTCGATGGTGATTTTGGTGCCGGTTTCGGTGCGGCACGGCTGGGGCAGTTGGCGGTCAGTGGTGCACGTGTTGAAGACGTTTGCACCTTGCCATCGGTTGCACGCACGTTTGAGCCTGACGCTTCACTGGCTGATGCTTTCGAATCAGCCTATCAACGTTATCGAAGTCTTTATCCTGCACTCAGTTCTGCTGCGGACTGATTTTGACGTGCTGCGCAAGGTAAGCAATTAACTATCGTTTCCGCTCCTGCGGAGGAGTTCAAGTGAACCAATCTGTTGAAATTATTGATGTAACACCTCGTGATGGAATCCAGAATGAAGACACTATTCTGGATTCCGATGCAAAACTCAAAATGATTGACTATGCCATCAAGGCGGGTGCATCACGTATTGAAGTGACAAGCTTCGTGAATCCAAAACGTGTGCCGCAGATGGCTGACGCCGATGCAGTATGCGCGCGTCTGCCGGAAAACCCGCATTGCCAGTATATCGGTCTGGCCTTGAATGGGCGCGGGTTTGAAAGAGCCGTCGCTGCAGGGCTTGATGAAGTTAACTATGTCGTGGTTGCCAGTGATACTTTCAGCCAGCGAAATCAGGCAACGGATACTTACAGTGGCATCGAGACATTTAATGAGCTTTCTAACGAGTCCACTGGAAGGGCGCGGGTTGGTGTAACAATCGCTGCTGCTTTCGGTTGTCCCTTCGAGGGTGAGATGCCCTTGTCGCGATTGCTTGATGTCGTCAAGGGTTGTATGCAAGCCCAACCCTTTGAGCTGGCTATTGCAGATACCATAGGTGTTGCCACGCCCACGGATATACGGCAACGAATCGATGCGATAAAACAGTTGTATCCGGATATTCCTTTGCGTCTGCACCTGCATAACACCCGTAATACTGGCATTGCCAATGCGTGGGCGGCAGTGGAGGCAGGAGTGACAGCATTGGATTCAAGTTTCGGTGGTGTGGGTGGTTGCCCTTTTGCGCCGCGTGCTACGGGTAATATAGCAACGGAGGATCTGGTCTATATGCTGGAGCGTTCGGGCGTTAGTACCGGGATTGATCTTGATATTGCAATCGAAGCCGCGGAATTTGTTGAAACCTCGTTACAGAAAACCATACCGGGCATGGTAATGAAAGCCGGTAAATTTCCGCTTCAAAATACAGCAGCGTGATTGTGCTGCTGTTGGCTAATCATGTTGCCTGGCACGGACTGGATGAGTGGTGAATATCCCGCAACTGCAACGATTCAACGTTAATCCGATTATCTATCCCGGACTATGTCCGAGTATCGGTAATAACATCAACGGCCCTTCACTGATTGCTGTGCCGGACTGGTTGCCCGATCCCTTGGGGCGCTACTATCTGTACTTTGGTCATCACAACGGCAAATACATTCGCCTTGCATACGCTGATCAACTTGAAGGTCCCTGGCAGATTTACAAACCGGGTGTTCTGCCATTAACCAGTAGTTTATTCAAGGGGCATCTTGCATCACCCGATGTGCATGTGGATCATGAACAACAGCGTATTCGCCTTTACTTTCACGGTGCGGATACTGAAACAGACGTTGACAGTCCACAGTGGACACGTGTTTCAGTTTCTGACGACGGGCTGACTTTCCTGGTGAAAGAAGAGATTCTGGCAACGTCCTATATGCGCGTATTCTATTGGCAGGGGTTTTATTATGGGCTGACTATGCCTGGAAAATTGTCACGTTCACTGGATGGCTTGGCTGGCTTTGAAGCAGGTCATTCGATTTTCCCAGTTGGAGTCAGGCATTCCTGTGTTCGTGTTAAAGATAATACTCTGCAAGTATTTTTCAGCCGTATCGGTGATAACCCGGAATCTATTGTTTATACGGAAGTTGATTTGAAAAAGGATTGGTCAGAATGGGTCGCAGAGCCCGGTGTCAAAGTACTTGGCCCGGAAAAAGATTACGAAGGCATAGATGCGCCGCCTGTAGCATCGGTTGCTGGTATTGCGCGGACCGCAGTCAGGCAATTGCGTGATCCTGCCGTATTTGTCGAGTCTGGTGAATCCTTTCTTCTCTACAGTGTTGCAGGTGAGCAGGGTATTGCCATAGCAAAAATATCTGCTTAAGCAGTCAAAGATGTTGTGAAGGGTCTAGCCATGAAAATAACGGAAGTTTCTGTCAGACGTTTTAGACATCACTCAGCGCAATCCACCAGCAGTGGCTATGCAGCTGAGATTGTTGTCGTGGAAATAAGTACAGACATTGATTTGGCAGGATTGGGTTTTGTTAGTGCGTCGCCGATCACGGGTGAATTTTTGCAGTCGTTTGTGGAGAAGATAATAGCTCCGCTGTTGGCTGGTGAAAGCGCTGTCAGCACGGAAACCTTGTGGCACAAGATGTATCAGGCAATCCCCAGACGAGGTGGTGATGGATTGATGCGACTGGCGATTGCAGCGGTCGATATTGCCTTTTGGGACATCAAAGCGCAGCAGTGCCGGCTGCCATTGTGGAAACTGTTGGGTGGAAAGCGTAGTGAGGTGCCAACCTATGCTAATTGTGCCCATCATCTACCGGTGGATGAGCTGGCTGCACGTGCGGCCAGCTATGTAGATGCCGGGCACTGTGCCTTGAAGATTCGTGGTACCCGCTCGTTTGTGACATTAAAAGAAGCAACTGAACGTGTGATCGCGGTACGCGAAGCCATAGGGCCGGATGTGCGGCTGATGGTGGATGTGAATGGCACGTGGGATGTGAATACGGCTATTCAGCAATTGAAATCCTGGGAGCCGTATGATGTTTACTGGTTGGAAGAGCCGGTACCACCTCATGATATCAATGGCTATCGGCGCGTGCGGGAAAGAGCGGGTAGTACCTATATTGTTGGCGGTGAGCAACATGTTGGTTTGTTGGAATTCCAAAGCCTGATTGAAAATGACTGTGTTGACATTGTTCAGCCGAATGTTGCCATGACTGGCGGTATAACCGATTGGTTGCGCATACATGCTTATGCAACGGCGCAAGGTGTACCGGTATCACCCTGGAATTTGCAACAAGTACATATCCATCTTGCGGCAGGTCTTGAAAACGTTCAATGGATAGAGTTTTTTATGCCAGATAACGCTTTGCTGGAGTTTCAGGAACAGCTCCTGAAGGGCAGCACTCTCCGGCAGGTTGTAACTGACGAAGGGGTGTATTTAAAACCACCGGAAGATCATGGTGTAGGAATCAAGCTGGATGCTGATGTTGCTGCAGCTAGCCTTGTGAAAGAGTAGTTATCCAATATTCTTTGTGGCCGGCCTTTTCTTATTGATACTTTGTAATTCTTTCTCTGCTGCTATTTCCATGCAGTTTGCAGGGTCATTCCCTGGCACCAAATCTTCGCGAAATATTTATTGTCGTTTCGTTTCGAGTGATCTATCACAAAAACGTCCGCCAATCGTATTATGTTTGTTCCTGAAACGAACAATTCTGAAACAGACGAAGTAACAGTAAAGCCACTATGAATATAGGGTTTTTTAACCGCGTATTCTGTGGGTGAAATTGCGCCCTGCTAAATTACTGCCTAGACTTCAACCACCATAAAAGCGATGGCAAGGCTGGGAATGAATTCTCGCCTTGAAATATTTCTGATCTGTTGAGTCATTGATGATGTTTAATTTTGATATATCCGTTAAAAAAACAGTTGGCAAAGTCAGTCTGGGCGTTGTTTTAGGAGCAACCTGTTTGTTCAATGCGTCAATTGCCGTAGCGAGTGAGGTTAATGTTTATTCCTCCCGGCAACCTTTTTTAATCAAGCCGATGTTTGATGCGTTTACCCGCGAAACAGGAATCAAGGTTAACTCAGTATTTGCAAAAACAGGGCTGGTCGAGCGGTTGCAGACTGAAGGCGCAAACTCTCCGGCAGATTTAATCTTTACTGTTGATATCGGTCGTCTCGATGCCGCCTTGCGAGCCGGAGTGACTCAATCGGTAAATAGCGAGATTCTCGATTCTGTAGTACCGGCTGAATTTCGCGACCCGGACGGGCATTGGTTTGGGTTGACCAACCGGGCTCGTATCATCGTGACTTCCAATGAACGTATGCAGAAGGATGATATTTCAAGCTACGAAGATCTTGCGAAACCCGAATTTGCAGGAAGAATTTGTACCCGTAGTGGCAAGCACACTTATATGGTGGCTTTGGTCGCTTCAGTCATAGCACATGCAGGTGAAGATGCAGCCAGGCAGTGGCTGTCTGGTGTGAAAGACAACCTGGCACGTAAGCCCCAGGGAAATGACCGGGCGCAGGTCAAAGCCATTGCATCAGGTGAATGTGATGTTGCGATCATCAACAGCTACTATATGGGAGCCATGGCGAATGACGAAGAGCAAAGTGAATGGGCGAATTCGGTAGATATTGTGTTCCCCAATCAGGATGATCGTGGCACGCACATGAATATCAGTGGTATGTCATTAACAAAAAATGCTCCCAACAAGGATAATGCAATTAAGTTAATGGAATTTTTGGCCGGAGACCTTGCGCAGGCAATGTATGCGGAACAGAATCATGAGTATCCTGTGAACCCGGCAGTGCCTGCATCAGGTTTACTGCGTTCCTGGGGAGAATTCAAAGCGGATACCTTGCCGTTGTCCGAGATTGCAAAGCATCGCGCTACTGCTACAAAAATGGCTGATGAAGTAAACTATGATGGCTAGTCGCTAGTGCCCGGCCGGGCTTGTATCAGGTTGCATTGGGAAATGATGTATTTGCGGTTTTGTTAGGGAAACTACTCCGGAGTTTTCATTGACTCCAGTTCGTCCCAGCGTTGGTAAGCCAGATCAAGTTCTGCTGCAGCCTGCCTGGCTCGTTCAACCGTATCGTTGAACGAGCTATCATCCGTGTCCTGGTTTTTATAAAAATCCGGATCGCTCATGGTTTTCTCCAGCTGTGATATTTCTTCTTCCAGTTTATCTATCTGCTGCGGCAGTTGTTCCAGTTCGCGTTGTAGCTTGTAGCTGAGTTTAATCGGTTTTGCTGATTTTTCCGGATCGTTGGCTTTTTCTATTTGTGCGGATGGTTGTTTAGAAGATTGGGCAGCTTTGCCCTGGCTGTTTTTGCCCCCGCTTTTCTTTTTTGCTGAAGAGGCCACTTTTCCACTTTGGCCGCTTTGTTGTAGCCAGTCCGTATAGCCACCTACAAATTCTGCTAATTTCCCTGAACCGTTAAAAACAATGGTGCTGGTGACCACGTTGTCGATAAATGAACGATCGTGACTGATCAGGATAACAGTGCCCGGGTAGTTGGCCAGTAAGTCTTCGAGTAACTCCAGTGTTTCAATATCCAGGTCATTGGTGGGTTCATCCAGTACCAGGACATTGGATGGTTGCAGGAATAGTTTTGCCAGCATCAGGCGATTGGTTTCGCCGCCTGAAAGTGCTGTGATCGGAGCGCGAGCCCGCTCGGGTGAAAAAAGAAACTCTTGCATGTAACCGATTATGTGGCGTGTCTCGCCATTTATCTCGATCATGTCTTTGCCACCACTGACATTGTCCTGTGCACTCAGGTCAGGGCGCAGCACCGAACGCATCTGGTCAAAATAGGCAATTTCCAGATTAGTGCCATGCTTGATCTCGCCTTGCTGCGGTTCCAGTTTGCCAAGCAACAGATTAACAAGCGTTGACTTACCCACACCATTGGGCCCGATCAAACCCAGTTTGTCGCCCCGCATCAGAGTCAGTGAAAAGTTGCTGACCAGTTTTTTATCTTCAAAGCCGAAACTGATATTGCTGGCTTCAATAACCTTCTTACCGGAACGTGCAGCCTGATTAACCTGCATATTGGCATTGCCGGACAGGTTACGGCGTTGTGCATGTTCCTGGCGCAATTTTTTAAGTGCCCTGACACGTCCTTCATTTCTTGTACGCCGGGCCTTGATGCCCTGGCGTATCCATGTTTCTTCCTGTGCAAGCTTTTTGTCAAACAGCGCATTGGACTCTTCCTCGTTTTTAAGAAGGTCCGCTTTGCCTTGCAGGTAACGTTGGTAATTACCCGGCCAATCAGATATGTGCCCGCGGTCCAGATCAATAATGCGGTTGGCCAATGATTCAAGGAAGGCGCGATCGTGAGTGACAAAGGCGATGGTGCAACGCAGTCCGGAGAGGTATTTCTCCAGCCAGGTAACAGATTCGATATCGAGATGGTTGGTGGGTTCATCTAGTAACAGAATTTGCGGATCCTGCAATAGTGCCCGGCCGAGGAGAACCCGTCTTTTCAGGCCTCCGGACAACTGCTCGAAACGCTGATTGCCATCAAGTTGCAGTCGAGACAGCGTTTCCTCTACCTGGCTTTGCAGTCGCCAACCATCGTTGTTATCCAGCTGCTCCTGCTGTTTTGCCAGCTTGTCTTGTAGTGCTGGTAGATCATGGCCTGCAGGGTCGGCCAGTAGCAGTGTAGTAGCCTGGAACTCGGATAGTAATGTACCCAGATCTGCAAGGCCTGACGCCACGACCGAGTAGATACTACCTTCAAGATCCACCGGCACATCCTGCTGCAAATAGGCAAGCCGCAGATTCTTTACAGTTGTGCGTTCGCCGCTATCCGGCTTGATCATTCCGGCGAGTATTTTCAGTAATGTACTTTTGCCAGTGCCGTTTCGCCCGACCAGCGCGATGCGTTGGTCAGCATCAATGGCAAGATCGACACCGTCCAGAACAGGCTGGTCGCCAAAACTGATGCTAGCCGAATTGAGTCGAATCAAAGCCATTGCTAAACGCCGTAGAAAAAGAGGTTGCCGGGGGCGCTAAGTGTATCGGAAAAACTGCAGGTATCGCCGAAGTCTATGCGATTCAGAAGGCTTGCCGGGCTGGTCGCGGTTGGTGCAGACCAAAAAAGTGGTTTCAGGCGGCGTCCGTAGTGGAACGTGTCAGTTCCACTATATGTTCGTCAAGCTCGATATAATAGGTTTTGTAGAATATTCCGTACATTTGGCCAGGGTATGGACTATCGAATATCTGGCAACTGAAAGGTGTTTCAGACAGATTGTAAAAATGAGTCCATAAAGCCGGATTGGCGATAGGCCCACCTGCGAGGTAAACGTTGGCAACAAACTGGTTGTTGGTTACGTAACCCAGAGCATGAAAATCGCGAGCCTCAAATTGCACCACAGTGGTCGGGTTGTTCTGTTCGTCGTCGCTTGCTCCGGACGCGGCAACCTTGCAGGCATGCCCGACCATGTTCTCGGTTTCACCCAGAAGTCGCGTGCGTACAAACGCATTCGGTAAGAATACAATCTTTCTTGATTTTGGTTGAATAGCGGCACCCAACCGTACCAGTTCCGCCACGTTTATCTTGCGATTACCTCGCTTTAGCGTGTGCGGTGATGACAACGACCGTGTCGGCCCGGGCATGCCTGTTTGTTTAAGCAACAAGCTCAGGCCCATTGCCATGTTGGGTGTGTTAATTCGGCGTTGCTCGATAATCGGGGCGATTTCCATTCGCCGCCTGTCCTCAATCAAAGACAGTGAATTGCTGGCGGTGAATTCATGCAGGTATTCGAGTATTTGTGGTTGGTCCTCCGCAAGCTCGGGTGCCACCAGCAGTGAGGGTTCATTGCCGACCATTTTGCACTGCAAAATGGTCCGTAGCCTCGCATCGACGGATTGGTTAGCGCCAGCCAATTGATCGCGCACCGTTTGCACCCAGCTCTTTTCGATTTCTTTGGCTGCGGCTTCCTGCCCGGATTGAATTTCTTGTTCTGGCATTTGTATATACAACTTCTTAGCGGTAACTAATTGTCGGAACTGTTTTGCTCGGCTCAAATCGCGTTAATCGGTGATTTTTCCTGCCGTTGGAGAGGCTTTGGTCAGTTCCAAGCAAGAAGAGAGCAAGCGATATTCGGGCCAGTGGCGCAGCCCGCATCTATCAAGCCGCAGATGAGAGCATCAGCAAACAGGGCTCAGGTTCGACTTAGCTTAAGGGGGTGGGTAGTTATGAAGGCGCGGAATGCTGCTGCAAGACCTGCTATCCGAGCAGAAGGGTCAGAAATGAAAAGTGGGATATGTAATGGGCCGGGTAGCTATAGTAATAACAAGTGGTTATCACAAAAGTCTGCGGATCTGCCTGTATGTGGTGATACTAACGGCCGGCAGGAGTTGGCTGCTGACAGTTAAGCTAGCCAGCCTGGTCGCTGTTTGCCCATTCCTCGTTGGTGTAGGCTTTTATCGTCAGTGCGTGGATTGCGCCCGAGCGAATGTGTTCATCCAGCACCTTGTAAATCATCTTGTGCCGGTTGATGGTGGATTTCTCGGCAAATTCATCACTGATTATGCGAGCCTCGAATTTGCTGCCATCACCTGTGATTTCTGCTTTCGCACCAGGCAGGGCTTTTTCAACCAGTTCATTGAAATAGTCCATTCTCATTGGCAAGTATGCTCCGAAATAACCATGATAAGTATACGGGAATTATAGTCGTTACGGATCATTGCACTCAATGGTCTGCTCGAACTTATGTGGCAATAACAGGGCTGACAGACAAAAAAAAGGGCCCGCCGAAGCGAGCCCCGATTTGGGGGTGAGAACGTGACACCTTATAGTTGGAGCACGTGCTTTAAAGATTAGCTGACACATTAAGATTGTCAACTAAGCCACAGAAAATATTATGTTTTTATTGCTTGATGCCGGCCATAGCCGTTAACAATCTGACGCCCCTTTGTCCGAACTTGGCCTTTTCAGCTATTACGGGCTTTCAAAGAAAATATAGCTGGTTGAATAATCGCTGAATTCGAAGTAGACCTTCTCTTCATCGCTATCAACCTTGCCATTCAGGTTGGTATCGAGCACACCATAGCCGAATCGGTAGGGCCTGTCGGCACCGTTGCCAGTACCTGACGCTGTAGTGATCTTGTCAATTTTCATAAAACGCTTAACCAGTTTTTCACCGGCATATACCTCAAGTACGCCATCAGTTCCGGTCCAGTTTTGCACGGCCCGTCCAATCTTGTTCTGTGATTCCTGGGTGCAGGCAACCAGTGTCAGCCCGCCAAGCACGATAACCAAGGTACGAAGAATAGTTTTCATTAAATAAATCCTGAAATTGCTGTGATGATAGGAATTACCGTAGGTATCCGGTTACCGCTTAGTTTACCCGTTTGCACCTTACATGAGGCGAGACCTGTAATAAAACGGCCGCCAAGTCTGGTAATTTTTGAAAAATCCAAGCCTGTTACTGCTAAAATCCTTGGTTTACGAGGCTGGCCTCAGGTGGCCAAATAGCTGCTGAATTTCAGCTGTTCACTCCATTCTCAAGTATGAATTCATGAGCCAATCAGATTCCAGCAACCCCGATACAGACCTGCGTTTCGGCATTCGCGTATCCATGCCGGCCGATGACCCGATGGCCATGCCACATCTGCTGGGTGATAATTGGCAAAGCGAGCGTTGGTACGCTAGCGAGGATGATCGTGATCGGGCCATGGCCAAAATGGAGAAGCAGCCACCCTACTATCGCAAAGGGGATACGCCCTCGGTGATACTCGAGAAAATCAGCCGCTGAGCTGCTGCCGGATTTACCGTTTTTCAAAAACCTCAGGAAGGCGGGTTCTTCGGGAAATCATGGTAGGCAAGCTCGATCTGCGCAGATGCCAATTCCTTCCAGCTACTGACCCCTTGAATCGCAAACTCGCAAACGGCACAGGTTGCCATGGTCAGCCTTTGTCCTTGGTTGAGCATGCTGGCCAGATACTCCATTGCCGGGTTGTGCCCGATTAGCATCAGTTGATCCGTCGTGTCGTCCTGCGACTCGATGGCTGCCATCAAATCCCCGGGTGACGCCTCATAGATTGAATCGACATATGTAAGCCTTTGTTTTTCAACACCTAAGACTTCGATCATTATCGCTGCTGTTTCACGTGTACGTTTTGCCGGACTACAAAGTACCTTATCCGGAAGGCAGTCTTTCAGGAAAAGGCGTTGTGCCATGTCGGGCGCATCGCGCAAACCCCGTTTGTTCAACGGGCGATCGAAATCAGAGAGGGTGGCATCGTTCCAGCTGGATTTGGCGTGTCGCAGCAGAATCAGCTTTTTAGTCATGTACGCAATATAGCCGCAAAATCATCAGATTGCTGCGTATTCTTGTGACAGTGCTGGTCGACTTACCAGCTAAGGGTAACCGTGTTTAGCTGCTGGCAGGTTTGATCACGCGAACTTTTGCGCCAGGTTTTGTGGCGCTCAGAATTTTTGCGTCATGGCCTCTCAAGTAACCGACTCCTTGCTCGGTTTCCACCTTGTGCCAACCATCGATGGTTTTTTCAAGGCGCAGGCGTGACCCCGGTGCAACTCGAGTCAGGATTCGTGATGTGCTGTCGGGTCGCTGATAAATTCCTTTTGGCGTGTAGTTGCCTGAAACCAGAATCCAGTGGCTCAACTGGTCTGGAGCATAACGGGGAATGCTGCTGCCGACGGCCACATGAGCCGGATTGTAGGGGTTGCCTAAAAATTGTCGGCTCACGCGAACAGGTGTTGTGCGTACCTTGACCAGACGCGGTCCCGGCATCGCAGTGGGTTGGAAAACCAAAACCCGATTGCTGCGGAAGCCAGTAACTGTGCTTGTTGCAGTGCCAGGCAGAATAGAGTTGCCCACCGGTGATGTAGTTTGGCGAGCTACTTCGGTTGAAGCATTGATGGCCTGATGCAGAGGATTGGAGGCGCAAGCGGAAATAGCAGCACTGCTAATGGCTACCAACACGAATCTCGCGAGCGCTCGGGTTCCTGATGTTTTCAGTAGAAAAACGTTCATTTATGCTACCTTTTTTGCCCGTCTTTGCAGGCTCTGGTCGATTGCACGGCACGATGCCGTACATCGGTGGCTGTGGTTTCAGCCATCTTTTCGTCATTGGATGTTGCGCAGAATACGGTGATGGGGCAGCAAAAACCACCCGATAGTGCTGATTTTCAGCCTGGAACTGTGACAATTTTGAAAATTCTGCGCAAGCGATAGCAGCTAAAACCGGAAATGGGACGTAAGTCCCTGAAAAGGGATTTTCAGGGTCAGAAGGGGGTTCGGAAGACGAAAAAAAAACGGCAACCGAAGTTGCCGTTTTATGCCACCTGAAAGAGCGCCCTGACTGGCAGAGCGCTTGACTACCGTTTAGTTGGTGTCTCTTGAGTGTACAAAGCCTGTGCCTTGGTCTGTTTCAACTTCATACCAGGGCCCAATCGTCTGTGACACTTTCAGACGCGTGCCCGGGGATACGCGCATTAGTAACGATGAAGAGAAGTTAGCCTCGTTGTAAATGGCCTTGGGGTAGTAGGTGCCACTGACCATAATTTCACCATTCTGAAGTCCGTTCTCCGGTGCTGCCTTGTCTGCCAGCAAGTGCTTGTCGCCTGCCTGTTTGGCTTCGTTTGGCAAATCTGCTGGTGGCTCGCCCTTAAAGTTGGCAGGCACTTCAACGACCTGGGTCTGCTCGGCTGCCGGTTCAGCTGCTGCTAACTGGCGCTCGCCGTCAGTGGTGCCAGCCTCAACGCCAGGTGATTTTTTGCCAGGTGCTATGGCTGTGGCTACTGCATCTGCCGCCTGCTCGGTTTCTGCCTTTGCCAGAGTATCGTTTTTAGCCGCATCGATTACCAATTCAGATGGCACCTGCAGGGTTTGTCCGAATCGGATATGGTTCGCAGCACGCTCATCCATATCATTGAAGTTGGCAATGGTCAGCCAGTTGTTGGCGTTGCCTGTTGCTCGTTGTGCCAGCGTCCACAGGGATTCACCTGCTTGTACCGTGAATTCAGTGCCGCTGGGTTCTTCACTGCTAGCTGCAGCGACCAGTGGTTGTTCCTGTTCGGTTGCCGTATTGTCGGCAATGGCTTGCGTACCCTGCTCACCATCTAGCGGCACTTTTTTAAGTGCTGCCGGGATGCGCAGTTTCTGGCCGACAAATACCGCACCGTTTTCATCCAGCTCATTGATTTCGGCCAGTGTATGCCAGTTGTTGGCGTTGCCGGTCAGCATCTTGGCCAGAACCCACAAAGACTCATCTTCCCCGACGGTATGGAAGAGGTCTTCAGCGTTTGCGCTAAAATCGGGTTCTGCGTCTGCGGGGATGTTTTCATCGTTATCTGCCAGTACCACGTCCTCTGTTGGCAGTAAGCTTGAGCCTTCCGGCTCGATAGCCGCTTGTTGTTCGATCGCGGCGGTTTCAGCTGCGTCGACATCGTAGGTATCGAGGTTTTCGAAGTCTTCCACATCAATCAGAGCCAGATCGACCTCATCATAGAGTTCGTCCTCACTGTACTCGGCGACTGTAGAGTCGTTTTCCTTGAGTTTGAAAAGGTAACGTGTGCCATCCCAGACACGCGTGCCGATCTCTGTTGCAGAGTTTGCCAATCGATTAATGGGATCCTGTGGCCCGCTATTACCGGCCGTAGTCGCACACCCCCCAATCAGCATTGCTGACGCAATGGCTGTCCCCAATTTTGTTGCTATCGATTTATTCACAATAGTCATCCCGGATCCTGACGTAATAGATTTTATAAGGGTCAGGTTTCAAGCGAAGAATTGGCCGTAAACCTTATAACCCAAAAGTTACACTTTATTAAATAGTCGTTGGATCAGAGAACGTCAATAGAATAACCAACATGGTTTGATTGACAAGTGATTGACAGATCGGGGAGCGCCTGCGCAATGGCGCAGGCGAAAAACTATTTCCAGGAATCACGCAAAGTGATCGTACGATTGAATACTGGTGTGCTACTGCTATGGTCGGTGCTGTCAGCTACGAAATAGCCAATGCGTTCAAATTGGAAGCGCTCTTCGGCAGCTGCAGATGCCAACGCAGGTTCAACCTTGCAACCGTTAAGAACCGTTTTCGAGGCCGGGTTAATCACTGATGCCATCGTCTCAGCGGAGGCCGGGTCAGGCACTGTGAACAAGGGTTCGTATAGTCTGATCTCGGCATCGACTGCTGTTGCGGCGTCGACCCAATGAATCACCCCTTTGACTTTTCGTCCTTCGGGCTTTTTGCCTAGTGTGTCCCGATCATGCGTGACGCGTAGTTCGGTCACCTGCCCGTTAGCATCCTTGATGACTTCTTCGCATTTGATCACGTAGCTTCCGCGCAGACGCACCTCGCCACCCGGTACCAGACGCTGGAATTTGGGCGGCGGGTCTTCGGCGAAATCATCTCTTTCAATATAAAGCTCGGCACTGAAGCTGATGTCGCGTTTGCCCAGTGACTCATTTTGAGGGTGATTGGCAAATTGCAGTGCTGTGGCGGTGCTGTCATCAAAATCTGTAATCACTACTTTGATCGGGTCAAGCACGGCAAGGCGTCGTTCTGAATGGGCATTGAGGTCGTCGCGCACACAGGTTTCGAGCATGGCCATTTCAATCCATGCATCTTTCTTGGTGATACCTATCGCTGCGCAAAACTCGCGGATGGAGCCGGGTGTGAAGCCGCGCCGCCGCATACCGCTTACGGTAGGCATACGTGGATCATCCCAGCCTTGCACATGGTTCTCCTCAACCAGCTGGATGAGGCGGCGTTTACTTAATACCGTGTATTCCAATGACAGACGGGCAAATTCGATCTGTTGCGGGTGTGAGGCGGTGTCCAGAGTATCCAGTACCCAGTCATAGAGTGGCCGATGATCCTCAAATTCAAGTGTGCAAAGTGAATGGGTTATATTTTCTATCGCATCCGACGTGCAGTGTGTGTAGTCGTACATCGGGTAGATGTTCCAGGCATCTCCTGTGCGAAAATGATGCACTTTGCGGATTCGGTAGAGTGCCGGGTCACGCATGTTGATGTTGCTGGCTGCCATATCGATTTTGGCACGTAACACATGGGAGCCGTCCTCATGGTCACCGTTCTTCATAGCCTCGAACAGCGCCAGATTCTCTTCCACACTGCGATTACGATAAGGGCTTTCAATGCCGGGTTTCTTGAGGCTGCCGCGCATTTCGCGCATTTCTTCGGCCGAAGAGCTGTCCACGTAGGCATGGCCTGCCTTGATCAGTTCGACTGCAAATTCATAGAGCTGCTGAAAGTAGTCAGACGCAAAACGCAGTTCATGCCACTGGTAACCCAGCCACTCGACGTCTTTTTTTATCGCTTCCATGTACTCGACACTTTCTTTTTCCGGGTTGGTGTCGTCGAAACGCAGGTTACAAGTGCCGTTGTAGTCATTGGCAATGCCGAAATTCAGGCAGATCGATTTGGCGTGACCAATATGCAGGTAACCATTCGGTTCCGGGGGAAAACGTGTAGCCACACGCCCATCGTTCTTGCCAGCAGCTAGATCCTGGTCGATGATATTGCGAATAAAATTCGACGCGGCACTGGACAGGGGTTTGTTCATTGATTTTAAGAGTACTTCCGGTAGCTTCTGGATGATTCAGGATAATGCCGGGCTGAGCGTAAACCTGCCGTGCAATGCCCGTTTTCTGGGTTAGTGACAATAGTAGAGCAGGGAATGCCGTGGTGGAAACTAATTTTTGTGGCCCGCTTTTATTGCCAGGTGCCGGTGCTAGCCCCTGGCTATTGTCGGGCGAGCGTGCCTGTAGCCCTGCTGCGTTTAAACTCTTCGAAATGCGCAAGCACTGTTGGTACGTAACGCATGGTTTCACGATAGGGTGGAATACCCTTGTGTTTGTCCACAGCTCCGGGGCCTGCATTGTAGGCAGCCAGTGCCAGTTTTGTGCTGCCATCGTAGCGCTTTAATAACCAGGCCAGATAACTTGCGCCGCCCTCGATGTTGGCCGCGGCATTAAATGAATTGCTGACAGAGAGCTCGCGAGCAGTTGCCGGCATCAGTTGCAAAATGCCTTCTGCACCGGCGCTGGACACCGCCTTTGTGTCGTAACAGGATTCCACCCGGGCCACAGCTCTTAAAAGCAGTGGGTCGAGATTATGCCTGCTCGCTGATGTCTCCATGGCAGCAGCAACAGCCTGGTAGCGCTGTTGCAGTACGGTGGCGTTGACTCCGGCACAAGAGGCTGATGCTGTGGGTCTGCCATAGCTGCCGCGATAGCTCTTGCGCGAACCCAGTGAAGCGAAGCTTGTGGTTTTCGTTTCTCCGGGAGAGAGCTTGATATCGGTGAATAGCACACTGCCATCAGCTTGCTTGTAACGATAGGCATCCGCCTGTGTGACGCTGGCCTGAGCCATTAGCAGCGTGAACACGCCAGCCACGAAAAAAGCCAGGATAGTGCAAGTTGGCCGGGGGCTGCCAGTAAGCTTGCAGGCATGCGTATCAGCGAATTCCTGAGGAGATTTTGCAGGATATTGCCATGCAGCGAGTCGTGTCAGCGGGCTGCACATGCACTGGATTGTCAGGGTATGACGTGTCATACCCGTTTTGGAACAACAATCGTACCCGTTTGGGCTGAGAAATTATTTATACAGGGCCCTGCCAATACTCAAGATGGTCTGCCACGTTTGCGCGTTCCGGCGTTTCTTTAGTGACTTTGGCGGTGCCCAGATACAAAAAACCCACAAGTTCATCCTGAGCCGCTATACCCAGCGCTGCCTTGATGGAGTTGTCAGAGGCATTCGGCCCAGTCAGCCAGATTGAGCCGAAACCCATGGCAGTGGCGGCTAATTGCATCAGTTGCAGCGCTGAACCTGCTGACAGAATCTGTTCGACCTCGGGTGTTTTCGGGTGCTCCGGTGTGATGGTTGCAGCGACCGCAATAATCAGCGGTGAACGCAGGGGTTTGCTGCGTTGTTTCTCCAGTTTTTCAGGGTCCATGTCGGGTTCGCGTTTGGCTGTTGCCGAGGTGAACAGCTCACCCAATGCCTGTCGAGCATCGCCGCGAATGACGATAAATTTCCATGGTCTGAGTTTGGCGTGGTCCGGGGCTGCAAGTCCGGCGCGCACAATTTCCTCAATCTGGGCATCATCAGGCGCTGGTTCGACCAGCAGATTGGCGGGTGTTGAAACACGGTTGTGCAGCTGTTCGAGCATGTCCATGGTGTAAACTGGGGTTTTCAGGGCGGTGGAATCAGAGCATCTAGTGTAGCGAAGTTTGCCTGTGTTCCCCAGCCAAGTATGTCCAGCCAACTGTGATTTCAACAATCCCGCCTGCGAGTTCGCCCGTGAGTCTTCATTATGTAATTAAGCCTGAGGATCCTGCCGCCCATCTGTTTCGGATTTCCCTGACCCTGGCCAAACCACTGGCTCTGGCGTCCCCTGACGGAACTGTGACCTTACGGATGGCTGACTGGATTCCCGGTAGCTACATGATTCGGGATTTCGCCAGAAACGTGGTGACGATCGATGCGCGTATCGGCGACCACCCGCTAGCGATTTGCAAAATCGATAAATCCGGCTGGCAAATCAGTCTGGCCGGTATCGATAAAGCTGAGGGTGATCTGGTTGTGACCTATCAGGTCTATGCCTGGGAGTTGTCGGTGCGTGCCGCACACCTGGACACCTTGCATGGGTTCTTCAATGGCACGAGTGTGTTTCTCACCGTGCAGGGGGGTGAATCGGAGCCCTGTACCGTTGCAATTCAACGTCCCGAGGGTGCGCTATTTCAGCAGTGGCGGGTTGCCACGGCCATGAAGGCCCGCAGTACCGACAGTGGTGGTTTTGGTCTGTACGAGGCAGCCGATTATGATGAGCTGATAGATCATCCGGTTGAGATGGGCACATTCGAGCGTGTTGAATTCAGTGCTTGCGGTGTGCCACATGAAATCATTCTGACGGGCAATTGCCGCACGGATACCGAAACCCTGAAAACGGATCTGACGCGGATATGCGAATCGCAAATCCGCTTTTTCGGCGAGCCGGCACCGATGACGCGTTTCGTGTTTCTGGTGATGGTGGTCGGTGATGGCTATGGTGGTCTTGAGCATCGCGAATCCACCAGCTTGTTGGTAACAAGAGAAAACTTGCCGCAACCGCGTTCATCCGCATCACACCCACCGCGAAACGAGTCGAAATATATCGATTTTTTGGGCTTATGCAGCCATGAGTACTTTCATTGCTGGAATGTTAAGCGCATAAAGCCAGCAGTATTTATTCCCTATCCACTTGATCGTGAGGTGTACACCGAACTGTTATGGGCGTTTGAAGGCATCACCTCGTACTATGACGATCTGTTTCTGGTGCGCTCGGGCATGATCAGCGAAGGCCGCTATCTGCAAATGCTGGGTGAGACCATCACACGTGTCCACCGTGGTAGTGGTCGACTAAAGCAGTCGGTAGCAGAATCGAGTTTCGATGCCTGGACACGGTTTTATAAACAGGATGAAAACGCGCCGAATGCGATCGTCAGCTACTATGCCAAAGGTGCATTGGTTGCCTTCTGTCTCGACATGTTGATTCGCCAGCATTCATCCGGGCGTTATTCGCTGGATGATTTGATGCGTAAACTCTGGGCGGCTTGGCAGGATACCGCCAAAGGTGTGACCCAGGCGGACTTTGAGCAGCTGGCGGCGGATCTTTGTGGTGAGCCCTGTGATGATTTTTTTGCTCAGGCTGTATTCGGCTGTGAGGACCTGGATCTGGAATCAGCAGCGCTTACAGCTGGGCTGAACGTTAACTGGCGGTGCCGCAAGGATTGGAAAGATAAGGGTGGGGTGCCGCCTGTGCAATCAGCAGAACCATTGCAATCGCCACCGGTTGATGCGGGTGTCACAACGGTGGAGCATGCGTCGGGATTACGTATTAAAAATGTGTATGACGGTGGTGCAGCGCAACAATGTGGAATAGCTGCGGGGGATATCGTGGTTGCGATCGACCGCTTGAGCGTACTTGGCAAGACGATGGATGATGCGTTGGCGCGCCACGAGCCGGGTGAAGAAGTCCTCGTTCATGTCTTCCGGCATGGCGAGTTGCATGAGTTCAAGCTGCTTTGTCAGGCTCCACCCGAGACGGCCTGCTGGCTGACAGTATCCGATCAGGGTGTGTTGTCCGGGTGGTTGAATGATCAGGATACGCCCCGGCCATGACTGTTCTGGATGCTGCCGTTATACGTGAATCGTTCGGTGTCCACATGCCAGCGGGTCAGGGTGATAATTGCCGGTTTGAGCTATTTGCTGAATTACCTTCAACCAACCGCTATCTGATGGAATATGCGCGTAATCACGCGGATGATGTCGGGCCGCTGCGTTTGTGTGCCACAGCAGTACAAACCTCCGGAGTTGGGCGGCGCGGTTCGGATTGGGTCTCCGGGCCTGATTGCATTACTTTTTCCATACTGCAGGTACTGCCGCTGGGTGCTCAGCAGATCGCCGGGCTCAGTCTGGTAACGGGTTTGGCCATTGCTGATGCGCTGCAGTCCTTTTGTGATGAAAAGCTGCAACTGAAATGGCCAAATGATTTGATGGTGGGATCACGTAAGTTGTGTGGTGTACTGACTGAACTGCCACAGTTAAATGATCAGAAGGCGACCATTGTGACTGGAATCGGGGTTAACTATCGACATGATTCACATCATCAACTGATTGAGCGGCCCTATACTACGCTGCTCGATCTGATGACCAGTGGCAATAGCGCCGACAGAATACTTACCACTCGTGAAGAGCTAATCGGGCAGATCGCTGCCACCGTCATTCAGGCACATGGGCAATTTGCCAGCAAGGGTTGGGAATTTTTCGCTAGCGATTTCCAGTCACGGGACTACCTCAACGGGAAATCAGTCAGGGTGGAGCAGGGCAAGGATTTTATTTTTGGTATTGCACGCGGTGTCGATGCGGGTGGTGCATTAAAGCTGGAAGTCGATGGGGAAATCCGCAGCTATGCTGCAGGCGAAGTCACGATCGGACACCAGGGTTTACAGGAAAACTAGATTTTCAGTGAATATATACATTGATATTGGCAATTCGCGTATCAAGAGCGCAACCGTTGTCGATGGTGAGCTTTCTTCCTTGCCGCCGGTGCCGTGGCAGGATACTGATCTTGCGCTAACGTTTAGTGATCTGTGGGCCGATTTAAACCCGCAGCGCATAGTCGCTTGTAATGTTGCCGGTGACAAGGTTGTTCCCACGCTAAAAAGCTGGTGCACAGACAAGCAGGGACTGGAGCTTGAAGTGATTTCAACGCTAGCGGAATTCTCAGGTGGGTCTGTGCGATTACGCAATGGCTACGATGAGCCAACCAGGCTGGGCACGGATCGCTGGGCCGCCATGATTGGAGCCCGGGCGCATTACCCGGGCGCGCTCTGTGTCATTGATTCCGGCACTGCAACGACAGTCGATCTGATAGATGCCAATGGCCAGCATCTGGGTGGTGCGATTCTGCCCGGCGTGTACACCATGCGACGTTCACTGGGGAAATACACGGCCGCACTTTTTACCGCCAGCGGGGAGATGAAACCATTTTCCACCGACACTGCAGCAGGCATAGCTGGTGGGACAGGTTATGCGTCAGCAGGTGCAATTGATCGTATGATTCTGGAATCAAAGCAGCGTGTCGACAATGTAACGACGGTTTTCACCGGTGGTGAGGCCAGCATTATCCAGCCCTTTCTGCAGCACGACGCCATAGTTGACGAGCAATTAGTGCTTAAAGGCGTCGCTGTCATGGCCCAACAAACAAATAAGCGGTAACAACTGGCAATTGGCAATTGATTTGCAACGATAAACGACCTAAACTTCAGTTTCTGTCGGGCTAATCCAAGCCAGACAACAGGCCGGCGTAGCTCAGTTGGTAGAGCAACTGACTTGTAATCAGTAGGTCGGGGGTTCGACTCCTCTCGCCGGCTCCATATTTTTTTCGTCTACATCTCGTTCCACACCCCGTTTTTGCGAATTGGCAGGATCTGCAACCCGGAGCTAACCTTTTCCAGGGTTTGTACTGCTCTTGCAGATATATGCTGGTTTCTCGCTGGATTGTCGAGTTCTCATAAGACAGCCATACTTTTGGCTAGTGTGTATTGCTAATCTGCTGTCGTCAGCGTAGTTTCAAGTGACTAGACATTGAAGAAGGTTTAGATGCGCTGGCGTTGTCCGGGTAATTAATATTGCACCGTGCAGGGCTGGAGTTTTATTTCACAGGAGTTGTTATGACACCCGCACACCGTTCTCACTTTTTCGTCAGCTTTTTTTCTCTCACCTTTGTATTGCTTGCCAGTTGTGGTGGTGGCTCCTCTGGAGGTTCCACTAATGATTTAATGGAGGATTCCAGCCCTGCAGTTTCACCCGTCATGGATGCGGGAGGCTCTGGTGCTTCTGAGAATTCACAAATGGGTGCAGAAAACGGTGAGTCAGAAGGCGCTGAAGTTGTCGTTACTGAAAACAGTGACGCCACGCCCGAGCCTCCTGTCGAATCTGAACCCTCTGGCAGCCCAAGCAACTCAGGCACAATTTCCGGCAATGTACTCCAGTTCGGGGTCGTTGATGTTGAATATTCGCCGGGGTTTGACCAAACCTCTCTATCTGCCGGTTTCTTTGGAGCTAACTTGCCTGTCAATGCTGATCAGCTTGCCTCCCAATTTTTACCTGATGAGGATGTGTGCTCGGTTGTTGATCTGGATATTGTTGATGATTCTGGCGATTTTGAGATTCCGGATGTTCTTGACCAGGTTGAGTCACTGAGCGCAGGGGAAGTCATACCCTTCACCTCGCCGTCAGGTAGCTTTGCCGAACTCACGCAAGTGCAAGCTTTCGGGTTTACATTCTATCAACTGGGTGATGATGTGGATTCTGTGCCCGGCTCCATCCCTGCGGGGCTTGAGTTCAGTATTCCCGGGGATGAATTCGCCGCATTCAACAACATTCCCGTATCAGTGCCTGAGCCACTTCAAGTTACAACGCCGACCCCGGGTCAGCCTGTCAGTGCCGATACCGTGTTTACCTGGAGCCGTGGTAACTCTGAATCCGCGCGACTCAGTATCAGTCTGTTCAGCGCCAGAATCAGTGTAGATTGTGAGGTCATTGATGATGGGCAATTCGAATTTCCAATCGATGTTCGGGCCGAGCTAGGTGATGATTTTCAATCGCTGTTTGCCACTATCAGTCGCGAAGACAGACGTGTATTTCAGAATGGCTCGTCAGTATTGTTTGTCACAAGTAGTTCTGATCAATAGTCAAAGTTAGTTGGAATCAAAGACTCTCCCCGGCTTTTCACATGCCGGGGTGGCTCCTTCCCTGTTTATACCTCCTTCCCTTTTGTGATAGCTTCCTAAAGAAATAAGGTTAAGGAAAGATTATGGCAAAGAGCAAGTCTCAGGCTGGCAAACCCGGTAAAAAGGAAGTATTTAAAATCCCGGCGAGACACGCCAGAGCAGTGCTGGTGAGGAAGCGTCAGCATATCAAGGTAATCAATACACACGGCACACAGGTGGTTGATTGCTGGGCGTTGAATGCCGATAACATGACTGAGTTTATGTCTATGGAGCATTGTCGTGTGTCGTTGGAGCGTGTGACTCCCAAGAAGGGCAATTCCATGGTGACCAATCGGCGCAGGCCTATTTTGAAGATTATGGAGGATTCCGCGCCCGGCACTCACGACACACTGCTGGCGGCTTGTGATCGTTATCGCTACGAATTACTCGGTTGCAAGGAGTACCATCGCAACTGTACTGACAATTTCTGGGAAGCCATGGTGGCGGCGGGATACAAACCGGTTGAACTGCCATCACCTTTTAACTTGTGGCAGAACACACCCGTGGAGGCCGACGGTAGTATCAAACCGCACCCGCCAGTTACAAAAAAGGGTGACTACATTGTCTTCCGTGCTGAAATGGATTTGGTGATCTGCCTGTCAGCATGCCCTCAGGATGTCACTGCAATTTGTGGTAACAAGCCTCGTACTGCTCACTTTGAAGTCTACTGATGGTCTGGCCATGTTGCCAACGGCAGGTCGCGAAGCGGGGCTCTGATTTTATTAGTGCTGCTAAGTTCGATAGCAGCTTTGTAACCACTGTAGACAGCTGTCGCGATCAAACCGGGTGCATGGCAGTCGCCTATTGTTATCACCCGGTTATTTGCATATTCCGGTCTGGATTGCCTGAGTAGATTCTGTAGCTGAGTGTACAGCTCATCATTGGGAGAGCGCCGTGTTAACGGTACGATCCAGTCGATTTCGACAGTGGTAGGTTTTTCAGAGTACACGCAAGTGACAGTTGCTGAATTGCTATCGCAGCTATGCAACGTGTGGTTGGTTAAAATCGTTGCCCCGGAATTGTATAACTCAACGTTGTTCGCGTACTGCTCGTTGGTTCGTTCACCCCAGCTACAGATTCGACCTTCAGGGCACACAATGGTGACAGTGGCGCCCGCAGCCTGCAGTTTTTTGGCAAGCAGTGGGCCGAGGTAGTAATGGTCGTCATCAAAGATCAGGTAACGACCCGCAATTTTGTGAGTGTCTTGCAGAAGCGCATCAGCTGAAATGACATTTTTATTGTCATGCCCGGCAAATGGTTCTTGTAGTGACCGCCCGATGCCGTCAGTCGTCCAGTCAGCGCCTGTCGCCAGGAGCACATAGTCAGCCTTGCAGTCCATGACATCATCCGCTGTCATCATGCTATCCGGGAACAAGCCGACTTTGTGATTCTTTCTTAGTTGCGTTAATCGCCAGTCACGAACACGGGCCCATTCCGAAAGCCCCGGTAAGCGGCTTTCAAAAGTAACGCGCCCTCCCGGTGTTTTTCTGGCTTCAGCCAGCATCACTTCAAATCCACGTTCGCCCAATACTCTGGCAGCTTCCAGTCCTGCAGGGCCTGCGCCCACTATAAGTGCTTTGTTCTCTTTTGCTGAGTTGCCGGTTTGGTGTATCACTTCAGGGTGCCAGCCTCTGCGCCATTCCTCACCGAAGGTGGGGTTCTGAGTACAACGCAAGGATACGCCGATAGAGTCGTGCGCATAGCAAACGTTGCAGCCTATGCATTCACGAATATCGTCCAGTCGGCCCTCCTTAATTTTGTTGGGCATAAACGGGTCGGCGATTGATGGTCTTGCTGCTCCAATCAAATCCTGTTTACCCTTTTTTATCATCGACACCATTGTGTCGGGTGAGGTATAACGCCCGACACACACCACCGGTTTTGTCGTCAGGCTGCGAGCACGTGCTGCATGATTTGCAACAACACCTTCGCCGTGAAACCTTGAGGCTGCCATTTCTACATCATAGTCATTGACTGTCAGATCCCACAGGTCGGGAAGGTCGGCCAGTTGTGCAAAGGCATCGTAGGATTCGCTGTCGTCAAGATCTACGCTGAAACGCGTTGCCACTGCTGCTTTGCCGGCAACAGCCTCCAGCGTAATTTCAATTAGCTCGCGAGTCAGGCGCAAACGGTTAGTTAGAGAGCCGCCGTATTCATCAGTGCGGGTGTTGGTTTTTGCGTCGAGAAATTCGGCCAACAGATATTCATGAGTGGCGTAGACATACACAATATCGAAGCCCGCAGTCACGGCCCTTTTTGCGGCATCTCGATGCCAGCATTTGATATTGTCTATGTCTCTGCGATCAATGCGTTTGCTTTGTAGTGGTTCAAAGCCGTCAGGTGAGGGGGTGCTTTGCAATCCAATAGCTGGCAACCTTGTATCATGATTGGCAACGGAACTTCCGCCTACCCATAATTCAACTCCCGCCAGTGCACCGTGTGCATGAACGGCGTCCGTCATCAGCGCGTTGGCACGGATATCATCGTTATCCCAGAGAGTGGCAAATGGAAATGAGGAATCATCCGAGCTGGGGTGGATTGAGCAGTACTCGGTACAAACCACGCCCCATCCACCTTCGGCCTTGATGCCGCGCATGGCGGCCAGCGTGTGTGGGCGTTGGCGTCCCATGCCGGTACAGTGAGGTACCTGATAAAAACGGTTTGGCGCTATAACGGGGCCGATGGCAACTGGTTCGAACAGTACGTCATATCGTGGGTCGCGCATCAGTTAAAACGGCTTTTGCGTTAGCATTGTGGTGATTATACAATCAGCTGGAAGCTGGGGAACTTACTAGATTTTTTGCATCCAGTGTCGTGCCGCGTCGCTTTTGAAACGGTTCGCAATGAAACTGTTCGCAATCATAGGGCCTTAAATCAGCTGGAGCAAACATGTCAGGAATCAGTGCCAACAGCCAGAAAAATGAAAGCGATCTCCTGCCGCGCTGGACTTACCAGTCCGAGCAATTTCTGCAGCTGGAAATTGAGTATCTGTTTCGTCGCCACTGGATGTTGGTGGGGCACATCAGTGATGTGCCTGAGCCGGGAGATTATCTGACGTTTGATGCCTTTGACGAGCAGGTGCTGGTGATTCGTGGTCGCGATAATGAATTACGTGCCTTTCATAATTTGTGCAGGCATCGAGGCGGCCGGGTCATGGCGGGTGAGGCCGGTAAATGCCGTGGTGCCATTACCTGCCCTTTTCATGGTTGGAGTTACGATTTCAATGGCAAGTTACTAAACGTACCTTCAATTGAAACGTTCAAGGATCTGGATGTCGATTCAATTTCGCTTGCCGGTGTTGAACTTGAAATCTGGTTTGGATTCTTGTTTATCCGTCTTGAAGCAGGTGGCCCGTCCATTGCCGAAGAACTTGCCCCATTAGCTTCCGAAGTCGCGTTGTATCAGCCAGAAAATTTGCAGCCACTGCTGCCAGCATCAACAGAAATCAAACCCTTCAACTGGAAGTGCATTCACGATATTGATAATGAAGGTTACCACGTGCCTGTTGGCCATCCCTCGCTGGAAGAGCTGTACGGTGGTAATTATCTGGATACCATAGAGCATGGCATTATGGTGGCGCGCGCTGGCATAAACGACAAACCTGCACGCGGTTGGAGTGTGCGGCACTACAAAAAGTTATTGCCGGAGTTTCCACATTTACCGGCTGATAAACAACGCAGCTGGTTTTATTTAATGTCATACCCTAATCTGATATTCGGTTTCTATCCGGATATGATGGAAATCTATATGACCTTGCCTGAGACGGCTAATCGCACGCGCTACCTGTCTCGCACTTACGCGCTGCCTGATGATAGGCGTGAGACAAAGGCTTCACGCTACCTGAATTTGCGCATCAATAATGAAACCGTCGAGGAAGATGATACTTTTGTCGCCTGGTTGCAGCAGGGCATGAAATCTTCGGCGTGGCAGCAACCTCATTTATCCTCTTTGGAGGAGGGGGTTCGCTATTTTCACCATTGTATTCAGGCAGCCTTGCCAATCGCCCGTCAGGCAGATGCGCCACCGGAGCATGAAATGGCCGGGTTAAACCAGCAAATGGCCAGAATTTAGTAATAGTTGACCGATAATTGAGAAATGTATCATAGTACTATGCGTTCATATTGCGCCACAAAAATACCATTTTGCTGCTCTGGCTGGCAAAATTTAGGTAACATTGATTGACAATCGTTGACCCCCTTATCGACTTGGAGAATATGGTGAAAAAACAAACAACACTTGCTGCATTTTTTGCGGCAGCACTGAGCCAGGGAGTGCTGGCTGAAGGTACGCTCAATGTTTACAACTGGGGCGAATATATTGGCGAAGAAACGATAGCGAATTTTGAAAAGGAATTCGATATCAAAGTCACTTATGATAACTACGATTCCGTTGAAACCGCCGATGCCAAACTGCTGGCAGGTAGCTCGGGCTATGATGTAGTTTCGCATTCCGGCAGTAGTATTGCGCGACTGATACCGGCAGGTATTCTGCAACCAATTGACAAGTCTAAACTCGACAACCTGAAGAACATGCGGGCTGATGTGCTGGGTCAATTAAATGCAAGCTGGGACCCGGGGAATAAATACATAGTTCCCTATATGTGGGGTACTCATGGTGTTACTTACAATGAAGAATTGGTGAAGGCTACTTACCCGGATGCGCCTATCGGTAGCATGGACCTGATTTTTGATCCCAAACATATGGAACAACTCGCCGAGTGTGGCGTATCGTTTCTGGATTCTCCCAACGATGTTATCCCGATGGCATTGGCGCATCTGGGCTTAGACCCGAGCTCCACTGACCCGGCAGATTACGAGAAGGTGGGAGACTTACTTGCCACTATTCGTCCCTACATTAAAACTTTTGATAACTATGCTTACCAGCGCATGCCTGAAAAAGAATTCTGTGTAGCTGTAACCTGGGGGCCTGATGGCTTGCTGGCAATGTCTGGTGCAGTTGAGGCCAACACTGGTGTGGTTCTGGACTTCCAGCTGCCTGAAGGTGAAGGCAAAGCGAACGTCTGGGTTGATGGCTGGGTCATTCCGGCTGATGCCAAGAATGTTGAGAACGCACATCTGTTTCTGAACTACATGATGCGCCCGGAAGTTGCGGCAGCGGATACCAATTTTGTCTGGTATGCAACTGCTAATGAAGCGGCCATTCCTTTGATTGATGAGGCGGTTACCAGTAGCCCTGCAGCATTCCCGACTGCTGAATCGGTCGAGCAAATGTACACATTGAATGTTATTCCACCAAAAGTGGAACGTGTGCGAACACGGGTCTGGACCAACTTCAAGGCTGGCAATTAAAAGTCGGTTTGTGTTTTTTAATTGAAGAACAGCAACGCCACCGCCAGGTGGCGTTGTTGCTTTACTTTTCTGTCAAAACGTTTCCTATTCCCTAAAAGCCATGTCGACACCTGCAACCGAGCCGTTAATCCGGGTTCGCGGAGTCAGCAAGCACTTCGGTAGCTTCACGGCTGTTGATAACATTGATCTTGATATTGAATCAGGCGAACTGTTTGTTCTGCTTGGTGGTTCAGGCTGCGGCAAAACAACCTTGCTTAGAATGCTGGCTGGGTTTGAATCGGCAAGTTCTGGTTCAATAACCATCGACGGGGCAGATATGGCGGGAGTCGAGCCTTATGCCCGTCCGGTCAATATGATGTTTCAATCTTACGCCTTGTTTCCACACATGACCGTTGAAAACAATGTTGCTTATGGTTTGAAGCGCGATGGCGTTGCCCGGGCCGAAAGGCGGCAACGTGTCGATGAAATGCTGGCAATGGTTGAACTTGATTCCTTTGCCAAACGTAAGCCGCATCAGTTGTCTGGTGGTCAGCGTCAACGAGTTGCACTGGCGCGGGCTCTCGTGAAACGACCCAAAGTTCTGTTGCTGGATGAACCGCTGGGTGCTCTTGATAAGCGTCTGCGTGAGCAGACCCAGTTTGAACTGATGCAGCTGCAAGACAAGCTCGGTACCACCTTTGTTGTTGTGACTCACGATCAGGAAGAGGCTATGACGCTGGCAACGCGCATTGCAGTCATGGATGAAGGCAGATTTGTGCAAGTGGGTTCACCTGCCGAGATTTACGAAACACCCTGTTCGCGGTTCGTTGCAAGTTTTATTGGCTCCGCCAACATGATTGAAGGTTCCGTTATCGAGGTTAACGGTGAGACCGTAGTGGTTGAAGGTGAAGGAGGGAACAATCGCTTTGAGGTAAATCATTCCGAGCCGGTCAGTGTCGGTGATTCGGTTTGTCTGGCTATACGTCCGGAAAAAATAGATATTGCATTGGTCACTGACCAGGCCGCAACAGGTTCGCAGAACAGGCTCTCTGGCACCATTAAGGAATTGGCCTACCTGGGTGGGACTTCGATATTGCGAGTGGAAACCGAAGGCGGGCGGGTGTTTGAAGTCACATCACCTAATCGCCTGCGTTCTGTTTCCGGCAAGCATGTATTTGATTGGGATGATGCTGTCACGATGTCGTTCCCTGCTTCAAATGCAATTTTGCTTACAAGCTGAGATCACAGCCTGATGCCAGAGACACAGCTTACAACTACGCAGGCCGGTTTTGTTGAGAAAGTCTTCGAATGGCTGCAGCGTAATTGGGCGAAACTGATCATTGCAATACCATTTGCCTGGTTACTCTTTTTCTTTCTCGCACCCTTTTTTATTGTTCTGAAAATCAGCGTTGCTGAACTGTTAATTGCAAGCCCGCCTTTTACCAATTTACTGGAATGGGGTGATGGAATATTGCCATCTGTTTCAGCATCAATAGATAACTATGCCTATCTATGGCAAGACCCTCTTTATGTTCGTACCTATCTGAACTCATTACAAATCGCCGCTGTTTGTACTGCTATTTGTTTGTTGATTGCCTACCCCATGGCCTACGCTATTGTGCGTGCACCCGGCAATATGAAACTGATTTTATTGCTGCTGATAATGCTGCCGTTCTGGTCTTCGTTTTTGTTGCGTGTTTATGCCTGGATGGGGTTGTTGGCTGATCAGGGTACTATCAATGACTTGTTGTTATGGATAGGTCTAATAGATAAACCGATACGTTTGCTTTATACAGAATTTGCAGTCTATGTAGGCATTGTATATACCTATCTGCCGTTTATGATTTTGCCGCTCTACGCCAATATAGAAAAACTGGATTTTTCATTGAATGATGCGGCAGCGGATCTTGGCGCACGCCCAGCAGCCACTTTTTTTACCGTGACATTGCCGTTGACATGGCCCGGAATCGTCGCAGGTTGTCTGCTGGTATTTATTCCGGCGACGGGTGAATTCGTTATTCCGGATTTGCTGGGTGGCGGTAATGTGCTGATGATCGGGCGCGTGCTCTCCAGCGAGTTCAACGCTAATCATGATTGGCCGGTGGCCAGTGCAGTGGCTGTTGTGTTGTTGCTGGTTCTGGTTATCCCGATGATGTTATATCACCGCATTCAGGCCCGTGAAGGAGCTTACTGATGATCGGCAAGCGCTCCCGGTTTCTTACCATCAGTCTTATTTTTGGCTTTGCTTTTCTGTACGTGCCCATTGTATTGCTGGTCATTTATTCGTTTAACTATTCCAAACTATTACCCGTATGGGGTGGGTTTTCGACGCGCTGGTATGTGGAGCTGTTTAATAGCCCTGATGTCTGGAGCGCCACGATTTTAAGTCTAAAGATTGCAGCCATTACTGCCACCATCGCCACTGTGTTTGGAACTATGGCCGGTTATGCGATTGCCCGTTTCAGGAAATTCCGTGGCCGTACCTTGTTCACGGGTATGATTTCGGCGCCACTGGTTATGCCGGAAGTCATAACCGGCCTGTCGTTATTGCTCCTGTTTATTACCTTGAAACAGATCACCGGTTGGCCGGCAAATCGTGGTATGACAACGATTACTATTGCCCATATCACCTTTGCAATGGCATTTGTTACCATCATCATTCAATCTCGTTTGACAGGTAGTGATATGTCACTCGAAGAGGCAGCCTATGATCTGGGTGCCAGGCCCGTAAGAGTCCTGTTTGATATTACCTTGCCCTTGCTAACACCCGGCATGATGGCGGGTTGGTTGCTTGCCTTCACGTTGTCGCTTGATGATCTGATTATTGCAAGTTTTGTATCGGGCCCTGGCAGTACCACGCTGCCCATGTTGATCTATTCCAGAATACGCTTGGGGTTAAAGCCGGATATCAATGCTCTGGCTACCGTGTTGATTGGTATCGTGGCTATTGGTGTATTGATTGCGGGCTTGCTTCTTATACGGCAACAACGGCAGAGGCTGGCAATGGAAGCCCAAGACAGGCAGTAACAAACATGAATCAGGAGAGTAGGCAATGAAACCGGTAGGCAAAGACGAACGCAGAGTGGTAAACATTGCCAATGCAACCTTCAAGCCGTGGCAACTGGAAGATGGTAGTGTCGATGAATCGCAAACCCTGGTGCAGCTGAATAGTTCAAAGCCCGATGGTGTGGGTTTTCATATATTCCGTATGGCACCCGGCACCACAACCACGGCCCATCGCCACACTGGTGACGAAGAATTTTATATTATTGAAGGTGATCTGACCGACAACGACGGCACCGAATACAGGCCCGGCGACCTGATCTATATGAAAGAAGGCACGGAACACAATTCCACCACCAAAAACGGTTGCACCATGGTGGTGTACATAGAGCAGGCGGAAGTATCCGTTTAGCTTTTCAGTGTATCCAGCCTGGCTTTTCTCAGGCAAATGAAATCCATCAATAGCGATGCTGCTGCCAGTGCTGTGATTTGTGCGTGATCGTAAGGTGGTGATACCTCCACCAGATCCATACCAATAATATCCACATCAACCAGTTTTCTTATGATGGATTGTCCCTGCCAGGTAGAGAGCCCGCCGCAAACAGGTGTACCTGTGCCGGGCGCGAACGCGGGGTCCAGCCCGTCAATGTCAAATGTCAGGTAGGTTTTTGCACCGTTTGTAACTTTGCGAATCTGCTCGACGGTGGCGTCAACGCCTTTTTCATGCACGCTGTTGGCATCAATAATTGTGCAGCCATGCGTGTCTTTGTTTCTGCTTCTGATGCCGACCTGAATTGATTTGTTGCTATCAATAATGCCTTCCTTAATTGCATGGTAGAACATCGTTCCGTGATCAATGCGTTTTTCATCTTCCTGCCATGTGTCAGAGTGAGCGTCAATCTGGATTAGTGCAAGAGGACCGAACTTCTCTGCATGTGCTTTAAGTAAAGGGTAGGAAACAGAGTGATCGCCTCCCATGGAAATTAGAAATGGAGCAGTTTCAAGTATGCTGCGGGTCTCTTTGTAAATGGCCTCCAGTATTACCTCGGGGTGGCCATGATCAAAATAGATGTCACCGTAATCGACCATGTTTAATGATTCAAACGGGTCAAAATCCCAGGGCCAACTTCCACCGTCCCATGAAAGGGTGCTTGAAGCCTCGCGAATGGCGCGAGGCCCGAAACGTGTGCCCGGGCGATTGGTCACTGACAGGTCATAAGGCACGCCAACAGTCACAATGTCTGCCGCAGTGATGTCTTTGCTGTAGCGCCGTTTGAACAGGCTTAAGACACCGGAATAGGTGGGTTCAAGAGCTGCCGGAAGAACGTTATCCGATGTTAATGCCTGGTCGATCGGGTGCATGAGCTAAGCCTTGTTTATGTAATGGCTGTCATTATATCAGCCAGCCGCTTTTGCGTTAGCGTTAGCATGTGTGGCGGATTTTAACGCCGTAGCACCAGCATCAACCAACGACCAATATTCACAATTTCGGCGAGTGCAGATGCGAAGTAGGTTAACGCTGCCGCCCTAAGCACACTGGTCACAGCAACCAGATCCTTGTCATCAATGTAGTTGCCTTCAATCAGTATGGGTAGGGCTTTGTGAAAACTGGCATCCCATTCCTCAGGCAATATGATCAGGTAAGCCAGCGCACCCAGTAATTGAAGTACAACACTCAAGGCAATAACGGCAAGAATCAATGGTGGTGCCCGCAGAACAATGGCAAGCAGAGGCATGGCCATCATCACCATAATCCCGATGCGTTTCAGCGTGAATGCCAGCGGCAGGTAACGCGCACGCAACCGGGATATTTTTTCCTGTCTATGGAACTGGATGGCATGGCCGACTTCATGAGTGGCGACTGCCACGGCAGTTAGCGAACGGCCGTCGTAATTGGACGGGCTGAGTTGTACGGTTTTTGATTGCGGGTCGTAATGGTCTTTACCGGGATCGGTTTTTTCCAGACTGACGCCGTCAAGTTCAAAACGTTGTAACAGGTGCTGTGCCAGCTCTCCACCCGTACCATCAAGATCAGTGCGCTCCACCGAATGACGCCGCATAACAGTGCGCACCCACAGCTGCGGTAAATAAACGGTGATCGCAAGAATAATAGTGAGAATGGCAAATATCATTTAAAACCTGCTTGGCGGTCAATCGGCTTTGATTAAGATCAGCTAAGACTGTGGTGCAGCCGTGCTTTTTTCCGAAACCGTCAGTACGCGAAAAACCGGTGCTAGTTCGTGCAGGTCAGCATAATGA
>CALLOA010000088.1 GCA_938005265.1 uncultured Granulosicoccaceae bacterium
GGTAAACCCTGCTGATTTTGTTGCAATGATGCAGTATATGCCGGGGATTTTGCAGGAAAACGCATCATTTGTAATTGGCTTGGTCACTATTGCCGAGATAGTCGGTGGTTTGTTGTTGATTGTTGGCTGGAACATTCGGCTTGCGGTACTGCCGCTGGTGGTCATCACGGTTGTTGCAAATGCACTGGTTGTGACACATGACTATGACTCCAAGCTCAGATTGTTAAGTGTCAGTACCCATCTGATGGGGGTAGGTCTGTATCTGGCTTTAATGCTTCTGGGCAGCGGGCGCTGGGCAGTTAGTCCCCGGTTCAATATTCTTTACAAGCTGGCTTCAGCCTCTGATGGTCGATTTCCGGCGATTGCTCAATGGCTGACCAGTGGAGCGGCTCACAACAGGGGTATTCAGCTAATCAGATTGGCCGTATCCATCCCTTTTATTTCAGCCTTTTTTCTCGGTATGGCAGATACCGACTATAGAACAGCCTTGTTCAGTAACGGACCGGTAATAACGATACTATTGAGTCTGAGTTTGCTAGGTGGCATTGCGATGTTAGCTGGCTTTCAACGTCGAGCAACCGGGTGGTTGCTGGCTGGTTTGACTTTGCTGCATCTGTTCACTGTTGGAATTCCTGATGTCGCACTGTCGCAAATCGGCATTATCAATTTATTGTTCCATTGCCTGATTCTGGCAAGTGTTGTAGCCCTCAGGCTAATTGAATATGGTTCGGAACTCGAAGTCGAACATATCCTCTCGCAAGATAAACGTAATGTTGTCGTTGTTGGAGGTGGTTTCGCTGGCACTCAGCTGGTGAAGAAGCTTGAGAATAAACTGTCGTCAGAATGGCAGGTCGTGCTAATCAGTGAAGAAAACTATACTACGTTTAACCCCATGCTCGCCGAAGTCGTGGGTGCCAGTATTCTTCCAAGCCATGTAATAGCCCCCATACGGCGTATGCTCAGACGTACCCGCTTTATTTCTGCACGAGTCACCAGTATTGATACCAATGACCGCAAGGTTCAATTTGAGGGTGAAGGAAAAAACAGTACCATTCCTTATGAGCACCTCGTGCTTTCCATCGGTTCTCGCGCAAACATGGAGCTGGTTCCGGGAATGCAAGAGCATGCTATGCCATTCAAGCTGCTGGGAGATGCACTGGAGTTACGTAATCGGGTTATCACCCAGATGGAAATAGCGGACCTTGAAACCGATCCTGAACTCAGGCAATGGTTTGGACATTTCATAATTATTGGAGCTGGTTTTAGTGGTGTGGAAGTAGGCGGTGCAATCCAGGATTTTATTCGAGCATCACAACGCCATTATCCCCGGTTACATGACTCTGATCTTAAAGTCACTGTGATCCATCGTCGTGATATACCCTTACAGGAAATGAAACCATCGCTGGGTGAACATGCGATGGCCAAAATGAAAAAACGGGGTATTCACTTTTTGATGTCCACAGGGGTGGATGCCGTAGATTCTGAAGGTGTCATTACCAGTGGTGGCGAACGAGTTGATGGAGCTACGGTTGTTTCAACCATCGGAACCAGGCCGAATCCGCTTATTGAATCTTTACAGTTGCCAACTGAAAGAGGCCGAATATGCTTGAATGCTGATATGTCGGTCCCAGGCAATGAAGGTATATGGGCGATGGGGGACTGTGCTTTGGTACAAAACGCACACGACAACGAACTTGCTCCACCTACGGCGCAGTTCGCCATTCGTGAAGGGCAGCAACTTGCAGACAACATTGCTTTGGCAATTTCGGGTAGAGCGACACGGCCATTTAACTATGCCCCACGGGGTTCCATGGCTACTACCGGGCACCTTGCGGGTGTGGCTGAAATTTTTGGCAAGATCCGGCTGGGTGGGTTTCCTGCCTGGCTGGTCTGGCGCGCATTTTACTTATCACTGATGCCTACATTCGCAAAGAAAACCCGCATATTCTTTGAGTGGACCTGGAGCATGTTATTTTCACCAGATATTATCAACCTCAGATTTACCACTTCAAGGGCTGCTGACAAACAAAGGCGTTGAGCAACTAGCCGCGGAATGATCCATTGTCAATCACCATTCCGGACCCCGGGCGTTAGAACATGTTTATCTCAGATAAGACCATCTTCGAAGCATAAATTCCATTGGCCCCCGTTCATGTTTAGCCCGCCAAAGACTTGCTAACACAATGGACAAGGAGCCTGTCACTAATGCGATGATGATGCAGCCTAGCGCACCGACTTTTTGATACAACCCAAATCCATAACCACAAAAAAGCAACGACAAGATCAGTGATTGGAACAAGTAGGCACTTAGGGAAGCGCTACCACCGCGAGCAAGAAATACTTTAAACGGGGTTAGTGGTCCTGCAGACCATTTGGCGATCAGGCCAATGTATCCCAGTGATGAAAGGGGGGACGCCAGCAACAAAATGGCCATACCCGCCAGACTTTTGTACTGTGTGGTTTCACCATTGCTAAACCAGAACGCGCCGATGGCACTTAACAGTACACCTGCTGGCAAGTAGACTCGACGAGCTTTTCCCCAAAATGCGGCGGTGGGATCTGAAAGAATACCTGATCGAACTGCTGCAAGCCCGAAACAGAAAAAGGCAAGTGCACCAGGAGCTTGCACGGGCGCTACTGTTTTGATCACGATGAACCATTCCTGCCAACGTAAAATAGCCACTTCAAAAAGAGAACCGGTCGAGAAGATGCCGATGACAGTTTGCCGTTCAGCTTGCAATTCATTCTGCAGTTCGGAATAGTCGGCCGGGGAAAAATTCTCTAACAGGTAAAGTAGAAGGGCGAACGCACTGGATAACAGCACTTGAAGCACTATAAACGCAATCCCAAGCCGTACTAGAGTCTTGGTGGTTTTATTGCGGAAGAAGTAGAACAGAATTCCTAACAATCCATAGATCACCAGAATATCGCCACTGAATGCCACAGTAATATGCAAAGCCCCTAATGCTATCAGCCCGAGCATACGGCGCAGATAGATTGCCTTAAAGGAAGCGCCTCGACGTTCGGCTGAGCCAATTTGATAGGCAAGTCCAACCCCGAACATAAAGGAAAATAATGTGTACGATTTCAATAGGAAAAACGTGTTTACGAAATAGTACGCTGCCCAATCTGGTAAAGTTTCAAGTCCGCCTGCGTGATAGGCAATATCACCGGGGTAAGCAATATAAGCAACGTTCACCACGACGATCCCCATCAATGCAATTGCCCTGACAAGATCAGGTAAAATTACACGTCCTGTGCTTGCATTTTGTTCCTGATAATTCATGGGTTAGGGTAGAGGGTATAAAGCCAAGGTGGAATGAACATACCTTGACAGAGCTGACGTTGCAATACCATGATACAACTGTGTTCAAAAGCTATTCTGCCTAAATTTATAGTCGAGTTTCTCTAATCGCTTTTCTAATCGCTTTTCTAAACGCTTTTTCTAAAGTAACGCTGCTATGTCAACTGCCTGTAAAACAAACAAATGGAGCAAGGGAGCAGCCTGGATGTCGGGCGAGGTCATGCCTGTTGCTGAGGCAAAACTGCCTGTAACCGATTGGGGATTGACGCACTCCGATATCACTTATGATGTCGCGCATGTATGGGAGGGGCGTTTTTTTCGTCTTGATGACTACCTTCATCGTTTTGAAGAAAGCGTAGACAAGTGCCGGTTAGACATCAAACAGTCACGCGATGATATTCGGCAGATTTTGCATCAAATCGTGGCACGATCCGGCCTGCAGCATGCGTATGTTTCCTTTGTAGCCAGCCGGGGCCAGCCTGCAACGCCTGGTAGTCGAGATCCGCGAGATTGTGTTAATCACTTTTACGCCTGGTGCGTGCCATTTGTCTGGGTTTTTACTGAGGAGATGGTAAAGCGTGGCGTGAGAATCCATATTCCGCAACATTTACACAGGATAGGTGAGTCTTCAGTTGATCCAACAGCCAAAAATTATCATTGGGGGGATTTTACACAGGGATTGATTGATGCAAGGGATGCAGGCTTTGACAATACTGTCTTAATCGATGCTAAAGGTAGCGTTACCGAAGGCCCTGGTTTTAATATATTCATGATTGTTAAAGGACAGGTTATAACCCCTTGCTCAGGGGTTCTGCGAGGCATTACCCGAAAAGTAACCATGGAGATATGTGCAGAGCTGGGAATGGACGTGATTGAAAGAGATATCAATCTCGCTGAATTACTATCTGCTGACGAAGTTTTTGCAACTACCACTGGGGGTGGCGTTATACCGATCACGCGGATAAATGATCGGATATTTTCAAATAATGTGGCTGGTGAGCAATCGCTGCTTCTTCAGAACACCTACTGGAAGTGGCATCAGAATCCAACAATGAGTGAAAGCATCAACTATAGTCCGTGAGAATTTCACCATGCGGTTGTTCCGCAGTGCTATGTTCAAGCAGCCCCTTTCGTTTGAGATTCATGTATGAAAAGCACCCGGACAAGACTCCGCGTAACTAAAATGCTCAAACTACGTTTAGCTGTAGCTCTACTTGCGTTAACCGGCTCTCTACCTGCGATCGCGGGAAATTTTAACAACAGTGTGGGTTTCGGCAGCCAGTACGGAGGAATAATAGGCTGGCAGGGGGGCTATAGTTTCGGTAACAACAATATCCACATTGGCTTGGGCTATGTTGGTATCGCATATGGATATAGCCGGTATATTGGTGAAAATCTATCATTGGGCCTGCAGGCATTCAGTAATCAGTATCGGATAGGTTCTGCGCTGAATCTGAACTACTACTTCGACGGCGTCAAGCAGCCTGGTTGGATGCTCGGAGTGGAACTATACCGAGGCTTCGATACCCTGGAATTCACGGCAGAATTTGTACTTGAACTATTTTTCAACCCGACGGATTTTGATATTGATCAGGACCTGGAAAATGGGTTGCTTGTTTCGTTTGGATATCGATTTTGAAGAGAGAGAGGCTTATTAACCATTCACAATAATTTGAAAAATAGATTAATGGTATAATACACAAGGTGTTTGCACTGTTTGTCACTGTTTGTTTTAGCCACTTGGTTTTAGCGACTTCCATCGTTTTTATAAGGAACAGGAATGAATACACGGACAATCCTGATATCAACATCGTTGTTGTTAAGCATTGTGCTCAGTGGCTGCGCTGGTACTGTGCTGCGTGCCGTTAGCGAATCCGACCGGGATACCACAGGTAAATACAGCGGCTGGTGGAATGCCAAGTCGGTTGAGACCCGATCAACTCAAACATTTGGTACCTGGAGATCAAACTGTTCAGACCCGGGCCTGGATTTTCCTTTCGAAGTCGTTGATGGTGAGTTAACACTCACGGCTAATGATGTGTCCAGGTCTGCGTTTGTAGACAAGGATGGTCGTTTTCGTATCACCATACCCACTGGTCGGGAAACCAGTGCGGCCGTTTCTTCTACCCGTAACCTGAAGAGTGACACATCGTTGGTGTTGGAAGGTGATTTGGGGGATACCCCACCGGTTGGGCGTTTCACGGTAGTGATTGTTCAGCTGGGTGATGGTTGCAAGTCAACTGTTGCATTTACAAAGCTACCTGGTAGGCCGTGATTTTCTGCTAATTCAGTTTAATCAGGGCGCAATGACCGCACCACAATGGCCGCACCTCAATGTCCGCAGTTTTTAATATTGTTCTACCTGTTTTCGGGGTTATTCTCGCAGGCGTGTTGTCAAGAAAGACAGGCTTGCTGGGAGAAGAGTCTTCCGAAGCATTAAACAAGTTTGTATTTTTTGTAGCTCTGCCACCACTACTTTTTCTCACCTGTGCCCGGGTGCCTTTCGATGAAATCCTTAATTGGCCTTTTCTTGGTGCGTATTTAGCAGGTTGCTTTCTAACACTTATTGTTAGCGCTGCAGGTGGCTTGTTGCTCTTCGCTCACAGAGAACTTCCCATACTGACATTGCACATGATGTTAAGTATTTTCTCTAACACCGTCTATCTCGGTATCCCGTTGCTGATTCTTGCTTACGGTCCAAACGGTGCAACACCGGCGATTATTATAACGCTGGTGAGTAATCTCGTTTTCCTCACCTTATCGGCAATTTTAATTGAAATCGGTCAGAAACGGTCATTGGTTGTGTCAGGAAGCGCTTCTGAATCGGGCAAGCTGTCAGTGTTGACATCGTCACTGAAAAATCCGCTGATTATCGCGCCGTTGCTGGGAACACTGTTTTCCTGGTTAGGCATCGAGCTTTTTGTACCAGTCGAAAATTTCCTTGATCTGCTGGCTCGTGGTGCGGGAGCCACAGCGTTGTTCGCAATGGGTATGTCGCTCTACGGATTTAGCATTTCTGCCGGTGCACTGGAAATAAGCTGGGTAAGTCTTCTGAAGTTGGTTGTGCATCCCGTACTCACCTGGGTTGTTGGGCGATTCGTATTCGGCCTGGAAGAATTCTGGCTGGAAACGGCTGTGATTATTGCAGCCTTGCCGGCAGGGTCTTTGGTATTCGTTGTTGCACAACGCTACAACGTCTATGTGCAACGCTCAGCTGCGGGTGTAGTGGTCACCACAGCTTTGTCCGTGCTTACCATGATTGTTGTGTTTTTGTGGGCAGCGCCCGGCTAGCTGTTTCTTTTTGCCGGCTTTTACGTCTGCGCCAGTGATGCGTAATAGTTGGCGACCACGGGTTCTGCCTCTATACGATTTTGATAGTCAACAAACACAGGCGCAAGCTTGTCAACGAAATCGGCTGGTATATGATCTGCAGCACCTGAGCGGAAAGC
Organism: uncultured Granulosicoccaceae bacterium; assembly: GCA_938005265.1. Lineage (GTDB taxonomy): Bacteria > Pseudomonadota > Gammaproteobacteria > Granulosicoccales > Granulosicoccaceae > CALFCE01. Next base: position 6,754 of record CALLOA010000088.1, read on the forward strand.
CCTGAGCTGTGTGAATAGTTTAAGATCAGCTATGGTCAATTGCTGGTCAGCCAGGTATTGGCCACCACCACGTTCCAGCAGTTCTGCAAATCCATTAATAAACGTCGTTAAACGCCCGTTCATTAGTTGTTCGCGAGCTTGTTTCAGTTCATCGCCTTTGAGGCCAAAAGTCTGTACACAGTAGTGAGTGAGGTCCTCTACTGCTCCAAGCGCTTCATCGCAATACAATGCCTGTAGAGGGTCATCCGGATACAAGCCGGCCAATTTACCCACGTAGCGGCTGATTGCATTGGATTGGGTGATCAGCTTACCGTCAATTTCCAGAGTGGGAACTGCACTAAATCTGAACTGTTTGCGCATTTCACCAAATTCGGGAAAAGATATTCTGTTGTCTTCAAAATTCTGCTTGGCTGCGTGCAGTGCAATGCGAATAGGCTCACCACGTCCACCATGAATATCGAAATAAGTCAGTTTGTATTTAGCCATAACGTGTTTGACCTTTAGGTGCAGTAATTCGTAGTTGTGGATAACTGCCTGGATGAGACATTTGGCACTGTCCCACCTTAGCATCAATCTTGTCAAGTCAAGCGTTTTGTAAACGGTTAGAATACACGGCTTGCCGGCTGAGAAACATACTGTTGAAAATAATAATAGCAACCAAGCTGCTCAAATATTTAGGTTGGTCAAAGCTGGGTTCGGCGCCACAAGACAGGCGATGTGTGCTGGTGGCGGCGCCCCACACGTCTAACTGGGATTTTCCGCTCTTGTTGCTTTTTGCAATGGCTTACGGTGTCAAAATCCATTGGTTTGCAAAAAAATCTTTGTTTACACCTCTGACCGGTTGGCTAATGAGAGGGTTAGGCGGTGTTGCAGTAGACAGGGGCTCTCCGCACAACCTGGTTGCTCAAATGGCAATGAAATTTTCCTCCCAGGCTGAATTTTTATTGGTGGTACCGACTGAAGCTACGCGCAAGCGCACAGAATTCTGGAAATCAGGTTTCTACCAAATTGCCATGCAGGCAAAAGTACCGATCGTGCCGACTTTTCTTGATTATGGACAAAAGCAGGCGGGGTTTGGTCAGTCCCTTTGGCCGACGGGGGATGTTGCAGAAGATATGCAATACCTTCGAGCGTTCTATCAGGATAAGAAAGGCCTTTTCCCTGCGCAGTTTGGTCCTGTCAGGTTGAAAGACGAAATGGATAACACTGACTTGTAGTTGGGTGGTTTCGGTGAACGTGCAGTAACGGGCTGAGGCTTGTAATAAGTATGAAATAGGCGAGGGTAATGAAAGGTGCTGAAAAAGTTTCGAATTGCCCGCTTTGATGGCGATGGTATCGGCCCTGAAATAATGCGGGAAGCGGTTGCGGTCATTAAAGCGGCTGAACAACGCGTGGGTGGATTCTATTGTGAGTTTGAATCGCTGGCAGCTGGAGCACAACACTATTTGCAAACCGGTGTGGCTTTTCCGGATGACTCACGTCAAGCCGCTCACGCAGCGGATGCGATATTCCTGGCATCACTTGGATTGCCTGACGTACTCAAGCCGGACGGTACCGAGGTACAGGGAGACATGATTGTCCTGACTCGCAGAGATCTTGACCTTTACCAGGGTGTGCGTCCGGTCAGGCTACGGCCCAACGTTCCCTCGCCTTTGGCCGATGTTGGAACTGGCATTGATCTGGTTGTGATGCGGGAGCAATCAGAAGGCCTGTTTGCAGCCTACCAGAGTTCACACATTGTGAAGGACCAGGTGTATTCGGATTCCATGATAATTACACGGCGTGGAAGCGAACGTATTTGCAAGGCAGCTTTTGAGTTAGCGCTGCAACGATCTGAATCTTCTGGCAAAAAGAACCCGCAGGTTACCTGTGTGGATAAATCCAATAACTTCCAGGCGATGGCATTTTTCAGACAGATATTTAACGAAACAGCGAATGACTACGATGCTGTTTCTGTCAACTATTCCTATATCGATGCGATTATGCTGCACGCCTTGCAGCGCCCTTCAAGTTTTGACGTGCTGGTGCTGGAGAACATGTATGGCGATATACTTTCTGATCTGACCGCTGGCCTGGTGGGTGGAATGGGGTTTGCCCCATCGGCAGATATTGGCGATGAGCATGCGATGTTCCAGTGTGCGGGTGGGTCTGCCCCCGATATAGCCGGTAAGGATGTGGCAAACCCTGTGGCACAGATTATTTCTGGTGCCATGATGCTGGATTGGCTTGGCAAACGGCATAACCTTAATGAGGCTGTAGAAGCCGCTTCTTTGATTGATTCCTGCGTTGATAAGGTATTGGCTGCCGGGTATTTAACAGCTGATGCCGGGGGTGCGACCGGGACCGTAGAATTCGGTAACAAAGTCGTTGAAGCCATTCAAGCCTGTTAGGTAGTTACCCGTCAAAGGCAGGCAACTGTATTTGAGGCCATAAACAGGCGTAGTTTTCCCGGGGCTATCTTCACCCCGGGAACCGGGTGGTAGTTAGTTAGTTAGTTAGTTGGTTGGTTAGATAGTTGGCTAACTGACTACTGAATAGAGCCTTCTTGCTCTACGAATATCATTTCAACGCGGCGATTAGCCTGTCGACCCTCGCGCGTACTATTGTCTGCAACAGGGCTGGATTCTCCCAATCCTCTGGTGGTAATTCTGTCTTCACTAATACCCATGGTGATAAGCGCCTCTTTGATTGCTTCAGACCGATCTACGGAGAGACTCTGATTGAACTCGCTCTCCCCAGTATGATCTGTGTGGCCTTCAATCAGAGCAGTGCGTTCGGGGTTTGTTTGTAGGTAGTTCGCTGCTTTTTCTACCGTGTGATGCGCTTCCGGGCGCAAGCTGGACTGTTCAAAATCAAACAATACGTCTTCCAGCGTCAAGCTGGGACCGCGTGGTGTTTCTACTATTTCTGCAGTGGGTGCAGGCGCTGGTGCCGCCAAAGCAGCAACTGGCGCAGGCGGCTCAATGTTCTTTTTCGGGGTGTTGGAGCAGGCGGCAAGAGTAACTGCAAATGTCAAAAGAGCAGTAGTTTTTAGAACGCTAACAGTTTTCATATAATCTGAACCACAGTTTTGTTGTAGAAAACACATTAACGGCAATTGGTATTGTAAAATTTAGTTATATTGGATTACACGTTTATAATGAAAAATCGGTAATGTGATTTTTTTGTGCAGATTTTGTGCAGATTTTCTGCAGAATAAGTGCGTTTGGATAAATAAAAAATTATTACTGCAACAGCCATGAGAGCCATGGCAATGAAGTTGGGTGTACCGGCAAGAAACATTTGCGCTGTTCCGTTATTGATCGCTCTTACAACATGAGTTGTGTTTCTTCGGTATCGATTTTCGGATTTTTGCTGGCTTGCCTTGGAGCTGCTCTAACGGCAGCTGCATCTTTTTGATCAACGATAAAGGATTTAATACCAACTGAGTGTAGGTAGGCGGCAGCAGAATCCAGCCTTTTGAATCGACGAATCTCAACAGAATTTTTATTGCTTTCGCTAGCTATTAGTGACGCTGCATACTCCGGCTGTACCGAGCGCCTTAAGATGGCATCAATACACCAGCTGTTTTCCTTTGGTGCCGCAACCACTCTTACCAGTTCGATGTACTTGTTCTCGATTAAGTTTTCAAATTCTGTATTTGTGATCATTTTTGTTGTTCCTGTTGTCTCGTCTGAAGTCATAAAAGGTCATCAGATAAATTCGATATTGTTTATCGTTACGCAGCGTTTAAATTAATAGTCATGCTGCTTAACCTTACGAATTCTCTGGCAACGTTTACTCGCAGTGGTTCGAGGCGTTTTTACAAATTGCGAATAGGTCGTTGTAATTTTTCAGGTTGAGACAAACATTCTGATTTCAAACGCATGTGTGTTTGCAGTTGGCATGTTTTTATTGTCTGTAAGCTGATATAAAATGCATGCGTTGGTGAAATGAAACAAAATACATTTTATTCGCTGCGTATCGGTCAAAGTCGATAGCAACAGCACAACGTGCACCGTTTGGCCATTTTATTCTCGCTTGGCTCATCGATAGATTTCCCTATAGTTCAGATTTTCCTTTAGTTCAGATTTCCCTTTAGTTCAGATTTCCCTTTAGTTCTGCAGAGGGCGTTGCTCACTCTACACAACAGCTGTTTCAGGGCAACGAAATACCTATACAATGTGATTAACCCACAACCAATAACAACGACTGATCCATTGCCATTGTAGAAGGCAAATGCTGTCAGTTTCATATAACAGGTTAAGCCAATTTTTACGGAGAAACTGATGACCTCGAACGATACTGCTCGTACACCGGATATACGAAAGATTGTGGTTCAACTTGAAGACACGTTAAAAGACTGCGGCAAACCGGTAAGTGGCAAGATGAAAGTAACTGTGGCCGGGGTCATTAAAAATCCTTTTGCCGGTCAGTATCAGGAAGATCTGGAGCCGCTCTACGACCTTGGCAAGAACATTAGTGGAATACTCGCAGAGCGGGGTGTAGCAGCACTTGGAGTAAAACCGGATGAGGTAACAAGCTATGGCAAGGCGGCCATTATCGGTACCGACGGTGAGATTGAGCATACTGCAGCAATCCTGCACCCTCGTTTTGGCGCACCTGTCCGGGCGGCAGTAGGCAAGGGCGACGACATCATTCCAGGTACAAAGAAAGTAGGTGGACCGGGCAGTGTGGCTGTGGTGCCCTTGACGAATAAAAACAGTATCTGGGAATTTGATGATATGGATTCCACAGAAATTACCATCCCTGATGCACCGCATGCCGATGAGATTGTTGTGATTGTGGCATTAGCTGTTGGTGGGCGACCTTTGGCTCGTACCAAGGCAGACTAGAATCTCCTGAACCATTTTAATATCAATAGGGCTTGGACGTTTGCTTGTTGCCAGGAAGTAGCTCGATAACACAATCAGTTGTGAATTACAGTTGCTGGATTTTGTTGCATGGGCTCACCGTATATTGTAGTTTTAAGTCTAACTCGCAGAGCGGGCGTATCGTGTTTAGGAACAGACTGTTCCTGAAGCACGATTTAAAGATGTTTGGAGCTGTAAACGCTGTTACAGGAGTAACTTGCAATGTTGAACCTAATTGTGTTCTATCGGCCAACCAATCGTGTTGGTTTTTCCACGTCCTCGCCTCCATCAGCGACGGCGCTTTTCGATTTTCTCTATTTGGATCAAGTTCGAGAGTGCTGTAAATCATGCGCTCGAATCCTGGGTATAAGGCCCCTGGATATCAGTCTCTACAGAACGTTTTGGCTGTTAAGTTGCGAGGGATGTTAATACTTACAAGGTATCTAGGGCAAACTGTCTATGTGGGCGATGAGGTTACGGTTACCGTTATTGCAGTTAGAGGCAACACCGTTAGCATTGGTATCAATGCACCGGACGACGTGGCTGTTCATCGGGAGGAGATTTATCTGCGTATTCAGCAAGAAGAAAAAGAAACTAAAACTAAAGAAGACGATTGAAATTGGAGGGATCGCACTTGGTATCCGTGGTGACCACAGGATCACTAGTCCAGTCGTGACAAAAACAACCGGGTTGCCTGATCAAAATCTGACACCTTGATCGCCGTTCGCGCAACAAGCTGTGCACCTTCTACTGTGGCGAGTAAAGCGCTGGCCTCTTCAGTCGAGTTATTAACGTGGGTTACGCTACCATCCTTTTTAGCGAGTTCAAAAGTATTGCACAACCAGTCAATACTATTAGCGTGAAAGGCATCGAGTTCAGTCAGCGCATCTGCAGAGAGTGAATCCCGGCTGATCGCAAATGCCACGCACAAACACAATTTAGTGCCGCCACTAAGGGCTTTGCGATAACTTTGCACGTAGGCAGCTAACCGATCTGACGCGATTTCGGAAGTGTCATCAATCACTTCCAGTGCTTCGTAAAATCTGTTGGCATAGCGTTCGATCAAGGCGACTGCAAGATCGGCTTTCGACGGAAAGTGATAGTGGATGCTCGCCTTACGGATACCCACTTCATCGGCTAGATCGGCATAGCTAAAGCCATTATAGCCACGGCGCCTGGCGATGTTTTCCGCACAATCTAATAATTCTGTTCGTCTGTCCATCACAGTTCTATCGCAGTTGACAGCCAATGGGTTCCGGTGATGTCACCCGAATATGAACAACTAATCAAAAGACGAGACGCTTACCGGGTAAACGTCTCGCTGTTCTTTGCTATTACTCTTGATTCTATGCCGGTGTTAAATGTACAAAACCAACCTTGTTACCTTCAGGGTCGCGAACATAGCCGCCATAGAAGAATGGTAATGCCTGCTCTGGTGCACCGGCATCTGTCGCCCCCAATTCAAGTGCCTTGTTGTACAGAGCATCGACACCTTCGGTGGATCCACCCGGAATAGCAATCATCTGGCCGTTACCACAGCTCTGTTCTTTGCCGTCGGCAGGGGTACAGACGGCAAGCATTGCACCACCTTCTTCGGTACCGTAGAACTTGATTCGATCAAGTCCCATCAGTTCTTTACCGCCCACTAACTCGAGCAATGAATTGTAAAATGCCTGCGCTCTTGGAAGATCTTTAGCGCCAATAACTGAGTAAGCTAACATAGTTTTTTCCTTAATAAAGTAGTTTTAAATATAACGACGTTTAACAAATAAACGCGTTTGCTGGGGCAAATGGACATGAAATTCTTCACCCCCACTGTGTACCTGTGGCGAAAAGCTGAACCCTGCACATAACGCACAATGCTGGCTGTATGCACAGTGGCGACTTTGTCAAAATCTGCACTGAATTCCAGGTCGATTCCAATAGTCGTGAATAAAATCAGTGGTGATCAAAACTGCGCGGTTACAAATACGTTTATTGGCCTACCTACTAATAGGTATGCAGATACGATACAGTTGATTTCCATAGAAATCAAGTCCTGATTCACAAAATTTGGAAGCGCCGTATAGATTGGGTTTTTAATATAAACTGAAACTCAAAATACCAGGCTTGAGCTGGTCTCTAAATCCTTGTGCACCTATACCTTGGCCGATGCTGGCTATTATGGTTTCTCAAGGCTACGGCGAATGTTCGCGCTATATACCCGGGCGTGAGTCCTAATCATGCAAACCTAGTCTGTTGTGACACTTTGCCCGGTGAGTTTGTACAAAGTTTCCAGCTGTTGCCGCAGCAATGTTGTTTCGCTTTGAAGGGACTCCACCTTGCGGTTCAGGCTGGTCACCTCCATTTCCAGCAACTCTATGGTTTCGTGCTGGCCGGAATTTTCAGCCTGTTGATTCGGGATATTCAGCCCCGGACCTTCCGTAGCAGTTCCGGGTGATGTGCCCATGCTGCTTTCGGATCCTGGCATTGGAGTAACTGCGGGTGTGCCGCTAAATAGATGTGAAATGCGTTCGCCACGTTGCCCCGCTTGCTGGCCTAAACGTATAGCGTAGGGTGTACTGCGTTCGCAAAGCCGCTCAACGCTGAGTTCAAGATCTTCTTTATCGACAAATTCGCACATGCGCTGGGTGCGCGTATTCAATTCACTAAGGGTCTGTGGGCCACGTAACATCATGATGCACAGTAGAGCTTGCTGTTTTCTGCCGAGGCCCAGCTGGTTGATAAACCGTTGTTCATATTTATCTGCCCGTGAGCCACTTTCTTTGCGTACATAACCCCGGCTTTCAAGTTCCGTCAGCGTTCGTGCAATTTCACCCTGGTGATAACTAGTCACAGGTTCCCTGCTAGACTTCTGGTTGCAGGCATTGATAAGGCTGTTAAGAGTCAAGGGATAGGCATCGGGCGTGGTAAGTTGTTTCTCCATCAATGCACCCAGGACGCGTAGTTCTATCTGCAATAGTTGCGGGGCTTTGGTGTCACTGGGGGCTTTGGTGTCATTGCTTTCACTGTTGTTTTCACCCATGCCAGTTTCGCCGTCGTGCATTAGATTCTCCGATTGATACACTGGATTATAGTGTCTTTTGTTTACAACAGATGTTCCTCTATATAACGTGTTTAACAAATAAGTTTAACGGCACAGTCTGCAACCACGGCCCACCACCTTGTCTATTTTGCAATCCCTTCCAGCTAAAGTAAAAGACCTTCCCATTGCCGAAGTGGTGCCACAGGTCTGCTCGGCACTGGCGTCCGGCAATGTGCTGTTACATGCGGAGCCCGGTGCCGGTAAAAGTACCGGTTTGCCTTTAGCGCTGATAGCCGAAGCATCAACTGATAAACGGATAATCCTGCTCGAGCCTCGGCGTTTGGCGGCACTGGGCGTTGCTGAACGCCTGGCTTCACAATTAGGTGAGAAACCGGGAGCACGAATCGGGCTGCGCATGCGCGGGATAACACGCGTTTCAAAAGCGACGTTACTGGAGGTGGTGACGGAAGGCGTATTGACGCGGATTTTACAATCAGATCCGACACTCGAAGGCATCGGCTTGGTTATTTTTGATGAATTTCATGAGCGCAGCATGCAGGCAGATTTAGGGTTGGCCTTGTGTCTGGAGGTGCAGCAGGCTGTCCGTGATGATCTCCGGCTGTTGTTAATGTCGGCAACGCTCGATGAACAGCAGCTGAGTGACCAGCTGGCTGATGCCAAACAGGTTTACTGCGCCGGGCGACAGTACCCGGTGGACATAAAATGGTCAGGGCAGAGCCGCGATCCTTTGCCACAGCAGGTTTCACTGGCGGTTGTAGACGCGTTGCGCGAAGAATCCGGTGACGTGCTGGTTTTTTTGCCAGGAGTATTTGAAATAGATAGAACCGCCAGGCTGTTGCAATCCAGATTGGCCGATGATGTGATTGTGTTTCAACTGCATGGCGGGGCAGATTCTGCAACTCAGCGAGCAGCAACTGCTGCTGCAAGCAAGACACAGCGGCGTGTCATTTTAAGCACCAGTATCGCAGAAACCTCGCTGACGATTGATGGTGTTCGGGTTGTGATAGATGCCGGGCTTGAGCGTCGGGGGCGCATAGACAGTACAACCGGGGCGGTTCGATTAGAGACGGTCACAGCAAGCCAGGCCAGTGCCACGCAACGCTCTGGCCGTGCCGGTCGTACAGCCGCTGGTGTCTGTTACAGGCTTTGGTCAGAGAATGACCATGTGCGACGCACACCCAGCTGGCAGCCCGAAATCTTGCGCAGTGATCTGTCGTCGTTGTTACTGGAGCTGGGCAAGTGGGGCGTTGCCAACCCTGATGATCTGCCTTGGCTGGAAGCACCACCTGAAGCTGCAATCGCTCGCGCTCAAACTTTACTGGAATCGCTGGGGATATGGCACAACGGGCGCTTGACTGATCATGGCAAGCAGGTGGCCGACTTACCGGTGCATCCTCGGTTGGGACATATGCTGTTGTGGTCAATGGGGCAGGGTTGTTACGCGCTTGCTTGCAAGCTGGCTGTGTTACTGGAAGACAATACTGCTGGCAATCGGGAGATTGATCTCGACTCACTGTTGCAAAGGACACCATCCAGGCAGCAACAGAATCGTATTAACCAACTTGCGAAACAGCTGCCTGGAAAAACACCTGCCCTTATAGATGCGGCGGACACCCCCAGTACTGCGGTGCTGTTAGCGCAAGCCTACCCGGACTGGATTGCAAAACGCCGCGCTGGTCGTGAAGCAAACTACTTGCTAGCCTGTGGTGCCGGGGCGCAGATGTCATTGGACAAGCCACTGGCACATGATGAGTATTTAGCTGTTGCCAGAATGGGTGGTGCGAACAAACAGGCGCGAATATTTCTAGCCTGCTCATTAAATATCGATGAGCTGGAGCTTTTTTCGCCCGAATTGTTCTCCTCTCGGGATAACCTGGGTTGGGATGATAATCAGGAACGCGTGATTGCTGAACGCCAGAAAATGCTCGGTAATCTGGTGGTGCAGTCGCGTACCAAAACCGATATCAGTAATGCAGATAAGGCCAGAGCCTTGCTTGAGGGAGTTCGTCAACGCGGCTTAAACTGTTTGCCGTGGACTGATGAATGCCGTGAATGGCAGGCACGGGTAAATTTAATCAGAAATCTTCCAAAGCAGGGCAAGGATTTAGAGTGGCCACCGGTTGATGACGTTGCCCTGCTGGGAAATCTGGAAGGCTGGTTGCTGGTGTGGCTGGAAGGCAAGGGTAGTTTGAAGTCGCTGGCGCAGCTTGACCTGAAAACCATTCTGGCCAGTATGCTGGACTATTCACAACAACAACAGCTGGATGCCTTGTTGCCTCGCAAATACCGTGTACCCAGTGGTTCACAAATAGCATTGCGATATGTGGGCACGGAGCAACCGGTGTTATCAGTCAAGTTGCAGGAAATGTTTGGCTGCAAGGACAACCCGGCTATCGCGAATGGCCAGGTGCCGTTAAAAGTAGAACTGTTATCACCCGCACGCCGGCCGGTACAAATTACGACTGACCTGGGCAACTTCTGGAGTAATAGCTACCCGGATGTAAGGAAAGATATGGCTGGCAGGTACCCGAAACACGACTGGCCGGATGACCCCCTGCAAGCAATACCGACGGCGTATGCTAAGCGTCGAAAAAATAAGTAGCTGGCCTATAGGTCGCAACAACGAGCGTTTCTTGCGTTTGGTTTTGCGCCTGAGGGGTGGCTTGTTACAATTACCTGATTCAATCCAAGAGCGTCGAAAAGTGAACAACCTATCTGACACCACTGAGCCCGGCAACGACAGCAGCCAATTCGATGCTCTGGCCAAAGAGCAGCAGCTGCGCCAGGAATCATCCGAGTGGGATACATCAAAGCCTGAAGAGGCACAGGAAGGTGATATTCCGGTGATTGATTTGCAGGAATATTTCCAAACAGGCAGCGACGCGGCACTTGACAAGGTAGCCGGCGAACTCAGAACAGCGTGTGAAGAAACCGGCTTTCTGTCAATTATCGGCCATGGTGTGGCTCAATCAGAAATCGATGAAGCGTTTGCACAGACTGAAGCGTTTCATGCATCACATCTTGATGTAAAACAGCAAATATTGATGGACAGGCCTGATTGGCCTGTAGGTGGTATGGGGTACCTGCCCCTAAAGAACCGCAAATTACCTGCACGTGATACGGGCAACGTCAATGAAGCGTTCATCATAAAAATTGATGACAAGCTGACGATGGATAGCAATCAGTGGCCTGCGCCGGCTGAACTGCCCACGTTTCGACAAGCGGTGGAAAACTATGCCAATGCGATGGAGAATCTGGGCAAAAGGATGTTGCCGGTTTATGCACGTGCCCTGGATATGCCGGGTGATTTTTTTGAGGAAGCCTTTATAAAACCGCTCTACCGTTTACGCATGACTCATTACCCGGCAGTGCCGCGTGACCCGGAGAACGCGTTTGGCATTTCTCCGCATGTGGACACCAGCTTTTTTACGATTCTTGCACAGAACCAGCCTGGGCTTACGATCTTTAGTGAACGCCGCAAGGTGTGGATCAATGCGCCGTTAATTCCGGGTGCATTTATCGTTAATACCGGTGAATTGTTAAAGCAATGGACGAATGATCGTTTTCTGAGTACGCGCCACTTTGCCAATAACAACAACAGTTCAATTTCGCGCTACTCGATCCCGTTTTTCTTCAACGCCAATCCACACTATAAAATGACCTGCGTACCATCGTGCTGCAGTGCGGACAACCCGGCGAAATATCAACCCATTTCGTATGCAGAAAGCCAGGGCGTGGTGCAGGGCGAATAAATTCAACGGCAAGTATCTGGCCTTGCGGTGGAATCAGTCCGGAATCGACAAGCGGGGTAATCGTCTTTGAACGCCCGCCAGAATGGATTCCGGTAGCTGGCCGGGAAAGTTATGCGGCAAGGTGTTGAATAGAGCTTCCAGTGTGGCTAGGGCACTATCCTGTACTTCCTCGGCAAGCGTGCCGATAACTTTTCTTGAAAGCCCGCTCTTAAGGCCCGAATCCAGAAAATGCCTGCCCTGAATCTTCTCCACATTGTACTGATTTGAGTTACCCACGCGCATCGCCAGCTTGAAATCCTTGTGCGACAGTTGTTTATGATCGAACGACGGTTGTGCTGTCAGTACATCATAGATCGGTGTCATTCTGAACCGCCCCTGAGTGTTCAGGGCTATGCTGAAATTTTTGGCATGGCCATCGGTTGCACCGATTAACCAGAACAGTATTTGTGATTTAAAAAAGTCCCGTCTGTCGTTAATCGGGTCATCGCTACCTTGCAGGACATCCATGATTTCCTTGATGCCCGGTCCTCCCTCGTTCTGGTATTTACGTGTAGGCGGGCAGGACAGCGCCTGGCAGCAATCTTCCTGTGGCAGCCGAATGAGTTGGCCTTTACTGGTCCAGTGACGATCAAACCTTTTTATAACCAGCGCGGTCTGGTCGGCGAAGGTTTCGATTGATGTTTCCGCTACCTTCAATCCAAAGGCTTCCATAATTTGCAGGCAAAGGTACTCGTTCTCGACACTGTGTGACAAATCCATACCGTTAGCGAGCCGGCCGATTTGAGGTTTCAGAATGTGAGTGGTGGGTGTTGTGCCAGTGGGTTCAATCCACTGTTCTCCATGGCGCAGTAAGGCCGTTTTCTCTTGTGCGCCTGCCACTGAAATTCGAAAGTCGTGTTCGCTACGAATGCCCAGAGGAGTCACATCCAGACTGGTCAGAATACGCGCGATATCTTCATCTGATTGTGGTTCGCCGGTGAGATTGTCAGCCGCTTGCGGGGCTTCGCCTTCGGCCAGAAACTGTAAAGCGCCAATGCAATCCCGGCCGATAATAGAGAGCAGACTGAATGCATCAATGCCATCAGCACCGACGCGTTCAGCAACGCGGCGACGAATGAATTCATGGTCCGGCAGAAGGTTATCAAACACAGCCATAACCGCTGCACCGGCAAAACGGTCCTCTCGCAATGGCATCGAAATTGAAACCGGCAGGGCATGTTCCCATGCCAACCAGTCTGCGTCATAGCTGAACCTGACTGCACCGGAGTACTCGCGTTCGAGTAATCCCACCAATCGCGTATTCAGATAAACATGCAGCGGTGTATACCTGCGTTTGCGAGGCATGCTAGAGCGTGTCCTCCAGGAAATCCGTGTTGCTCTGGCTGCGTTTGGCAATCACAATTTCCAGGTCTAGAGCTGCGCACAAATCAAAAATGGTCTCCAGCCGCGCCCCCGAAGAACCATTTTCAATTTTTGAAATTGTTTCCTGCCAAATGCCACTCCTGGTGGCCAACTCTTGCTGACTCAGCTTTTGCTGTTTTCTCGCCCGCCGAATGGCATGACCGATATCTTTTGGTGTTCTTGCCAGCTGGTCCATTGGAATGTTTTCCGAGGGAGGGGGTGATCTGGGCTGCTGCTAGTTATGATTGCTAGATCATATATGCACATTATGGTCCAGAGATCATATTTTGTCAATTTGGCTGGCAGCTCAGGTGGGCTGTGGATGCACAATGATAACAATAAATATGAAATTATGATAATTAGATCATAATTCTATTTTATGATTTAAAGGACATAAATCTGAATCAAGGCTGTGGCTTGTGGCGTCAGATTACGCAGAAAGCTGAATGAAGACCGAGACTTGATCTTCTGGAGCTTCGCGCATTGCGGGCTGAGCTTGCACAGGCGAAGAGTCAGTAATACAAGTGCTGGGCAGGGAGACGGGAAGTGGGAAACATGCAGGGTGTATTTAAGGTTTTGCCTGTATAAATCACTCAGGAATATTACCTTGGGATGGATGGTGTAACTTCGTAACCCATGTCTCTGACTTTATCCACCAAATTCCAGAATTCGGTTAATCTGTCTTGTCTGATTCCCAAGCTTCTGTTTAAGTCCGAGATCACCCTTTTGCTGATCATGTCCTTGGCATAAGTCGTGTTGTCAATAAGCCAAATTACTTTTTTAAACTTTTTGCTTTGCACAGCATACTCAACAATAGAAGATTTATAGAAAGGGTTGGTACACAGGTGGCAAATGTCTGAAACTGGAAAGAGATTGCTGTTCGCTAAATATATAAACGTATCCGTTCGTATGCTGAGAAGAGAACAAAATAGGGCTGAAGCGTATATAGCTAATCCTCCGTGGGATGCATAGTCCAGCCGAATATGGCTGATATCAGCGCCGTTTTCTTCCAGAGTTTTCATCCAGTTTAGTGGGCGCAGTCGGGCTGTTTCGCATAGTACCCATCTGGGTGACCGCCCATCCTGGCCTATAAAATTTGGATCAGCACCGGATTCAAGTAACTCCTGAAAAGTTTCAAAATCATCTTTTTCTATGGCGTATATTAGTGCTTCAAAATCTTCTTGTGATGCTTGAGCAATTGAGCTAGTGGCCAGGAATAGTCCAACAAGAATCGCATGGAGTGAAAATTTATTGACAGGTATTAGATTCATAATTACTCGCAACCCAGTTCTTCGAGATAATGTTCCAAAGTTGTATCCAGATTTGCAAATTCATGAGAACCCAAAAATCCCCATGATTGGTCTGGAGGCTGAGAGAGTTCGTAGGTGACCGCCCTTGCGGGAAGAAAGTTATTGCTCTCATAGACTAGCCCATCTACCGAATTTGAGATTGAGAAATGCATAGTGAATGGATCTGCAACCGGGTCTCCATTAACAAAGAAATGATCAATTTGATCTGTTGTTTCCCAGTCAACACCATAGTGGTCGGAAGAGTCTTGGTCTATACCTATTGAACCATATACAACCCCTTCAACGTCGAGTAGAGAAGCTGCGAGAATGGCAAGCCCGCCACCGAGAGAATGGCCGGTTGTTTCTATCGTAGCTTCTGGATATAGCCTTCTGACAGCCTGAGCTAAATTAATTGCTGCCCTGCCTTGATATGAATTTCCGCCAGAAGAAAGAAAAATACCGGCCACGACATCCGAGGGGTGATCGCTCCCACTAAACGAAATAATAACCCGGTTTTCAGACTCGTTGTAGAAAACGGCTCCGTCAAAGTCCTGTACATGCGTAAGATTTGATATGTCTTCAGGCTCGCCGACGCCTGCTTCCAAAGGGTTAACATATTCCCAGTCCTCAGGAATATCATTATTGCATGGCCTGTTAATCTCATAGGCACAG
>CALLOA010000089.1 GCA_938005265.1 uncultured Granulosicoccaceae bacterium
CTTTGCCTGTCGAACGCCCTGGTATGGCACAAGTATTTGCCAACTTCCTGTTGTTCCAGAAATTTATTGGATTTGATTATCTTGACGGGGTTTACTGGTCGCTGCTTGTGGAGATGTATTTCTATTTCTGGATGCTGATGATTTTTGTAACAGGACAGCTGCGCAGAATTATCGGAATATGCTGGGCCTGGTTGGGGCTGGTCTGGATTGCCTATTGGGTAGAAATGTTAACGGGGCATTTTTCCTGGTATACCAAAGAATTTTTTCTATTGACCTACGCGCATCTGTTTGTAGCAGGAATAGTTTTTTACCGCGCCTATGAGCATGGTTGGAAGACGGGCGAATTGGCATTGCTGTTTTTTTGCTGGGTTAGTGAGTTTCCGGCGGGTGGCTGGCCGGGGCTGATGATTGTTGCACTGTTTTTTGTTTTTTTCATCTTGTTTGTCAATCGCAAGCTGGACCGTCTCGCTCTGAGGCCGCTGGTTTTCCTTGGTTCGATTTCCTATGCTTTGTACCTGGTGCATCAGAATCTGGGTTTTGCGGTGATGATTTTTCTTGAACCCTACGGACTTCCCAACTCTGTGCTAATCATGGCAGCTTTGGTTGTCAGTATAATTGTAGCGGCGCTGCTCACCCGTTTCGTTGAAAAACCACTGCTGCGTTGGACACGAAAAATTTATAGTGGCTGGCAGAAAAAGCTTACGACTCCATTGAAGCGCTGGCCGACGGTAGGTTCCGATGCTGCGGGCCCATCATAGGAATAATCTCATTTCTGTTGAACACTGCATCTTCGAGTTGCAAGGCATATGGTCTGGCTGAAGCGATCTTTTTTAATTCTGTTGTTGTTGGCAGTTTTTGTCGCAGGTGCGCTGTTCCAGCGGAATGTTCAGGTAAACCGCCTGTTGGAAAGGCACGGTTTGCGGCACCCTTATCATGTTCCATCCTCTACTGATTTGCCTATAGAGTCTTCGCAAGCGCCTGTACTTGCCGACGATAACGCAGCTTTTACCGGTCTGTTGCTAGGCCAGTCCAATGCGGGTAGTCATGGCCTGACTTTCAAAGACCAGACCACTCCAGTAAATTCCTACCAGTTCTGGCAGGGCAACCTGTATCCGGCAAGTGATCCGCTGTTCGGTTCCAGTGGTGATGGCGGTAGCATCTGGACACAGCTCTCGCCACGACTTCTTGATGACCACCAGGCGGTCGTCTGGGCCGCAACTGTGGTTGGAGCGACTTCTGTTGCTGATTGGGCACCCGGTGGAGCGTATCATCAGCATCTACTTGATATGCTGAGAGCCATCCAGTCGGCTAAGGTGCCCGTGGATGCGATCTTCTGGATGCAGGGTGAAACCGACGCAACTCGCAAAACTACGGAAGAAGAGTATTTTCAGCGCTTGCGAAGGGTTATTGAGGTATTGCGTAGCAGCTTGCCTGATACCGCAATCTATCTGGCCAAGTCGACTCGCTGTTATCAGTATGAACCTTATGAGCCCGTTCGAAAGGCCATTGATCAACTGGTAGCCGAGATAGACGGTGTGTATCCTGGAATTGATCTGGATACTTTAGGTCTCGGGTTTCGCTTCGATGGATGTCATTTGACTCAGGAAGGTCAAACTTTGGCTGCCCAACAGTGGTATGAATTGCTGCAGTCCGGGAAAGAGTAGATCAAGTTGCGACAGGCGGTGCTTTTAGTGCTGCGCGTTTTGCGCCCAATACTGTCGCTATAGTTAACAGGCTGGCTAAAGAGGCCATCCAGAAAACACCATTAGCATTCCCGGAATCAAGAATATAACCATAAAGTGGTGGCGCCACCATACCACCCAGATTGAAGCCCGTGGAGACAAAGCCAAATACCTTGCCGCTTTGCCCTGGTGGAGTTACCGATCGAATCAGCATGTCGCGTGATGGTGACACCAGGCCAGTTAGAAACCCGCCGCTTGCGAAGACTATCAGGGCCAGCTGGAAGGGTGGCTGGGTAGTTGCCAGTAGAGCGAGGCAAGCCGCCAGACCCAGAAAACTGGCTGCAATGACTGCTGCGTGATTGTCCTGCCGGTCGGCCAGCTGCCCCCCGGCCAGTACACCTATGGGGGCTGCGATCAGCCATACTGTCAGCAGTATGCCGGCACTTGGCAAGTCCATACCCTGTCCTTCGTGCAGAGCACTGATCCCGAAACCGTTAACCCCGCGACTAGTCAGGGAAATACCGACGAAAAACAATAGGCCCAGAATCAATGGCCAGGTGAGCAGCGAGAGTAGACCTTGCCCCCTGTGTGTTGCTGAACGTGATATGGCGAAATCTGAAAACAGATGCCGGTTAAGAAGCAATATTATTGCGACCGCAACACCTGCTAAACCACCAACTATCAGGGCTGTATGCCAACCCAGTGTCAGTGCCAGTATCAGTACTGTCGCTGGTGCAACGGCTTCACCCAAAAGGCCGCTCGCTGTATGGTAGGAAAAAGCTTTGCCAATCTTTTCACTGGGGACCACCTGATTCAGGATGGAATAATCCGCCGGGTGGTACACCGCATTACCTATGCCTGCAAACACGAGCATAAGCAGTAGCATGCTGTACATGGGAAATACACCTATCAGCATAAAGCTTAAGCTTTCGACGACTATCCCGGTGATTAAAATTCTGGGTGCACCGAATCGATCAACGACAAATCCAATAGGGGTT
Organism: uncultured Granulosicoccaceae bacterium; assembly: GCA_938005265.1. Lineage (GTDB taxonomy): Bacteria > Pseudomonadota > Gammaproteobacteria > Granulosicoccales > Granulosicoccaceae > CALFCE01. Next base: position 2,681 of record CALLOA010000089.1, read on the forward strand.
TGTGTCAGTGCTGATACCAGGCTGTAGCAGGTCAGAGCGAGGCCAATCTCGGTGTAGCCGATCTGCAATGATTCGCCAATCAGTGGCAGCAGTGGCGGCAGCATCATCATATTGAAGTGGCTGAAAAAGTGAGCCACACAGACCAGGCCCACAGCCTTGCTCACCATATCCACTTTGGCACTCATGCCTGATGCATCAGGTTAATTTACCTGTTTGCTCAGTTTTTTTATTTACCCAATGCAACACCACTGCGTCGTGGATCGGCGGCGCCGTACAAATGATTGTTCTTGATCAGTATTGTGTGCAGGCCTGAGGTCAGGGAACGTACGTTGATTTCGTGTCCCAGAGCCTCAAGAGCCGGTATTAGATCCGTCGCATCTGTGCCTTCTTCGACATCAGTTTTGCCATTGCGATTGACGATATGTGGCATGGCAACCGCATCCTGCGGGTCCATACCCCAGTCCAGAATGGCGATAACTGATTGTGTTGTGTAGTTGATTATTCGCGAGCCGCCCGGCGAACCCGTCAGCAATACAGGTTGCCCGTCCTGCATAACGATGGTCGGTGACATGGAAGAGCGAGGTCTTTTGCCACCTTCAACCCGATTGGCAATCGCTTGACCGTCTTTCTCGGGTTTGAATGAGAAGTCTGTTAGTTCATTGTTAAGAAGAAACCCTCGTGTCATGACACGCGAGCCAAATCCGCTTTCTATAGTGGTGGTCATTGATAATCGATTACCGTACTGATCGGCTATGGAAAAGTGTGAGGTGCCAGGTTTTTCAATTTGTGTGTCGGGTGAGTAAAGTTTTGCTTCGTCCCAGGGAGGGGTACCTGCTGTTGCCTTGCCCATGGATTTTTGTGGATCAATCAAAGCCGTTCGCTGTGCCAGATAATCAGCATTCAACAAGCCTTCGGGCATATCAACAAAGTCGGCATCGGCCATATACATACCACGATCAGCATAGGCCAGTTTTGCCGCTTCTATATAGAGGTGCCAGCTTTCAGCAGTTGGCCCCATTGCAGGTAGGTCGAAAGACGACAGTATAGTCAGCATCTGTCCCATGGTAAGCCCGCCAGAGGTGGGTGGCCCCATGCCACAGACCTCATAGGCACGATAAGGGAAGCATACCGGGTCTCTCTGGATGACTTCATAAGATGCAAGGTCGTCCAGCGTCATGATGCCGGCGTTGGTTTCGGTTTTTACTGCCGCCACAATGGATTCTGCAATGGGCCCTGTGTAGAAAGGGGCAGAGCCATTGGCGGCGATAAGAGTCAGGCTGTCGGCAAATTCATCGTTGACGAGCAACGTGCCCTCGGCCTTGGGTGTGCCATCCTCATTAAAAAAGTAATTACGCGTCGAATCAAACAGGGTTAGTCCGCGCTCCGCAGCTGCTGCAATCGAGTTGGCCAACTTGGTGTTAACCCGAAAACCCTCTCTTGCCTGCTTGATGGCAGGTTGCACAAGGTTTGCCCACTGCCGTGTGCCATGCGCTTTATGGGCTGTTTCCAATAACATCAAGGTGCCGGGTACGCCTACCGACAGGCCACCGGGTACCGCTTCAGACCATTTCATCGGCTCGCCGTTGTCAGCAAAAAAGTATTCCGGTGTTGCGGCAGTCGGTGCTTTTTCCCGGCCATCGTAAGTCAGAAGTTTCTGTTGTTGTGCATCCCAGTACAATAAAAAAGCGCCACCGCCGATACCTGATGATTCAGGCTCAACAAGATTGAGCATGAACTGAACAGCAACGGCAGCATCCATTGCAGTACCGCCTGCTTCCAAAACAGCATGGCCGGCTTCGCTCGCCAGTGGGTGGGCGCTCGACACCATATGCCTTTGGCCCACCACAGAATTGGGGTATTCACTATGGACGTCTGACTGAACGGTCGTGGTCGCGAACAACAACAGACCAAACAAGATTGAGGTTGGGAGTGTTACAAGGGTTTTGAATACTCTCATTATCAGCTTCCGGTTACCGAAAATGTAAGAACCCGGCGGAAAGTGTTGTGCCGGTATAGTCGATCAAGCTCTGTCACTTTACAGCAAAACCCTCGTTAACCACCACCTGGGCCCCGAAAAATCAGCTTTGTATTCCCTGCCAGATCAATCGAATGGCCAGTAAGGTCATTACTGCTTTAAAACCGATCCTGAAGGTATCTTCATTGAGCCGGGACAGTAGTCTTCTACCGGCCAGCGTGCCTGCATAGCCTACGCTGACCATCGCCAGCAGAAAAAACACCCATTCACTAAACGCGAAACCGATAAAACCGAAGGCTATACATTTGAGCCCGTGAGTTACCGCCATGACTGCTCCATGTGTAGCGACCTGGCCTTCTTTGCCACCGAGACGTTGCTGATTCCAGAACGCTGCAACCATTGGCCCGGTAGCACCGACGAACATACTTAAGAAAGTGGCAATAGCACCAATACCGAAAAAGCCCTTATCGGGAATTGAAGCAACGCTGAAACGGGGTGCCCATATGGACCAAAGTATAAATAAGCCAAGTGTGATGGTAAGCCAGCGTGTTGGCAGGCTGACAAACACCAGGCTGGCAACCAGGACACCGAGCAGAGCACCCAGGGCGAACCAGCGCAAAATAGCGATACAGATCGAGCTTCGCATGTTCCAGGCGCGCCCGGTATTGGAGCCCAACTGAACCAACCCATGTAAGGGGATAACAATAGAGGCAGGCAGTATTTGCAGCAAAACAGTGAGTATGACTATGCCGCCGCCAATGCCGAAAGTGGCATTAAATGCCGATGTAAAAAAAGAAAGAATGATCAGTGATACCGCCCAGGCGGCAGTCAGTTGTGGCGGCAAAAGGGAGCTGATCAGCTCCATCTGCGCGACTGCTTGTTATCGGTTTGTGATTTTTTGGCCAACCTTTCTATAAGTTATCCGAGTAGAGCCTGTTGATAGGCTTTTTCATCAAAGCCGACCAGAACGTCGTCGCCCACAACCAGTACCGGTCGCTTTACCATTGAAGGATTTTCCGTCATTAAATCCAGTGCTTTTGTCTTGGAGACTTCGTTTTTAACGTCATCCGGTAATTTGCGCCATGTGGTACCACGTTTGTTGAGCAGAATCTCCCAATCGACCTGTTTGCTCCAGGTGAGCAGCATTTTTTTATCCAGCCCCGATTTTTTATAGTCATGAAATTCGTAGTCAAACGAATGGCTGTCCAGCCATTTCATGGCCTTTTTCATAGTGTCGCAGTTCTTGATGCCGTAGATCGTTGTCATATCTTGCGCTGGCTGGTTCGGAGCTGGTCAGTCTTTATATGGCCATACTGTTTGTATAACCGGGCTAGTCGATAGCCCGGAGCAATTCATTGATGCCAACTTTGGAGCGCGTCTTTTCGTCTACGGTTTTAACTATAACCGCGCAATAGAGACTGTATTTTCCATTGCCACCCGGAAGATTGCCGGATACCACGACTGAGCCTGCAGGCACGCGACCATACATGACTTCGTCTTTTTCGCGATCGTAGATTCGAGTGCTTTGCCCGATGTAGACCCCCATCGATACCACTGAACCTTCTTCAACAATAACGCCTTCGACGATCTCTGAGCGTGCACCGATAAAACAGTTGTCTTCGATAATTGTCGGGCTGGCCTGCAAGGGTTCCAGCACACCACCGATACCCACGCCACCAGACAGGTGTACATTTTTACCGATTTGCGCGCAAGAGCCCACTGTCGCCCAGGTATCCACCATGGTGCCCGAATCAACATAGGCGCCGATGTTGACATAGGACGGCATCATTACAACGCTGGGGGCTAGATAGCTCCCCTTTCTTGCGACAGCCGGTGGTACAACCCGTACTCCGGATTCGCTAAAACGCTGTTCGTTCCAGTCGCTGAATTTTGAATCCACTTTGTCGTAGAAGCGCGTAAAGCCGCCCGCTTCCATCGGTTTATTGTCGTATAACCGAAACGACAGTAGTACCGCTTTTTTAGCCCATTCGTTGACTTTCCACTCGCCGGCACCTAGTGGTTCTGCTACTCGTAGCTTGCCGCTGTCGAGCAACTCTATTGCTTCGCTCACGGCATTGCGTACAGTGTCGGGAGCTGAAGCAGGCGAAAGCTCTGCACGATTTTCAAAAGCTTCTTCAATGATTTTTTCCAGTTCACTCATCGTATTGGAACTCATGTTTTGTATAGGTGTATTGAGTATCAGTTATTTTTGTTTATGGCTCGCCTGCCAGCTGAGGGTTGGCGGTTGATCATACCGATTCCAGATAGCTGGTAATTCTCTGTGCAGCTTCGACACATTGTTCAAGCTCGGCAACCAGCGCGAGCCGTGTGCGTTTGTAGCCCGGATTGATGCCGTTTATTTCCTTGGCCAGATAGCTGCCGGGTACCACCGCCACATTCTGTTGTGCGTGCATCTCGCGTGTGAATGTTTCATCATCCACCGGCAATTGGGGCCAAAGATAAAATCCGGCGTTGGGCTTTGTCATTGTCAGCAGCGGCGACAAAATATCAAGCACAGCATCATATTTTTCATCATAGAGGGCGCGATTTTGTTGCACATGTTGCTCATCCGACCAGGCTACGATACTGGCTTTTTGCACTGGTGGTGCCATCGAACAGCCATGATAGGTGCGGTAGTTTTTAAAGATTTTTATTAACGCTGCGTCGCCTGCAACCAGCCCGGAGCGTATGCCAGGCAAATTGGAGCGCTTTGACAGGCTGTGAAAAACCAGGCAATTGCTGAAGCTGTCGTTGCCATACTCGGCTGCCGCCTGCAGCAATCCGATCGGTGCTCCGGCACTCTCACGGTAGATTTCAGAATAACACTCGTCGCTGACAATGATAAAACCGTGCTTATTGGATAGTGACAGCAAGTATTGCCATTCGCTGGGGCCGAGCGTATTCCCGGTTGGATTTCCTGGGTTACACACATAGATCATTTGCGCGGCTGCCCAGCTATCCTCGCTAATCAGGCTGAAATCCGGGCCATCATCAGAGGTCATGGCAGCATTGTAAAACTCCGGTTGCAGCCCTGCCATATACGTAGCGCCTTCGTAAATCTGGTAGAAGGGGTTGGGCATGAGAACGCGGGTCTTGTTGGACTTTCTGTCAAGCAGGCACTGAGCGACAGCGAACAGAGCCTCACGGGTACCGTTGACGGGAATAACCTGAGTGTCCGGTGATACAGCATTTTTCAGTTGATAGCGTTGGCCAAGCCAGTTGGCAATCGCTTCACGCAAGGCGAAGCTGCCAGTGGTAGTGGGGTAGATTTCCATATCCCGCATAGTGTCGACCATTGCCTCGAGTGCGGCGGCAGGTGCAGCATGGCGGGGTTCCCCAATCGATAAAGAAATGGGTTTTTCAGCGGCAGCTGGCACTCCGTCGAGCAGGGTTGCGAGTCGCTCGAAGGGGTAGGGTTGCAGAAGCTGAATGTCCGGGTTCATCTTGTTTCGTGTTGTTGTGGTTTGTTATTCACAACCTGGCTATTCGTGATTTGTACGGGTATTGGATTCAGCCGCGATTGATCAGCAAAACCGGCCAGCAAAACCCGCCTGCTACAAAACAGATGTCAGGTTTTGCCCCCGGGAATTTCCCGTTCTTGGGTGACTGCCGGCTTATACTCTAAGCATATCCTAGTAACGCCTGATTTTGTCGACATATCTTACCGCTTCGGAGCGACTTTTTGGTGCTGGCCGCTGTGACCCGGGAGTCAGGGCATGCCCGGATTCGCGTTGCAGCCGATGAACCCGGGCGCCATAATATACTGGTGTTGGTCTAGGTTGAAATCCTTGGCAAAGCCGCCCGTGCCGCTTTTCGAAATGCTGCCCGAAATAATTTGCGCCGCACCCACCGAGGTCATAAAGTCCCTATGAACACGAGAATGAGGCAACTATGACAAGTCCGCAAGCGACACTTACGGATGCAAGTATTGAGGCATCCACGCGTCGCTGGGTCAAACGCATGGTTGTCGATCTTGGTTTTTGCCCGTTTGCTGCCAGGGTGTTGAACCAGCCAGGTGCGCTACTGATAAATATTGTTCGTGGTAGTGAACGGCAACGCTTGCAATGGTTGCTGGAACGGTTGCACGAATTGCGAGTGGACCAGACTACCGAAACTGTTCTGATGGTGATGCCGGCGGACCTGGCCGCCTTTGAGGACTTTCTTGACTTCGCTTCACTTGCGGAAGCGGTATTGGAGAGCCACGGTTTCAGTGGCGAATTCCAGATAGCCACCTTTCATCCCGACTACTGTTTTGCCGACAGTAGTAACGGGGCGGTTGGCGATGCCGCCAATTACACCAATCGCTCGCCTTATCCGGCTTTGCATATTCTGAGAGAGCAGAGCATCAGTGACGCATTGGAAAATTTTGCAGATCCTGAAAAGATTCCGCAGCGTAACATTAGTTATGCGCGTAATATTGGCATTGAAAAGCTAGCACAGCGGCTGGAAAGTTGTTTTGATGATGATAGCCGGATAGCCAAGCCCTGATATTTTGAAAATTGGTTTCTGGAATCGTTGTTGAGGCCGTTGCTGGATCGTTTTTGGGATCGTTTTTGGGATCAAATCCGAGAATGGTCCCTACACCTACTGCACAGGTTGCTATGACCCAGTCTAAGGAAGATATTTATCTTGTTTATGACAAACAGTGTCCCGCTTGTGATAACTATTGTCAGGTAGTTCGCATCCGAGAGTCTGTGGGTAATCTCAAGATCGTTAATGCAAGGGATGATACCGCTCTGATGCAGGAGATCACAGCCGCCGGTTTGGATATTGATGACGGTATGGTGCTTAAGATGGGCGAGCAATTGTATTACGGTTCCGATGCAATACATGCTCTTGCTCTGATTAGCAGCCGTTCCGGCACCTTCAACAGGATTAACTACTGGCTATTCAAGTCACGCCCTGTTGCACATGTGCTGTACCCGCTGCTGGCAGCGGGCCGTGGTTTGTTGTTGAAACTACTTCGCCGCAGCCGAATAAACAATTTAGAGAAAGAAGGGCGTGACCACTTCTAGCGAATCAGGCCGAGTTTAATTTAGTGTGCCGGCGTATCGCGAGCTGACTCAAGAATAAGATCTGAGGCTTTTTCCCCGACCATAATTGTTGGGGCATTAGTGTTACCCGAGGTGATGTTTGGAAATATTGATGCATCGGCTACTCTGAGTCCTTCAATACCGTGAACTTTCAGTTTGCTGTCCACCACTGATGTGCCCGCATCCGGACCCATCGCGCAAGTGCCGCAAGGGTGAAACACGGTATCACCACGATTGCGAAAATCATCCAGCAGTTCTTCATCGCTAGTCATGTCAGGTCCAGGATGGGTTTCCTTTTCAATCACTGCAGCCAGCGACGGGGTGGCCGCCAGCTCCCTCATCAGGTGGCAGCCGGCCAATACGTCGGCAACATCTTCATTGGTTGCCAGATAGTTGGGCTCGATTGAAGGTGCGACGGATACATCAGGGCTTTTAATATGCAGGCGGCCACGACTGCTGGGCCGGCATGGCTGGAAACTCAGTAGCAGACCCGACCAGGGGTCTGGATTCATCAATGGCCTTTTATCAGCAGGGGATGTGGTGTAGCTGATAGGGTTGAAGTACAGCTGCATATTCGGGTGTTGCATGGAATCGCTGGTACGAACAAACCCGCCCGCCTGATTAACACTGAGTGATAAGTGACCACGTCGGGTCAATATATATTTAAGGCCCTCACGCAGTTTTCCATACCACGGATACAGGGCGTCGTTTAGCGTTGGTACACGTGTGCGGTAGTAGTAGTTGATACCGATGTGATCCTGAAGGTGTTCCCCCACATTCTTGTTAATCATCACTGTCTGCACTCCAGCTCCTTGGAGTACATCAGTAGCGCCTATGCCCGAGAGTTCCAGCAACTGCGGAGAATTGATTGCACCTGCGCTTAGTATGACTTCGCGCTTTGCTACCAGCGTTTGTGAAGAACCTTGCCTCGTATACGTAACGCCACGTGCTCGGACTCCGTCAAATTCGATTTTTTGCGCCAGAGCATGTGTGATGATTTGCAGGTTTTTTCGCTTTCTGGCCGGATCAAGATAGGCTGCCGCCGTTGACTCGCGTACACCGTTGCGAGTGGTAATCGCATAGATTCCCGTACCCTCCATCGCACCACCGTTAAAATCATCGGTGACATTAAAGCCATGTTCCTGCGCCGCTTGTAACCACGTTTGGCACAGTGGATGTACCTGGGAATCTGTGCGTGAAACCTTTAATGGGCCGCGGCCCAGGTTGGCCGCTTTATCCGATTCATGATCAAAATCACTGTCAACAGATTTGGCGAAGTAGGGCACAACGCTTTGGTAGTCCCAGCCGGGGTTGCCGTGATTCGCCCAGTCATCGAAATCGCGTTGTGCGCCACGCACATACACCATGGCATTGATTGAACTTGAACCACCCAGTACTTTGCCCCTGGGCCAGTAACTGCAGCGGCCGTTTAGCGCTGTATTTTTCTCGGTTGTGTACTTCCAGTTAACCCGTTCATCAAAATATGTCTTGCCGTAGCCGATGGGTAGCTTTATCCAGAAACGGCGGTCGGAGCCACCCGCTTCAAGCAGGGTCACGTGGTATTTGCCGTTTTCGCTCAAGCGGTTGGCCAGCACGCAACCAGCTGAGCCAGCACCGACGACGATGTAGTCTGTAGTAGCTGCAGGCAGAGAGTTGTCAGTTTGATTCATGAGGCTTTTACCAGATGTTCAATGGATGCTGCGTAGAATTCCAGTAGCGTTTGTTCATCGCGATTAGCCTGGTAGAAACCATCAGATTCACTTAATACATGGCGTAGTGTCAACATTCTCAGTCCGACTGTGACGGCGTAATCGAGACTGCCTCGAGGAATGTAGACGTGAGCGCCATGGGTGCGCAGCTTTTCTATTAGTTCCGACACCCGTATTTTGATATCGATTTCACTGATCTTTGCCTCTTCTGATGCCGCGAATATGGTTGCTACCAGGGCAACAGGCAGGATAGGAATAATTCGGCCGATGCGTTCCATCAGCTCTTCAGCCAAGGCTTCAACGCCCGCATGGAATTGCGGCTCATCGGTTTCGCCTGTTTGTGTCAACGCCATGCTTTGTTGCCATTCCTTTAGAGAAAGCGGCGTGCCGAAATTGACACAGGCATAGCCAAAGCGGTACCAGCGTCCGGTAATGGCAAGCCAGAGATTATGGCCAAGAAATCCAATAAACTTGCGCAGTGTAAAAAAAGTACCGCGACGCGCTTTGGAGCGATCAAGCAGGCGCAGCAATGTGCGATCTTCCAACACGCGATCATAGTTGATACCAACCGGAATAAACACGATGTCATGGCTGGATTGGGAATCGGCCGGCTGTTGAATAATATCGCCTGGCACTGAGCCCGTATCCATCAGACGGTGCCGTGTCAGATAGCCCAGCAGGCCCAGCTTTGCTGCCCCGAGTTTCCCGTCGCGGCTCAGTTTGCCTTCTGGAAAAACGGCTTGAGGTACACCGCCCTCGGCGGCCATTTGCACGTAACACTGCAGCACGCGCCTGTACAAAGGGTCGCCCGAATCACGGCGCACAAAGTAACCGCCCATGGAGCGAATAAGTTGCTGTAACGGCCAGACCCTTGCCCATTCACCGACAGCATAGGACAGGGCGGTTTTTTCAGCCGCAAGATAGGTAGCCAGAATGTAATCCATATTGCTGCGGTGGTTCATCACGAATACCACGCTGCTGTTTGCATCCAGTTTGGCCAGGGCTGCATCGTCAGCAAACCCAAGTCTGACACGATACAGAATATGCACGATTCGACGTGCCAGCCAATAAGCCCATTTGAAATACAGCCAGGCGTTGAAGGCCGGTACTATTTCACGGGCATAATCGCGTATTTGCAGCATCGCTACATCGCGCGGTATGTTCTCTTTTTGCGCCAGCAGCTCAACTTCCTGCAAAATTTCCGGGTGATAGACGAGGCGATCAATCAGTACCTCACGCTTAGTGAGTTTGAACGATGGCAAGGCCAGTGCAAGGCGCGAATTCACCTCGTCAATGACGCGATTGGCGCGGCGTCGCATCAGCATTCGTACTGGCGGCAATAAAAAGTACTGAAGCAGGGCAACGAAGGCCAGGGCACCTATCAGCAATGCCAGCCAAACTGGAATTTCCAGTGTGTTGTTCATGCGTCTGTCATGGTGGCGTTGTTGGCTCCGGGTTCAGGCAGAGGCTGCGCTCGTTTGAGTGTACAGGGTAGGCAAGCAGGGTTGCCAATTCTGCCGGGTTGAAGGCGGCCAGTCCTTTGTAGTGAGTGATGCCCGAACGGGCCGCATTGCGGTTGGCAAGCCACTGTTGCACCTCGGCTGCTGTGTCGAGGTAGCAGGACTTTGTTGCAGAGCCGGTTGCCGAATTTGTTGCCGATCTGGTTGCGGAGTCGGGTGCGGGGTCGTTGTTCGACTGCGAATTGCCATCGACGCGTGCCAATGGTGTTCGAAACAGATGCAGGCTGTGTGTATCGATCCAGCTACTCAGGTACTTTCTGAATAGTGAGATCAACAGCATAGCAGCGTGCCGGCCGTCAACGTCCGGATCGGGCACAATGACGATTTGCTCGTAATCACTTGTGCCTGATCCCTCGCCAAGCAACTCCATAAGCGCTGAGCATTGCTCGTGCTGTAACAATCTGGCGGGGCTTGCGGTTTCCGGATTCGGGATTTTACCTTGCATCATGAAAATGCCCTGACGTTGCTTGTCGCGTACCTGATCCAGAGCGTCAGCGGCTGATTTTCCTTCCGCAATAAGCAACTCAATGCCTGTCCCGTGCCTGCCGCCATACCTGCCTGACCCGGTGCTGGACTCGGCAAGCGGGCTGGCTGCCGATTTGTCGGCAAGGCGACCCGTCGCGTATGTCGCCGGTTTCAGAAATGCTGTGCTCATGGTATTGGCCAGTATAGGGTATAACAGCGAGCTGGCTGCATAGCGCGGTGTCAAAGGCTACAATTACACCATCACCTGCAGCCTGCGGAGCCCGATTTTTATTGTGGTTGTTGATTGGCGGCTGATACGACCTTACCTCAACCGGGATTCTTGGCTGATGACAACGCTAACTCGACTTGCCGCCTGGCAGTCGCTACAACAGCACCATGAGCAGATTGCTGATGCGCAGATGAAAGATATGTTCGGCGCTGACCCTGACCGTTTCAACAAGTTTTCTCTGTCAGCCGCCGGTATTTTCCTTGATTACTCTAAAAACCGCATCGACGAGAGCACCATTCCTCTGCTGCTCGGGCTGGCGCGCGAACGTGGTCTGCAGGAATCAATTGCAGCAATGTTTCAGGGTGACGCCATCAATTCTACTGAGGGGCGCTCGGTTTTGCACACCGCATTGCGTAACCGGAGTGAGCGGCCTGTCATGGTTGAAGGTAGTGATGTGATGCCGGAAGTCCGTTCAGTACTGGCACGTATGCGCAGTTTCTCTGATTCGGTGCGCGAAAGTACCTGGCGTGGCTGTAACGGGGATGCCATTACTGACATTGTCAATATTGGCATTGGTGGTTCTGATCTGGGGCCGCTGATGGTCACGGAAGCTCTTGATCGCTACTCTCATCCTCGCTTGAAGATGCATTTCGTATCCAATGTCGACGGTAGTCATATTGTCAGTACACTGGACAAGCTGGAGGCCGAAACCACACTTTTTATCATTGCATCCAAAACCTTTACGACTCAGGAAACGCTAGCCAACGCCCATACGGCAAGGCAGTGGTTTGTCGACCAGACTGGCAAAGCTGACGGTATTCCCAAGCATTTTGTTGCGCTTTCCACAAACCGTTCCGAAGTTGAAGCGTTTGGCATTGATGCGGCCAATATGTTCGAATTCTGGGATTGGGTGGGCGGACGTTATTCGCTGTGGTCGGCTATTGGCCTATCCATAGCGCTGGCTGTTGGTATGGATCGATTTGAGGAGCTGTTGTCTGGTGCTCATGCCATGGATGAACACTTTATGACTGCACCGATGGAGGCCAATATGCCAGTGATACTTGCGCTGTTGACTGTGTGGTATAACAATTTTTTTGGTGCAAACAGCCACCTGATTGCGCCTTATGATCAGTATTTGCACCGTTTCCCGGCATATCTTCAGCAGCTAACCATGGAAAGTAACGGGAAATCTGTAACGCGTGACGGTGAGGCTGTTGACTATGCTACAGGACCGATCGTCTGGGGCGAGCCAGGCACCAATGGCCAGCATGCCTACTTTCAGCTGGTGCATCAGGGTACCCATCTGATTCCGGCAGATTTCATCGTGCCTCTTGAAAGCCTCAATCCGGTGGGTGATCATCATGCCATGCTGTTGGCGAACTGTTTTGCCCAGACTGAAGCACTAATGCGCGGTAAAACCGCGGAAGAATTGGCGATTGAGATGAAACAGCAGGGTGCTTCTGACGCCGAGATTGCACGCCTGCGAGGTCATAAAACCTTTGCGGGTAACCGGCCCACCAATACTCTGGTTCTCGGGACGGTTGATGCTGCGTCTCTGGGCGCACTGATTGCCCTGTATGAGCATAAAGTATTCGCCGAATCTGTTGTGTGGGGTATCAATGCATTCGATCAGTGGGGAGTTGAGCTCGGCAAGCAGCTGGCAAAAACTATCTATGCTGAAATCGGCGCAGCACAGCACCTGACTCAGCACTCGACCGGGCATGACGCGTCAACCAACGGGCTAATTAACATGGCTATCAAGCGTCGCACGCTGGTGTCCTGACAAGACCCGAAAGCGCTAAATGGTTTTGTTCTCCAACATAACCGCAACAATAATATCTATTACTGCAGCTGCTAACGCTGCTGACACTACCGGAACTACAGGAATCAATAACATTGGCCAGTGACGAAATAACACTTGATGACAACATCGAGGAGCTGCCGCTAAGCGTCTACACCGAGAAAGCCTATCTGGACTACTCGATGTACGTGATTCTTGATCGTGCTTTGCCGCACATCAGTGATGGCTTGAAACCAGTGCAGCGTCGCATCGTGTATGCGATGTCCGAGTTGGGTCTGTCAGCTGCATCGAAGCACAAAAAATCTGCGCGCACCGTCGGCGATGTTCTGGGTAAGTATCACCCGCATGGTGACAGTGCCTGCTATGAAGCCATGGTGTTGATGGCGCAGCCCTTTACCTACCGATACCCGCTGATCGACGGGCAGGGCAATTGGGGTTCGCAAGATGATCCGAAATCTTTCGCAGCGATGCGTTACACGGAATCAAAGTTGACACGATTTTCCAAAACGCTGTTGCAGGAGTTGGAGCAGGGCACGGTTGAATGGGTGGCAAATTTTGATGGTACGCTGAATGAGCCATCGTTGTTGCCGTCACGACTGCCGCACATTTTACTGAACACAACCACCGGAATCGCGGTGGGTATGGCGACAGATATTCCGCCACACAATCTTCGGGAAGTCGGTGCTGCTTGCATTCATTTGCTCGAAAAACCCAAAGCTACGATCGCGGATCTTCTGCAATACGTGAAGGGGCCGGATTACCCCACAGCTGCCGAGATTATCTCGTCTGCAGAGGAAATTGCCGGTATTTATGAGAATGGCAATGGATCGGTCCGGATGCGGGCGGTTTATAAAAAGGAAGGTACTGACATTATTGTTTCCGAATTACCCTATCAGGTATCGGGCTCCAAAGTACTGGAACAAATCGCTCAACAAATGCTGGCTAAAAAGCTGCCAATGATAGAAGACTTGCGGGATGAGTCCGACCATGAGCATCCGACACGTCTTGTTATTACACCGCGCAGCAACCGCGTCAAAATTGATGAAATCATGCAGCACCTGTTTGCCACGACTGATCTGGAGCGCACTTATCGCGTCAACATGAACATGATCGGTCTTAACGGTCGGCCACAGGTCAAGAATCTTCGAGTGATTCTGAAAGAATGGCTTGAGTATCGTCTTGAAACTGTGCGGCGACGCCTGCAGTGGCGCCTCGACAAAGTCGAGAAGCGACTGCACATTCTTGCAGGGCTTCTGGTTGCTTATCTGAATATCGATGAAGTCATTGAAATAATACGCAACAACGATGAACCCAAGCCGGTACTGATGAAGCGATTCAAGATATCGGATGTTCAGGCTGAAGCGATACTTGAGTTGAAGCTACGCCATCTGGCGCAGCTGGAAGAAATGAAAATCCGGGATGAGCAGGATGCGCTTATTGAAGAACGCGACGGACTACAGGCTACATTGGGTTCTGAACGGCGTATGAAAACGCTGGTAAAAAAGGAGCTGAAAGAGGACATCGAAACTTATGGTGACGAAAGGCGTTCACCCATAGTGGCGAGGGCTGCCGCGCAGGCGATAGCGGCGTCTGATCTCATGCCCAGTGAACCGGTAACCGTTATCTTGTCTGAACGTGGATGGGTGCGTGCTGCCAAAGGCTTTGATGTTGATCCAAGCGCCTTGCACTACAAGGCCGGTGATGGTTTCCAGAGTTCAGCGCAGGGCCGTACTAATGGTACTGCAATGTTCCTTGATTCTACCGGCCGGGTTTACTGTGTGCCGGCACACGGTTTTCCATCAGCACGAGGCTTGGGTGAGCCAATAAGTGGTCGACTCAAGCCACCTGATGGCGCGAATTTTATCAGTGTCATTATGGGGTCTGATGAAGAGCGCTATCTGTTTTCAACCACTGCAGGTTTTGGTTTTATTACCCAGCTCGGCAATTTACAGAGTCGTAACAAGGCTGGTAAGGCTTGTATCAGTGTGCCTGCGGGTGCAGGCGTTTTACCTGCAGCAGCTTTGAAGGACCCTGCTACCGATCTTGTTGCGGCAGTCAGTAATACGGGAAGTTTGCTGGTATTTCCAGTCAATGAATTACCGGAGATGGCGCGTGGCAAAGGCAACAAGATATTCGGGATTCCCGGTAAAAAATTCAAGGAAGGCGAGGAATATATGGTTGCAGTGATGGTGGTGCCGCAAGGTGGTAAGCTCAAAGTGCATAGTGGCAAACGTCATACCGTTATTAAATATCGTGAACTTGATGCCTATGCCGGTAGCCGTGGTCAGCGTGGTCGAAAATTGCCGCGTGGCTTCCAGACTGTCCAGAAAATCGAACTGGAATGAGGTTGCGTTTGCGTAAATATGTTGGGCGCACTCATCCTTGGGGTTGATCAGTCAGCTGATGATGTAGTGCAAGTCTTGAAATTCTGAACGGAAAGCGGCGACCTTCTGTGCCGTATTTTCGAGCGCTTCATCGGATTCGCAAGCCAGGCACTCAGCCAATAGCTGTGCAAGTGTTACGGCATGCTGTTCGCTAACACCAAAGCGAACGATTTCCGGTGTGCCGATTCTCAAACCATTCAGATCATTATCCAAAGTTGCTACTGGCAAGCCAATACCACAGGTCAGAAATCCACCTTTGCGGAGTTTTTTTGCCATGGTCTGGCCTCCACCGAATGGTTCAGCTAAAAGCGCGAATTGATGCGACCGGGTAGTACCTTCGCTGGTTGAGAAAACCTTGATCCTTTCGTTGTTGAGCGCTACCAGTGCTTCAGCCAGTGCCAACGAAACAGCAATCATTTTTTCTGCATACGCTTTGCCATACTCACGCCAGTCGAGCATGGTGATTGCAAGGGCTGCGGATTTGGCAGCATCGAAGTTTGCTGTCATACCGGGAAAGGCAATGCTGTCAATGCGCTGCATGATGTCCGCATCGTTGGATACGATCAATCCTCCTGCCGGTCCGCCGAGACTTTTATACGTGCTCATTGTCATCAGGTGAGCACCTTCATCCAGCGGATTTTTCCATGCTTTGCCGGCAATGATGCCGCACTGGTGGGCGGCATCGAACAGTACTTTACAATTAACTGAATCTGCAATTTCGCGAATTTGTGCCACTGGATGCTCAACAAGATTCAAGCTCCCGCCAATGGTAATCAAGGCTGGTTGCAACTCCTGCACGATATTCCTGAGCTGATCAATATCAATGGTGTAACTGCCTTCGCGAATCGGAGCGGCGATAGTATTGAGACCGTATAAACCGGCACAACCTGCTTTGTGATGTGTAACATGCCCGCCGATAGAATCGGGCGGAGCGATGATCGTGTCGCCTGGTTTGCAGGTAGCCATAAAACTATATAAATTTGCCATGGCGCCCGAGGCCACACGAATTTCTGCGAATTTGGCATTGAAAATTTCGGCACATAACTCGGCTGCAATGACTTCGATTTCTTCTGTCGCTTCCAGGCCCATCTCATATTTGTCGCCGGGGTAGCCTAGTGAAGGCCGTGTTGACAGGCCACAACTGAGCACCGCCTCAGCTTTTGGATTCATTACATTAGCCGCCGGATTAAGATTGAAGCAATCACTCTCATGTATCTCGCGGTTACGCTGGATTAGCCCTGCGATCGTGTTAGCGATATCCGTTGAGCTGGAACGTGCTGTTTCTTCGGCATAGCGTTGTACCAGGGATTCGCAGTCTGCAGGTATCCACTGGCGATGGTCTAATGAAGGCATGGGATAGGTTGAGGTTAATAGTGATAAGTAGGTTAAACTGCACGTAGTGGCAATGGAGCCGCCAGATCTGATTGTAACTGCATTATTTCTTCGGATTCGTATCCAGGAACATTTTTAAAACCATACAGGGCTAAATGCAACCATGAGCGATATTCTAACTACCGGCCAATGCCTGTGCGGCAATGTAACGTACACCCTTAAGGGTGAGCCAATTCGTATGATGCAATGCCATTGCAAAGACTGTCAAAGGGCTACAGGTACCGGGCACCTTAACAACGCTTTTTTTAAGGAAGAGCAGTTCGAATTGCAGGGCCAGGTGAAGGCTCACGAGCAAACTGCGGCCAGTGGCAATACCAACATCCGGTATTTCTGCCCGGAATGCGGATCACGCATATACAACGAAATTGCAGCTCGAAAGGGTATCGTTGGAATTGCAGTCGGCACAGCGGATAACAATGAATGGTTTGAACCGGCAGGTGTGATTTTTTGCAAAGACCGTCCATCCTGGGATTTAACGACAAGCGAAGTACCGAACTTCGACGAGATGCCGCCACCTCCACCTAAGCAGTAGTTGTATGCAAAGAAAATTAATTTACAAAGAAAATTCGCCAATTACCGTAGGCCGTTGTAGGCTGTCGATATGTGATTTTGTTATCAATTTGCAACAATTCGAATTGAATCAATACTTGAAAATCGTTGTTTAAACCAGACGTTAAGATTGTCGACGATGATGCTGCCTGTCAGATCAGAGTCGACGAACTTAACTGATCTGTTTATTTTTTTCATATTGCTTCATAGGAGAATATGCAATGACTACCATCGATTTTTCACCTCTTTATCGTAGCACTGTTGGTTTTGACAGTCTTGCCAATATGCTCGATAACGCCATTCAAACAAACGCTACTTCCGGCTACCCCCCTTATGATATTGAATCTGTTGATGAAGGGAAATATAAGATTACATTAGCTGTTGCCGGGTTTAGTGAAGATGAGCTCGCTATTCAGACCGAGAACGGTGTCCTGACTATTAGCGGAAAACGAAATGAAGAGAATGAGGGCAACTATCTGCATCGCGGAATCGCCAAACGTTCCTTTGAAAGGAAATTCCAGTTAGCCGATCATGTTGAAGTCGACAACGCTGAACTGGTCAATGGACTGTTGCAGGTATCTCTGTTGAAGGAAGTGCCAGAAGCGCTGAAACCTAAGAAAATCAATATAGGCCGCAGCACTAAACATCTGGGTAGTGATACTTCAGCATCTGCCAAGCTAGGCGATACTGTCGAGCGTGTAGCAGCAGCTTGAGAATGAGCCGCTCGTCTATGTGGCTTTAATCGCCAATGTGTGCCGGGCTGCTAGCTCAGTCCGGCATTACATGAATTCTTTGCCGCATAAATTTCGGCATAAACAATTTCGGAATAAACAATAGTAATTAACGCACGTTTTTAAGGGTGTTGCCGGGGGGGGTTAGTCTTGTAATTCCGCATCTTCGGCATAGTTCTCTTCGGGCGTTTCTCGCGCAACTTCATCAATTACTGCAAACAATACTTCGGGCAAAACGGGTTTGTGCAAAAGCCGTATTCCTGATTCACTGGCTTCACGTACCCGAATGGGTGATGTGTCACCGGTAATCAGGAAAGCTGGCGTGTCCGTGTTTAGTTCTTCTCGTATCTCCTCAACCGCCTGGCTACCTGTTTTGTTATCACGTAGGCGATAGTCTGCAATAATAATGTCTGGAATCAGATTGGTTTTTACCAACAGGCTAATGGCTTCGCTTGAGGATTCACTGGTCAGTACGGTACAGCCTGCATTTTCAAGGATGACTTCCATGCCTGTGCGGATATCTATCTCGTCATCAATAACAACAACGGTCAGGCCGGCAATATCGGATGAACTCGCATTTGCAATCATTTTTTGATTGGCCGATTGATCGAATTTCTGACGCTCCCCCTGTGGTAGCGAAATAAAAAATGTGGTGCCTTTGGTAGTGTCAGACTCGAGTTGCAAATCATGCTGCAGCAGGTCTGATAGCCGTTTGACTATCGACAGACCGAGACCCAATCCTTTGTTACGATCTCGTTCCGGGTTTTTTATTTGATAGTATTCAGAAAAAACCAATTGGTGTTGTGAAGCAGGAATTCCTGGGCCGTCGTCAGAAAGACTGAGGCGGACAAGATTCTTTTCGTCGTGACTGCGAGGATGAGGTGTCGTGGGTACCGCTGGTGCTTTATCCGTGATTGCTGGATTTTGACCGGACAAATAGTTGATTTCCGCAGGAGTTACGAGGTTTGCGCTCAGCTTTATATCTGATTCGGGCGCATGCAAAAAGGCATTTTCCATCAGATTACGCACTATACGCAGGAACAGAACATCATCGGTATAGACAATGAGGTCAGTTGGTTCAATCTGTAATTCAATATTATTTTGTAATGCCAATTCTGAAAATTCTTCACGCAAATGATGAAATATCGATTCAAGAGCAATGTGTTTTTTATGTATCTCGACAACACCAGCGTCCAGGCGTGAGATATCCAGTAAACTATCAAACAGATTATGTAGTGCTTGAGTGGATGAACGAATTTTACCAAGCAGATGCTGTCCATCTACATCTGTGACTTTTTTCTCCAGTGAATTCAGGAACAGCCCCAAGGCATGAAGGGGTTGTCTCAAGTCATGGCTGGCAGCAGCCAGAAATTGATTTTTTGCGCGCTTTTCGACTTGCCCGGAACGAAGGTCATTAACCAGTAAGGTCATTTGGTCATGAGCAGATTTTAGTTGCAGGGATTGTCGGTGTTCGCTGGACCGTATACGCCAGAGCAGAACAAAGACGGTTATCAGTGATAGGCCAAAAGTGAGAATTAACAACCTGGACATGCGCTGCAATCGGGCGATACTCAAGTCGACATCATCACTTGATGCCGAGAATTCCAGGAAGTGTGAGTTGCCCACATTTTTGTTTAGCGTAAACAGATCGTTTAACTTGGTAATTATTTCCCGGGTTTCTATATCTGTAAGTGTCACCTGGGGTTTGAATACGGGATCAAGTTCCTGCAGAAGTGCCCGTGCATTGTCCTTTAGTGTATGTACATCAGCACTTGCCTCCATCTTGTCCATCTGTCTCAGGGAAACGATGTTGGCCCACAAAACGTCGAAAGCTACGAGATACTGCTTCTTAGTGCGCTCTTTCTCATCTGTGTTGCCGGCTGCGCGGTAGTTATGCAGGCTGTTGGTGAGCTGGAATAGATTATTTGCCGTTTGATTGGTGTGGTTGAACATGCCGACACCATAGACAGCATTGGTCCAGGATATACGTTCTCTGGCGTGTTCAATTTGTAAGGAAATATAGAAAAGCAGAGCGACGCAGCCCAACGCTGCGACCAGGCCAAAGAAAATTATTGGCTTCTCTTTCAAAGAACTTCTATTTCCCGAACTTGCCAAACGCTCAAGCTGCGGTTGAACTGAATATCAAGTTCCGGAAAATCCGCAAAAGGAAACATTATCCACAGCGGGCCCAGATTTCGCACTGACATATATTCGCCATTCTGTTTGTAGGCGAGGATAACCGGGAATTTGTCCAGATCAACATTTCTAAAATCCACTTCGTAGCCATCCAGTGCTTTAACATGAAACTCATGTGATTCGGCACCGATATATTCCAGAAATTCATTCAGTCTTACACCAGTCCATTCGACATTGCCCTCAGTCCATGGAGTAACTGTAGAAAATGTCACAACAGGTAATGATTCCAGCATTGCCTTGTCGATTTCAACGCTGGATTTACCTTCAGTATTGGATTTTGATATGTTGCCAGTGATTTTTATTAGAATTTCGCCTTCGGCTTCGGGTAGATCGGCACTGAAGGCGGGGAAAGCTGTGCCCAGTAGCAGGGCTAGTGACAGGAGCATTGAAAAACCTTTCGCAGATGCTGCACACTGTGTTTTTCGAAGGGTTTGAGTGACTTCAGTGAATTTTGTAATTGGCATATATAAAATCCCTTTTTACAAAGTGGTTATACAGACAGGTACACGTACAGGTCTGCTACGAGAGCTGATAGTATTTAGAAAACCTGTATTCATTAAATCATAATTGAGCGAAATTTTCGCAAGTATGTGATCTGCGCGGTCGGAAGCGTCAGCCTACTGATCACACGGCTTTAAAATCGACCATAAGGTTGAACTGATGAGACAGTTCCGCGGCATTATTGTGATCTACGTCCGAACTCTGGATTTACTACTAGTCTCCACGAGGCTGCGGCAGGAGTAGTTTTGAAAAAAGAGGTTACAGGCGGGTTTTAGTTGTAGTCATCGGGTTTTACCAGTGATTGTGCTCTAGTCATTAAGGCAATCGAATCTGAACCGATCGTTCAATAGTTGCGGCAATATCAGCGTCGAGTGACCTTCCCGGTTTGAGATTTTGCAAAGTGAGTTACGTAGTATTTCATCGCCCATCAGGCTTTCACCGTATTCTGCCCGAAAAACCGCTTTGCCGGATGCTGTGAACACCTTCAGACGCTCGCATTCACCGTACAAGCTGCATTGCTCGACGATAGCAAAGTCAAATTCGGGTTCCAGTTCCTTCATTTGCTCCAGATTGTTCTTTAAGCCGACAGAGAGGCCACGCTCATGTGCCTGCTGTGCGAGCCACCGGTTGTAGTCGAGCTGGTCTGCCGCGCTAAGGGGAAAACCCGTATCGTGGGTGTATGCATCGACGTTGTCGGGTTCAACGGCATCGCAGCCTTTTAACTTTGCCAAGTTGAGTCGAATACTCATCAACTGCCGAACTATGGGTGAGCGTATATCAAGCCAGCGTTCGCCTGGCCAATTACCCAATGGCTTGCCCAATACCTCTTGGGTAAAATCACTGGCGTCAATACGCCAGTCTTCGAAACTCCCCGCGGAGAAATAGCAGATCACAGATCGACCTTCAGTTTGCAGTTGTTGGATAGTTGTTTTTGGGATGTCGAAAAGGTCAATATCATAAACAGCCACGTCATAGCTGGTATTTAGTGTTCCGCTAAGCTGCCACTGCCAGCTCGTGCCCGGCACGGGTTGAAATGGTTTGCGTGGCACCTCGTCCGGTAAGGCGGCCGCCGTCTCGGGTTCCGGTGGAGTGGGCTGATGCGTCGCGGACTTGGGTGTCAGGCTTCTTTGGTGGGTCAGATTAGCCACATCTGCTTTGATTTCAGTTTTGATCGCTGTCACATTGGCAGCCCGCGCTATGCTTTTGTTTTCGCTAACAGCGTTTAGCTCGTTTAGCTCGTTGTGCTCTTCACTGCTTTGTTCTTCGATATTCCGGGTGTCTTGGCAGGCAATAAGGAAAGCGGCACAAAGTAGGCACCAACCGACAGGTGCAATAGCCTTAAACGCTCTCAAGCAGGGTGCAAATGCAGATTTGACGGGATACGTTCTGCCCTTCTGAGCGCTATTTGTTCCATAGGTTGAATTGGGCTGCATGGTGGATACTGGCTGCAAGCTTTATGCACAATTGATCGCTCCCGGACTGCGACAGGTAGAATCAAAAAGGCGAGACGTCAAGGTAAGCCAACAAAAAAAGCAGTTTTCGCTATAAAGGGACAGGGGAGGGCTGAATCCCGCAAGGGTTGGCCGGCAGTGGTAGCTGGAAAAGGCAGTGTTAGCTGGCAAATAAACCGGGCAGGGGAATAATTAAGGTAGTGCCACCGTCAGGTCGAGCACATTGTCACGAATACCCCGTTGAGAAGTCTGGCCTGCCGGATTAGGGGATTTTTTCCGGATGTCTGATGGTCGCGCTGTGACGTCCATATAACCGGTGGGCTCTGCTGTCACCCGGTTTTGTGTTTCCATGAGTGCAGCTACTGATGCAGTTTCGCACTTATTCAGGAAACGCTCCATGTATGCATCGTTATGGTTACAAAGGCCACTATCGAGCAGAGCAAAATCTATCGGCAAAGAATCGATCAGTGCAAATCCCAGCGTCTGGTCGGAGATGGATTGGGTCTCAGTACCACCTATTTCAGCATCGGGTTCAATGCCGCTTATACCTACCTCAATGGGCAGTTTTCTCAGTTTATTCAATATCCTGTGGTTGAGCCTGTGGTTGTCGCTTAATCCGCCCCCATCTAGCACAAGATTCAAACTGTTAGCAGGTAAATCAAACTTTTGTATTACAGATTCCAGCCAATCGGCAAACCGATCAAGATCGTCATAATCGCCCAGCAGTGGAACGTAGTAGCGAGTAACCGGGTTGATTGCCAATTGTTTGGCCAGTGCTGAGGCTGCATTGTAAATCAGCCATTCATCGAGACCGGCCAGCAAGCCCAGGCGGCGCGATTCCGCCAGCATTTTTTCCAGACTGTTAAAGCCCGAGCTGGAGGGCAATAGATCAAGAGTAAGTTGGTATCTGTCAAACCGGTCCGGCTGTGCCAGGTTGAGCGAGTAAAGATTGATGCCTAGTTGTGATCTTTCCAGCAACTGCACCATTCTGGACGCCCACGATTCGGTTCCTGCTGTTGGCTCAGGCCGTTTGCCTATGGTTCTGGTAATGCCCGGGCCGCCGTTACCGCCAGTCGCTGAAGGATGTTTAGCGGGTCTGGCTATGATCTGAACGACAGTCTCGCCTTCAAATCTTGCCATGCTCATGTGTAATCGGGCCGCAACCAGCACACCATCTGTACGGCACAAATGTGTGTCCAGTTCGGCTTGCTTGTGATTGTCGTACTGGAACTCCCGCAAAATCCCGTGCAAGCTTTTCTGGTATTTTTTTGCAACCAGATCCAGTATGGGAGTGGCGATGGCGTTGGCTGAATCCGACAGACCAAACAGGCGAATATAAGCCGGATTTACATAACTATGAACCCCTTGGTGAATGTAGGCTATGGCCTCGTCCGTGGTGTTCAGCAAGGTTCTGAGTAAATGGTCCTGTTCCCTGGACTGTTTCTCCATGCCAATGTGCTCTCGTTTGAGCTGCGCTTCTCGCAGCGCTCGCCGTAATGTGTGTTTCAATCTTGATGGGGTATCGAAGCTTGCGACATCGGTTATACCGAGCTCAAGCAGTTCATCGCCAATGTTGGACTTGTGGTTGTCCGAGATGGCTACAAATGGCGTTTCCGGGTAGCGCAGGATACATGAAGGTACATGCTGGCTGCCGCTGGACATATCCAGCACCACCAGATCCCAGGCCTGTTGTGCCAGTTGCTCTGCAAAACTGAAGTGGTCCTCGACCCAATATTGATGCGTTGCCACACCTGCGTCTCTCAGACACAAAGCTACGCGCTCAGCAGCGGTCTTGTTTTTGACCAACGCCAGCGTTTCTATATTGTGGGGATACCGATTCACCTGAAAAAGTGTAGTTGGCCCGACAGGTTTTTCAGCTTTTTTTAATGTAAATAGGCGATGGGTAGTAAAGACCTCTGACGAACATCGGCGCAGCCGGTAGTAACACAGGTTATAATTGAGGAATCACCCAACTTTGGAGAGCCCATGGCCTCATACAACACGAATGAATTCAAAAGCGGCCTGAAAATCATGCTGGATGGGGATCCTCATGCGATTGTCGAGAATGAATTTGTCAAACCCGGCAAGGGGCAGGCGTTCAGTCGAACCCGGGTGAGAAATCTGAAAACCGGAAGAGTGGTTGAGAAAACCTTTAAATCGGGTGATTCGGTTGAAGCTGCCGACGTCATGGACACTGAGATGCAGTACTTGTATAGCGATGGTGAACATTGGCATTTTATGGACCCGAAAAGTTTCGAACAATTGGCTGCCGACAAGACAGCAATCGGTGATGCGCATTTGTGGCTGACTGAACAGGATAATTGTGAAGTGACTTTGTGGAACGGTGAACCACTTACTGTGACGCCACCCAATTTCGTCGAAATGAAAATCACACAGACCGATCCTGGTTTGCGAGGTGACACCGCTACGGGTGGAAACAAGCCTGCCACGATGGAAACGGGTGCTGTGGTCAAGGTTCCGCTGTTTATCGAGGAAGGCGAAGTTATAAAGATTGATACTCGTTCCGGTGAGTACGTCTCTCGCGTCAAGTAAGTGGCAGCCCGCCACTTCCATGACGCTGCTTCAGCGTCGCGCCACTTTGCTGCATGCCATCCGGAACTACTTTTTCAGCGCCAGTGTTACAGAAGTGGTAACGCCGATACTGTCGCGTTTTGCAACAACTGACCCGCATATCGAGAGCTTTGCGACTGTTGCTTCAATGACAGCCGGTGGTGTTGAAGACACACCTCGCTATCTGCACACCTCCCCTGAGTTCCCGATGAAACGCCTGCTGTGTGCAGGTTCCGGCGATATTTATCAGATATGCAGTGTCTTCAGGCGCGAAGAAGCAGGCCGACTGCATAATCCTGAGTTCCAATTGCTGGAGTGGTATCGCTGTGGCTTTGATCACTGTCGCTTGATGCAGGACGTTGAGGACTTTGTACGCCATTGTATTGCTGCCCTGCAGCAACTAAACCCCACGTTAAGAGAAGAAACCGTTTTCCACAAGATCGGTTATTACGATGCTGTAGAGGCAGCTACTGGTCTTTCGCCGCAGCAACTCAGCCCCGCTAGTCTACAAAGTTATTTTATCAAGCAAGGCATGGATTGCCCATTAAGCGCAGATGAACCCCATGCCGATTCGCTGGATATCTGGCTGGATTTTTTGATGTCGATGGTTATTGCCCCGGGCTTTGACAAAACAGGTTTCACTTTTGTTTATGACTACCCGGCCAGTCAGGCAGCGCTTGCCCGGCTGATGACAGTAGATGGCATCAACGTAGCTGCCCGTTTCGAATTGTTTTATGGAGAAATCGAGCTTGCCAACGGTTTCCATGAACTTGCCGATGCCCTTGAACAACGTGCGCGATTCGAAAGTGACTTGAGCCAGCGACAGGTGCAGGGACTTTCGGATGTGCCTATGGATACCGCTCTGCTAGATGCCTTGGCAAATGGTTTGCCGGATTGTGCAGGCGTGGCCATCGGACTTGATCGTTTGTTGATGATGCTCACAGAGGCTGAACGTATAGAGGATGTTATTGCCTTCCCTGAGGGCAGGGCATGATGATGGCTGATTCTTCGTGCGCTGGCGATGTTTTACGGCTTGCTGACATTGAGATTGCACCACTCCTGCGATTGTTCGCAACACAACAACTATCTTTCATGGCAGTAGAGGATGCAGCGGAGATCCCCGGTAGCCACTGGGGTGATGATGAGGCAGGCTTGATAGGTGATAAAATTTTTGCACGAGCTGATACACCAGTTCATTCACTGTTGCATGAAGCCTGTCACTACTTCCTTATGGATAAGGAACGTCGTTTGAAATTACATACTGACGCGGGTGGAACGGCGGTTGAGGAGAATGCCGTGTGTTATCTACAGATCTGTCTTGCGTCAGGAATTACCGGGGTTGGTAGCCTGCGTATGATGCAGGATATGGATGCATGGGGGTACAGCTTTCGTCTCGGCAGTGCGCGATTGTGGTTCGAACAGGATGCAGACGACGCCATAGCTTTACTCAAACAGCGTGGACTATGGCAACAGTATCGGCTTGAAGATTGCCAACCGCGAATTAGCGCCGACGGTTGAGTAGATTAAGTTCACTGCCGCTGTAATGCCCGTTGGTATACCAGTCGGTACGCCAGGCCAACTTATTGCCTGTTTTTGATATCCAGTCTTCGCGCTCACGCAAAACGGTTGCACCGCTGGCGGTTGTTCTTTCCCGGTATAGTCTGCTAATGCGGAACTGATCGTCAGCTATTTTTTCGACTTTATGCAGCCCTGACAGATTCGGTACGGTAAAGACTGTGACGGTTCTTACATCACCGCTACTGGCCCTTCTATCGCTACTGGAGACGCGCACACGATCCACGGTGACACGAGCCAGCTCGCGGTGGCCAGTGGAAAAGCGTTTGACTAGCTCGCTATGTTCTACTTCCAGTTCATCGACCTCAAAGACCTGCAAACGGGAATCTCCGGTTTGATAACAAACAGATTCAATCGCCTGGCCGTCCCAGTTGCCCTCAATGTCTTTCAATAGCTGGGAAAATTGCAGGGTATCGGGGGTGTTTTTGACGGATTGCGACTTTTTATTTTTTAGCGGAGGCAGCCCATAGTAGTTGTCTCCTTCGCTAAGCAGCAATTCGGAGAGGCTATTACATGTGGGCAGGTGGAGATTTTTTCGCAGTTGTATGGGGTCGCGTGGAAATGTTGTCGGCAGCAGTTGGCCTTTTGAGTCGACAGTCCTTGCGCCATCAAGGCTTGCAGATACCATCGTGGAAAACAGCGGTGTTACGAAAACAACAAGGCTGATAAAGCCTGTTTTAAGCGCGTTGTTGAGTCTGTTGCCTGGGGTCAGTTGCATTTGAGCTCTCCTGTTCCGGCAATTTTATCGCCAGACCCGGATACATCGGGGATTTAACTACAGTGATTGAAAGCATTGTAGAGAGATGTAACAGGCAGGAGTGTGAACTCATCGAAATTACGCCATCAGGCATATGATTGAGTTCACGAACTGCGGTAATGACCCAGTAGCATGCCCATTTTGACCGGGCTTTGGCTGATCAGATCGGGTTCAAATTCCAGGGCAGTTTCTGTCAGTACGATCACTGTAGACCCCATATTGAACCGGCCCATTTCCTCGCCGTGTTTGAACTCATGGTGTTGACCGTCTTTACGATAATGCCAGTGTGAGGGTTGGCGGCGTGACAATTTGCCAAATGGTGTGATCTGCCCGGCCCAGACAGTTTCTATGGCGGCAACATTCATGGCACCAACCAGTACCATTGCCATAGCACCGTGTGAAGTTTCAAACAGGGAGACAACTCTTTCATTACGTGCGAATAATGAAGGGATGGTGTCCACGCTGGATGGAGCAACACTGAAAAGCCTGCCGGGCACATGAGTCATTGAGTCTAGCGTACCGCTTTCAGACATGTGTATGCGATGATAATCGCGTGGTGACAGGTAAACAGTAATAAATGAGCC
Source organism: uncultured Granulosicoccaceae bacterium (assembly GCA_938005265.1). Classification (GTDB taxonomy): domain Bacteria; phylum Pseudomonadota; class Gammaproteobacteria; order Granulosicoccales; family Granulosicoccaceae; genus CALFCE01. The sequence continues at coordinate 30,104 of CALLOA010000089.1, forward strand.
ACTACTGAAACGCTTTGCAGTCTCGGTGTCAGCGAGCAGGGCTTCAACACTGTAGTCGTGTTGCTTGGCTTGTATCAGCGTGCCGTCGCGGATATCGCCGAGAGCCGAGATACGACCGTCAGCCGGGCAAACCAGTGCATCAGGCAGCGTTGATATCGGGCGGGCATCAGCCTTCAAAGCGCGCGTAAAAAAAGCGTTAAATGTTTTGTAGGTATTAATGTCAGGTTCAAGAGCTTCTGACATGTCGACATTGTATTGCCCGATAAACCATTTTATGACTGAAGGTGTCAATGGTGAGGACAGGCGGGTCATGAAGTACACCAGCCGCGAAATCAAATGGTGTGGCAGTATGTATTGAAGTTTGGCAAGTAGGTTTGACAATGTGGTGTTGCCGCCAGGTTGTTTTGTTTGCGTTGAAAAGTTTTTATCAGCCAGAATAAAAGTCGCCAGGCTCTTTAAGGAAGTAATTCTTAATTATTAGCTGAATGTCCTTCATGCTTCTTCATTGCCTTGTCATCATGTTTTGTCGGTTTAGACATGTTGCCGTGACTCATTTTTTTCTTGTCAGTACCATGCTTGTGTTGCATGTGCAGGCCTTTTACGATTTCAAAGTGTGCCATTACGCTTTCGCCTGTCGCCAGGTTCAGGTTAATGATGACATGTTCTCCCGGTAACAGTTCGGTCGCGGGGTCAGTCAACATAAGGTGCATGCCCCCGTGTTCAAGTTCAACAGTTGCACCGGCAGGGATGGCGAGTTCCTTTAGCTTGCGCATGCGAGAGACGTCGTTTTCAACCGTCGTTATGTGGATTTCCACCAATTCGAATGACTCGCTGTTTGCTGAGACTACAACAACGTCCTCGTCCGTTTTGTTGGTAAAGCTGCCAAAGCCTGCCATAACCGGGACTCCAGGTGGTGGCAGGAGGATTTTTCCCAGCGTGGATTGCAGTGGTTCGGCTGCCCGGGCGCTGCTTAAAAAAGCCAGGAGCAACATTGCCGCTAGCAGGGTTAAAACAGAGTAGCTGCGGGATCTGCGTGTTCCTGCAAGTGCATCCGGAATTGCGAAAGAGGTTTTCATTCAAGTATGGCCTGAGCAAAGATAAGTCCGTTGACAGGTTACCCGGGCTGCTTGTCTGCGAGCGCTGTATAGACTTCAACATAATCGCTGACGATGGTTTCAGCTTCATGAGGTAGATTAAATTTGGCACGTATCCGGGATGCCGGATCGACGAGTAGTATCGAAGAGGTATGGTCGACAGTATAACGCGTCGGGTCATTTTCATCTGCGTCGTAGGCTACAACAATACCCAGTTCACGTGTCAGATCAAGAATATTGGTCAGATCACCGGTGACGCCGCGTACGTTGGTGTCGAAGCTGCCAAGATAGGGTTTTAGTACTTCGGGTGTGTCGCGATTGGGGTCTACGGAAACAAACACAATTTCGAAAGGTTCAGGGTTGTGCTCATTCGCAGTAAGCATGTTTAGCGAGTCACGTAATACTGACAGAGTGACAGGGCAGATATCAGGACAGCGAGTAAAGCCGAAAAAAACCATGCTCCACTTGCCGGCGAATGAAGACTGGTCTACCAGTGCTGCGTTTTCGTCGATTAACTCGAACTCGGGAACAGATTTGTAGTCGTCAGGAAACAACAGCGTGTTGGCGAGTTTTTCCTGTAATTGGTCCAGATCAACGCTAATGGAGCCATTATGCGCTTGTTGCCACTGACCGAACCAGACACCTGCACTAACTGCAGCCAGGGCCAATAGCATGATAAAGCCGAGTTTTACCTTGCCGTGTTGGAGCTGCCGTTCAGTTACAGCGAGCCGCCCGGCCAGCAATCGTTGTTTTATTCCAGATTTGTACGTGGGTTCAGTTACGTCGACCATGGACTCTGCCTGCTGTACGAATAGCTCAAGTTACGCAAGAGCGCATGTTATAGATTAGACTTGGGTATCGCAATTCGTTCGTATTGATCAATGATAATTCCCCGTTCACCACAACCTGACGTTGAGGTAGCGATTCGTGCGGCCACGTCCTATCTGGCTGGCTACGATCTCGGTTATGGGCATGGCACTCTGGAAGCAGTCGATGATGCCACATGGCTGGTGCTGGAGGCTGTTGGAATTTCTCCGCTGGCACCGTTACAGGCCCATGAGCTGGGGCAAACCCTCAATAACGAGCTAATCGATAAAATTGAAGAGTGGTTGCAAAAGCGTGCACTGAAACGTATGCCGGCAGCCTACATCGTGGGGCGAACCTGGTTTGCCGGGTTGGAAATCAAGGTGGACGAAAGAGTGCTGATTCCTCGCTCACCCTTTGCCGAATTTGTACTGCAGGACTGTTTCGGGCTGCTTGATACCGAAAAAATGGAGCGTGTTCTTGATCTTTGCACGGGATCTGGCTGCATTGCTTTAGCGGCTGCAGTAGCGTTTCCGGATGCCACGGTAGATGGCTGTGATATTTCTGCAGATGCATTGGCTCTGGCGCGAGAGAATGTATCGCATCATCAGCTGGAACAGCGCGTCAACCTGGTGCAGAGCGATCTTTTTACCGCACTCGACTCCAGATATGATCTGATCCTTACCAATCCACCCTACGTCGATCGTTTTGATATGGAGAATATGCCTGCCGAGTTCGCGCATGAGCCTGAACTGGGGTTGGCCGCTGGTGAGGATGGCTTGGATATTGTCAGGAAAATTCTGATTCAGTGCCCTGACTACCTGAAGCCGGGTGGGGCACTGGTTTGTGAGGTCGGTAATAGCGCTGAAGCATTGCAACAGCGATTTGCCGGCTGGCCTTTTACCTGGCTTGAATTTGAACAAGGTGGCGCCGGTATTTTTTTCATTGAACGTGAAGATATCATCGCAAGTGCTGCAGGGCCGGGATAGTGGCGGCTATCGGGAAACCTCTGCTGTTACTGCTCGCCGTGCAGTTACTCGTGGCTTGTGCCAGCGGACCACCGACAAGGCCTGATAATGTCTGTTCAATTTTCTCCCAGAAGTACGGTTGGCATCGTGCAGCACTTAAAGCGGAGAAGAAATGGGGTGTGCCCAAACATGTTTCCCTGGCCATTATGGCGCAGGAATCGTCTTTTCGTTCCACGGCAAGACCACCGCGAAAATATTATCTTGGCTTTATTCCCGGGCCGAGGCCGAGTAGTGCTTACGGCTATGCGCAAGCGCTCAAAGGCACATGGAAAGAATATATTTCGGCAACTGGCGAATACTGGCGAGAGCCAGACGATTTTGTCGATGCGCTGGATTTTATCAATTGGTATGTCACAGCAGCGTCTGACACCAATAAACTGAAAGTCACGGACACCTACAACATCTACCTCAACTACCACGAAGGACTTGCAGGTTTTCGCCGCGGGACTTACGAGAAAAAGGCCTGGTTGAAAAAAGTGGCGCAGAAGGTTGAAAGACGCGCGCAGCAATACGCTGTCCAGTATGAAGGTTGCAAGAATAATTTTGGCAAGCGTTGGCTATTTTTCTGACAGGCTTAGCGCCAGCGGGGTTTGCAGCCGGTGCGGATGGGTTTGTTATAGTTATGACAACAAGGCTTATTAAACGACAGGGGGTGCTGTGTGGCACTTGGAAAACTAATCAAATCAATTTTCGGTGCTGGCTCAGGCGGTGATGACTCTGCTGCTGGCAAATCATCTCAGGATGTTGAGGCGACTGAAGAGTATCAGGGCTTCACGATAGAGGCAGCACCTATCAAGGAAGGAGGGCAGTTTCGAACAGCCGGTTTTATCAGTAAGGAAGTCGACGGCACGACAAAGCGCGCTCCTTTTATTCGAGCTGATAACTCGACTGACAAAACTCAGGCGATCAGTCATAGCTTGTCAAAGGGCAAGCAGATTATCGATGAGCAGGGTGATCGATTGCTTGATCGGGAAATGTTGTAACGCTAATGGCATGAATTCCTTTTTTGGTAGCGTGAGCGTGTGACTTTGCGAGCTTTGAAAATACATTTATTGCTGCTAGGGACTTTCATTTTTGCTCCCCTGCAGGCCGTGATTGTTGATTCAGAATTGCTTGAATCATCAACTGCATTTGTTTCTGATATCTGCCGGATTAACCAAAGTCTGAATACCCGGAATGGTCAGGCAGTAGCGGCGTTGCAAGAGAGGTTGCCGGATTTACTACCGCAGCCTTTGAAAACCGCGTTTACGGAAACATTGCTTGAAATACCTCAAGCGCTAAGCACCCCCGGCCAGAGGGGTTCGGAGGCTGACGCTACTGGATTGGCGAGCGACGAAAACACTGCTGCAAGTAATGAGCGTGGCTTTAGTATAGCGCCAATAACGCGCGGCCAGGGTGCGACTGCTACACCGTTGGGTCAGCGCTTTACCTGGCACTTGGACTTGCCGGAGTCCGGGCTGAATGCGGCTGTTAAGCCGGGTAGTGCACCAGGTGAAGCTATCAGTGTGTCGGTGCTTGGTGCCAATGAACCTGTTGCATTCGTATTGCAGGTGGGTGTAGCGCGTCCACAGTTGCTTCTGCGTCTTGACGCTGGCTGCCAACCTGTCTTGAGCCGCATGATTTCCTACGATGCTTCGGGCCGTCAGTTGGCGTTGTACGACATCGATAGTAAAGGTCAAGCAACCGGCCAGCCTGAATGGCTAAACCCACCGTTGCCAGCACCCTCAAACAGTGTCCCGGATGTGTCAACTTTTGCGTCGAAAGACGGGCAACAGGCCAAAGCTCTGCTGGTGGCGCTGATAGATTCAGGTGTTAATTACCTGCTCCCACAAATCAACGACGCACTGGCTCGTGACGCCGACGGTCAGCTGCTGGGTTATGATTTCTGGGATGGTGACAATTTGCCATTCGATTCTCACCCGAGCGCTAGCGCTTTCAGTGTGCAAAGGCACGGTACCCGAACAGCAGCTTTGTTCCTTGAAGAATCGCCCTTCGTAACACTGGTTCCGTTTCGTTACCCGCGAGGCAATATGCATCGCATGGAAAGCTTGCTGAAACGCATCGATGAACTCGGCATTACTCTGGTTGGTATGCCTTTGGGAGGGAATCGCCGCGATGATTGGGAGGTTTTCTACCAACAGGCACAGCAATATCCGCATATTTTATTTGTTGTATCAGCTGGCAATAATGAGCGGGATATAGGCCAGCAACCGGTCTATCCTGCAGCGCTGGATTTGCCCAATATGGTTGTGGTGACTTCCGCAGACGACACAGCGAGACCTGCGCGTGGCAGCAACTGGAGCCGGCAGCATGTCGATTACCTGCTGCCAGCCGAAAACCTGGAATTGCTGGATTTTGATGGCAATCGCACATATGCATCGGGGTCAAGCTATGCCGTATCCAGAATGCTGGCGATGTTGGCTCGAATGGTTGTGCAGAACCCGGATTGGCAGACTGCCGATTTATTGAATGAACTACGCAGGCGGTTCAATGATGGTGCCAGTGCGCGTTATGTGACGGGTGGTTATATCGGTGATCCTCTTTCTGTTGCAAGCACGGAACCATTGCTGACTTTGCAGGATTCACTTGAGTTGGGAGTAGGCTCGTTAACACCTGCTGCCGAACTTTCCGGAGATGGAAAACAGGAAACTGATAAATATTTACTGCAAGCAAATTTTGTGGTGCTGCATGAGAGTTGGACAACAGCGCGTATTCAACCCTTGATTGATCGTCTGGCTGCAGTGATTGCGGTTTGCGGTATTGAACTGCAACCCGTTACGGTTAAATTTTATGATGCGCAACCACAGCTTAGAGTAATGAGTGTCGGTGCTGCCCGAACCTTGCGCCGCGAGCTATCTTTGCAACGCCCGACAGTCTATCTGCTGGAACAAACCCGAACCTTGCGATCACCAGATGGTGAGTATTACCGCTTCGATGCTGAAGCCTTCGGGCGGGGTAATACGCGGTACCGCAGTTGGTTGCTCGATACCGTCTGGATTGCCGCCAGCGTGGTTGATGCAGACCTGGCTGTGGCTCATGAACTGTTGCATGTACTGATGAACACCGGCGAGCACAACAATATTGAAGGTAATCTGATGAATGCTGCAACATCGCCTGATAATCATCATTTAAATCAGCAACAGTGCCAACGCGCCATTGAAAACGGGCTGGCGAATGGACTGCTGCAGGCTAGCACACGATAGTGGCTTCACTGCTAAGTGACAGTGACGAGCCGCGTTTAAAGGGCAGGGCTCTGGAGATTAACGAGTTGCCCGGTCTGTTTTTTATCATCACGTAACAGCACAGATAGATAGGCAGGTACACAGTCTTGCGGTGCTGGTGACTGCTCCGGGCGTTCGCCGGAGTAGGCAACTGAACGCAGCCTGGTGCGCATGGGGCCGGGGTATACCGCGTTGATCGCAACCTTTGGTGTGTTCGTCTCGTCACGCAAGCCTTCTGTTTCATCAGCCAGTACCTGCGCCATTGTTAAAACAGCAGCTTTGGAACAGCCATAAGCGCCCCAGAAAGCGGTATTTTTCGGGTCGACGGTGAAGGTTACACTGGCGTTGGTTGTTTCCTTGAGTAACGGCATACAGGCGGCGGTCAGCATAAAGGCTGCATTGCAATTGACCTTCATGACACGCTGCCAGATATCAGCCGGGTAAACATCCAGAGGTGTGGTTATACCCAGTTCTGCTGCGCAGTGAGCGATGCCGTCGAGGCGGCCGAATTCCCGCCTGAGCACACTGGCAAGTTCGGCATAGTCAGAGGCATTGGCTCCAGCCAGATCAATCGGGTAGAGCGCAGGTTCCGCATTGCCTTCGGCTTCCAGACTATCGTAGAGAGCTTCCAGTTTGCCCAGATTGCGGCCACTAAGAACCACAATATGCCCTTGTTTATTAAGTGCGCGAGCCAGCGCACTGCCCAATCCACCAGTCACACCTGTGACCAGAAAAACTTTTGCTTTACTACGATTTTTAGTCGCAGCCTGGAGCTCTTCGTTCCCGGGCTCCACCGGATTGTCAGATTGGTCGTTCAAAATAACGCTACCGTTGTTTAATCCTGCAAGCAGGTGATGTGGGGTGGAAGTTTCATTCCTGATATGAACGGGCCTTGACCTGTGTTCAGAACTTTTGCACTCGTGTTTGTAATCGGGCCAGTTTTCGCTGTGTGCGCCACGTTAGCAGACTTTTACGCAACGGGGTCAGGCTATGGTATTGGCGCAGTAAGTCCGGTTGTTTGCGTTGCCACATTTTCAGCTGCGCCAATCTCAAAGTCGCGGCGGTGATAATCGCAGCACAGGGTTGTGATAGATGCACCTGTGACGCAGGTTCATGCTGCCAAACAGTGGACAGGCCATTTTCAAGTCCTTTGATTGCTGTATTACCCGCGCTCGCAAATAGTTGCATCAGTTGGGGTTTCTTTTGCGTCTCATGCAGGTGTTCCGGCTGTAAATCATGTTGTGCATACCACGTGTCCGGCCACACCATTGCGCCACCTGCCTGCAATTTATAAAACTGGCGCAAACGGTCAAATAACCCGAGACCGAATATCAGCTCATTGGTGATAAGCACAGGCGATAGTAAGGTTTCATCAGAATCCATAGAATCGGGTGCCAGTATGGAGCGTGACAGCAACCTGAGTCTGGCGGAATAGTCATCGTTGATGCGTTGTTCAAACAAGTCATCGGTGGCGGCATTGCTGAAGCGTTCATTGGCGTTGCAGGACAGCACAGTCAGCAAGTCTGGAACCCAGTTTTTGATGGCGTTGATATCGCCAGAAGTCGCAGCCATCAGATTCTGGAATTTCTGGGTGCTTGGGTGTCTGGCCTGGCCCTTTGCCAGTCGGGCGAGTTCTTCGTGCCACCAGTGTACTTTTTGCTCAGCCACTGTCCCTTCGTTAACATTGGCCAGAGCATCGGCTATCGAGGCGATGAGTTCCAGCGTGGCTAAAGCGTTGCCCACAGTATGGTCGGCGCAATGCAACAGGGCGTAATAGCTTGTCGAGCCTGCAATGGGCCAGTTGTTGCGGTCAAAAGATGTTTGCATTGCCTTGAATTCTGATGATGCTGAAACCCGGCTGCGAATGTTGCCCGCAGGAGCGCAGTTAATCGCAGCCGCAGTTTTTCGAAGCCAGTGGTATTGCGTTATCCGTTTCATTGCCAAAGGCCGGAATGCAGAGATTGTAAATCTTTACGTGGTTGGGCATGCGTATTGTTTCCGACAGGGTGGGTACGTGGTAACATTTCAAGATCGTCGGCGGTTGCGTCGGCGATTGTAAATTTTTAGAAACTTGTATCGCGTTCGTAGCAGATCAGGTTTGTCTAAAATCAGGTTTGTAATTCGTTTGGTTCGTATTTCCGTTTGGTTCGTATTTCTTAACCAGCCAACTTAGATCAGGAGTAAAGCCTTGAGATTTATAAGAACTATCCTTGTTGGCCTGTTCATCGGTGTCCTGCTGGGTCTCTGGATGGGGGTTAACCTGGGTCAGGGTAAATCACTCATAGAGTTTCCTCCAACGATTGGCAGCGCCTCCGATTCTGCTTGATTGTGCTTGAATGTGCTTGATTGTTCAGCCTGATTGTTCAGAAAGGATTGATCTGATTTTCTGATCTGACTTTTTGAAACAACAGATGTTCTGAATCAAGGGCCTTCAGAGCCATCCCCAAATATCTCCACCGCCCTGAAGCGCAAGGAGACATGATTAGCCATAAGTGCCTGAATGTTCTATTCGGGTGTTCGTCGCTATCCGAAACTATCCAGATG
>CALLOA010000090.1 GCA_938005265.1 uncultured Granulosicoccaceae bacterium
GACTGTGAACCGGAAAGCGTTTTTATCTCAAAAGCTGCACTGATCAGTTCACGGGTATATTCCTGTTGAGGGCTTTCAAAGATCGCCTCGGTTGCACCGGACTCAACAACTTTACCGGATTTCATCACGATCGTTTCATCGGCCATTGCCCGCACCACCTTCAGATCATGGCTGATAAAGAGGTAGGCTAATTTGTTTTTACGTTGCAGGGATTTCAACAATTCAATCATCTGCACCTGAACAGCACGATCCAGCGCTGAAGTTGGCTCATCCAGCATGATGATTTTCGGTTTCAGAATCATCGCACGGGCAACCGCAATGCGCTGCCGCTGACCACCGGAAAATTCGTGCGGATAACGGTGGCGCGATTCCGGATCAAGATCAACACTTTCCAACGCCCGGCAAACCTCAGCTGTCGCCTCTTCAGCACTCCAGCGAATACCATGCGCTTGTGGCCCTTCCAGAATTATCTGTTCCACCGACATTCTTGGACTCAAACTTCCATAAGGATCCTGGAAAACCACTTGTATCTCCCGACGCATGGCACGCAATTGCTGGCGGTCTTTCTTGTGGACATCATTACCGAGAAACAGTATCTCACCCTTTGCTGGCACCAGCCTTAACAAAGCGAACGCGAGTGTACTTTTACCGCTACCACTTTCCCCCACAACTCCTAATGTGCGTCCTTCAGAAAGACTCAGACTGACATCGTCTACTGCTTTCACGTAATCAACCACTCGTCGCAACAGTCCACGCCTGATAGGAAACCAGACCTTCACATTGTTGGCAACCAACACCGGCTCAGCATCACTCGCGGCCGGCTGCGCACGACCGGACGGTTCGGATTCAATCAGGTGTCTCGTATATTCGTGCTCGGGATTAGCGAAAACGTCCTGCGCATTGCCCTCTTCAACAATAACACCCTGCTGCATTACACAGACACGATGGGCCACATTGGAAACAACAGTCAGGTCGTGGGTAATCAATAAAATGGAAAGACCGAGTTTTTGTTGAATATCGCCCAACAATTCCAGTATCTGCGCCTGTATGGTCACATCAAGTGCCGTGGTTGGCTCATCTGCGATCAATAAATCAGGCTCATTGGCTAGCGCCATGGCAATCATGATTCGCTGCCGTTGCCCACCTGACAATTGATGCGGATAGGCACCCAGCCGTTCACGGAACTGCGACAAACCGACAAGATCCAGTAACTCAAGCATGCGTGCGCGTGCCTGGTCACGATTCATACCCTTATGCAACAGCAGCACTTCACTGATCTGTTTTTCAATAGTATGCAAAGGATTCAGGGACGTCATTGGCTCCTGAAAGATCATACCAACCCGATCACCACGAATTCGACGCAGGGCAGGTTGCGGTGCTCCGATGATCTCCTCGCCTTTAAACAGAATGCTACCGCCTGGATGCGACGCCACCGGATACGGCAGCAATTGCAGAATCGACAGGGCAGTAACAGATTTACCCGATCCGCTTTCACCTACCAGCGCCAGCGTTTCACCCGCGTTGATATGAAAATTCACGTGATTGACAACTTGTTTGGTTGCACCTGCCTGTGTAAAAGAAACAGAGAGATCACGGACCTCCAGCAAGGCAGGGCCTGAGTCGTGCGGGGCTCTAGCAGCTTTGTTTTGCGAGGCTGCGATGTTTGTGTCGTTATTCGATGCCATCAGGTATTGGCCTTCCTGGGATCAAAGGCATCTCTTGCTGCTTCACCAATAAAAATCAACAAGCTCAGCATGATCGCGAGCACCATGAAACCACTGATACCGAGCCACGGCGCTTGCAAATTATTTTTACCTTGAGACAACAGTTCACCGAGTGAGGCAGAACCCGGTGGCAAACCAAAGCCAAGAAAATCCAGCGATGTCAGGGTAGTGATGGAACTGTTGAGAATAAATGGCAGGAATGTAAGTGTTGCCACCATCGCATTCGGTAGCACGTGGCGACGCAATACCGTCCAGCGCCCCACACCGAGTGAACTTGCGGCACGCACATAATCAAAATTACGGGCTCTGAGAACCTCGGCACGCACAACACCTACCAGAGACATCCAGCTGAATAACAGCATCAGACCCAACAACCACCAGAAGGTTGGCTCGACCACACTGGCCAAAATTATTAACAAGTAGAGCATGGGCAAACCCGACCAGATTTCCATAAACCGTTGCGATAATAAATCCACCCAGCCACCAAGAAAACCCTGCACAGCTCCCGCCGCCACGCCAATAACGGAACTGAATAAAGTCAGTGTCAGGCCGAACAGAACAGAAATACGAAAGCCGTAAATAACACGCGCCAACACGTCCCGCCCTTTGTCATCGGTACCCAACCAGTTATCTACACCATCAGCCTTTTCCACCATCCAGAATGGTGGAGCAGGTGCAGGTAAAGACGATGCCAGGTTGATCGTGTCGTAGCTGTAGCGTACAGGCGGCCACAGCATCCAACCCTTTTCCTCAATCAACTCAACAACAAACTCATCACGATATTCTGCTTCGGTTTCAAAGTCCCCACCGAAGGCTGTTTCCGGGTATGACTTGAATATCGGCCAATAAAGCTGATTGTCATAACTCAATACAATGGGCTTGTCGTTTGCGATAAATTCAGCCCCCAAGGATAGAACAAACAGAAACATGAAGACCCACAACGACCACCAGCCACGGCGATTGTTTTTGAAATTCTGCCAGCGCCGTTGCGAGAGCGGACTTAGTCTTTTGCTGATACTTGGCATAGTGATATCGACTCTCTCAGGTCATCCGCTTAGATAAACTCACGACGTTCAAAGTCGATACGAGGGTCGATAAAGGTGTACATCAGGTCACCGATCAGGTTCATGATCAGACCGAGCAGTGTAAAAAAGTACAAAGTGCCGAACATTACCGGGTAATCGCGATTCAGTGCTGCCTCAAAACCAAGCAATCCCAGACCATCAAGGGAAAAAATTACTTCAATCAGCAGTGCGCCCGTAAACAAAACACCAACAAATGCACTCGGAAAACCGGCAACCACAATAAGCATCGCATTTCGGAAAACGTGCCCGTAAAGCACTCTTTTTTCAGTCAGCCCTTTGGCTCGCGCAGTCAGCACATATTGCTTGTTGATTTCCTCGATGAAAGAATTCTTGGTGAGCATGGTCAGGCTGGCAAAGCCGCCCACCACCATAGCGATTACAGGCAAAGTAATATGCCAGAAATAATCGACTATTTTTTGCCACCAGGTAAAGGAGTCATACTCCGATGACGTCAGACCACGTAGCGGAAACCAGTCAAGGAAGCTGCCCCCGGCAAATAACACAATCAATAAAATGGCAAAAAGAAATCCCGGTATAGCGTAGCCGACAATCACCAGACTACTGGTCCAGACATCGAATGCCGTACCATCGCGTGTCGCCTTTTTAATACCCAAGGGAATTGAAACCAGGTACACCAACAACGTGGTCCAGAGACCTAGCGAGATAGAAACCGGCATTTTTTCTTTGACCAGTTCAACCACCGTTGTATCCCGGTAGAAGCTCGTGCCAAAATCAAAGCGAGCGTAGTCGCGCAACATCTTGACGAAACGTTCATGCGCTGGCTTGTCAAAACCATACTGTTTTTCGATGTCGGCGATTAACTCGGGCTCAATACCCCGCGACCCACGGTACTTGGAATTACCACCACCACCGTCAAGGCTGCCCGGGCTTTGGCCACCACCTTCCGCACCTTCAGACTGACTGAAGCGCGACATGGCAGTGACATCATCACCCTTAAGTTTTGCCAGCGCTTGCTCCACTGGCCCACCAGGTGCTGCCTGGACTATCAGGAAATTGATAGTCATTATGCCAATCAAGGTTGGAATAATAAGCAACAAACGCCGGACAATGTAGGCAAACATTATTCGTTGAGCCTGTTAGCTATAAACAAGAAAAAGGGCAGAATTGCCACGCGCCCGGCTACTTGAGCGCTTCTTCCTTTTCAGCATCAATCCACCAGGTATCAAATCCCAGCGCATACTTGGGCGCTACATCAGGTTTAACAAACTTGTTCCAGTAAGCCACGCGGTGAGTGTTGCCGTAG
>CALLOA010000091.1 GCA_938005265.1 uncultured Granulosicoccaceae bacterium
TGAAAGAATACTGATTGAATGTGCGTTGAGAAAAACCGGCAACCGCCGCCAGGATGCGGCCAGGCTACTTGGTTGGGGGCGTAATACCCTGACCCGTAAAATCAGGGAATTACAAATGGGGTAACCTGACAGGAAGAACAGACCTTGCCCTGGTGGTTTTGCATACCGCTTTTGCTTGGCACTTTTGCTGACACATCCTCGGGCTGTTGCTGTTCAGAGTTGGCATTCAAAAGTCGAAAAAGTCGATGCTGAAAAGCCAGCGCTGAAAAGTCAGCGTTCAACAGCCAGAGGTTTATTCAGTTGTGTTTATTCCAGTTGTATTTATTCCCTTAGCACAGCTGCACAGTTGGAATGGCCACTGCTAACATTCCACTCACCATTCACAGCACAACTACTACTGAAAGCACGATGCACACGGAACCGACCGGCGTCTGCCTTACCATCATCCAGCTTATTGTCGAGTTGTGCCAGGATATTTACCGGCACACCATCACCGGTAAAAATTTCATTCGCGGGTGCGGATGCAGATTCTGCCTGCGAGCCGTAACTGATTTTGTAAAAGCCATTAAAAGGATTTCGCGGACAGGTGTTTACCGCGCAATTGATGTCCTGCGCGGTCCCTGCCGAACTATCAAGACCATCATAGTTACCTTTTATCAGGCCAGCCAGCGCTAACTGCTGCCAGACTCCGGCACGCTCACCACTGCCATCAATGCGACCGTTGCCATTGCCGGGAATTGTCGCGTCATCAATCTGTGTACGTGAACTCGGGAAGTCACCCGGTAGTGATCGATAGCGATCCTGAAAGGAATACCAGGCGGCGCGAATTCCCGTGACTTCTGTTGCCATTGATCTGACCCTGGCGCTGTCGATTAGCGCCTGGCCTTTAAGAACACCGGCCAGAATCAAAGTTATAACCACCATAACGATGGCAATTTCTATCAGTGTAAAACCTGCCTGAACACCACCCTTTCTAGCACTGGGTAAACTAGCACCGGGTAAGCGACCGGATTTGAAGGCCATTGCAAGCTCACGGGTTTTTACAGATGATTTTGCCGCCGGAAATTCTCGCGGAGTCGCCGATGCCGCAACGACTTCTGTCGAATCCCGATTGCAGAGATGCCCGACATTAAAGGGAAGCCCGTAACGTACAAAAGAAATACGCATAACAGAAAAAAAGCCTGACCAATTATCTTGAGTCTTCATAACGAAATCCTTTTCGTAGTTTGCCGATACGTCCCCTCTGTTCATAGCAAGGCTCTCTACTGAAACAAGCTATCGAAATGCTACCAACAAATGAAACATACAGTTTGGTTTTAAATTTAACTCAAGTCTTCCTGACCTGAGGTGCTGCAAAGTCTATAACGAAAACGTGCAAATTTGAATCATCAAAACTGGGAACACAGTCGCAAGCAGCAAAACAATTTCTCATTCTACCGTCTGCTGAAAATTCGTCAGGAAAAATATCTGGCCGTGTCCACATCAACAAATGTAAAGCGTAAATAAATGCAACAACAGTAAAGACCAACGGAAGCAGCCATAAAGTGCATTTAAATACAGCTTGCTTAAAAAAACTCAAAGCGAGTTAATGTCGTATTGCTTCTATATTGTTGTTGTTTTGTGTCAATACTGGTTTGTGGTATTGCCTGATCAATGCTTTCAAAGTCACAAGGAAAGCGTTAACAGGCAAATCCACGATGGTCATTGCCAGACTGGCTTCAGACTAACGCTCAGAATGCTGCGTTTCGAGGGGTTCGCGGAAACGGTATAGCATCGCGAATGTTTTCCATACCCGTGACGTAATTGATTAATCGCTCAAACCCCAGCCCGAAACCGGCGTGCGGTGCTGTGCCATAGCGACGCAGATCACGGTACCAGTAAAGCTCCTCACTGATACCCAGGTGTTGCAGGCGTTCATCCAGTCGATCAAGGCGCTCCTCCCGCTGACTGCCGCCTATCAGTTCACCGATACCCGGAGCCAGCACATCCATCGCCGCAACGGTTTTGCCATCATCATTCTGGCGCATGTAAAAGGCTTTGATTTCCTTTGGATAATTCATCAATACAATCGGTCGCCCGACATGTTCTTCTGCGAGAAAACGTTCATGTTCCGACTGCAAATCAAGCCCCCATTCAACCGGGTATTCAAATTTTTTCTCAGACGACTTCAGAATATCAATGGCCTCACCATACTCCATACGTTCGAATTCTGCGTCCATCATGGTGGTCAGCCTCTCGATAGCCTGCTTATCGATACGCTGGGCAAAGAACGCCATATCATCCTCTCGCTCATCCATGACAGCCTTGAAGAGATACTTCAGGAAGTCTTCTGCAAGATCAGCATTATCATTCAAGTCTGCAAAAGCAATTTCCGGTTCGATCATCCAGAATTCAGCTAAGTGCCGGCTGGTATTGGAGTTTTCGGCACGAAAGGTGGGGCCGAATGTATAAACCCTGGATAGTGCCATCGCATAGCATTCAACGTTTAGTTGGCCGGAGACGGTCAGAAAGGCCTCACCACCAAAAAAATCCTGTGAATAGTCGACCTTGCCGTCAAGCATGGGCAAATTCATCATATCCAGAGTGCTGACACGGAACAATTCACCAGCCCCTTCCGCATCACTGGCAGTAATCAGCGGTGTGTTAACCCAGTAAAAGCCATGCTCATGGAAATACCGGTGAATCGCATTGGCAAGCGTCGCCCGCACTCTGGTGATCGCACCAAATGCGTTGGTTCTGGGCCGTAAATGAGCAACCTCCCGCAAGTATTCAAAGGTATGTCGCTTCTTCGCGATCGGATAGCTTTCCGGATCGTCAACCAGACCAATTACCTCAATGCCGGAGGCCTGTATTTCCAGCGATTGCCCCTTACCCTGAGACTCAACCAGCTTGCCACTAATCGCGACCGAACAGCCGGCCGTTAGCTGCAGTACGTCGCTCTGGTAATTGGGAAGGTCTGCATCGACTACGGCCTGAATGCTATCGAAACAGGAACCATCATTGATGGCAACAAATGACATACCTGCTTTGGAGTCCCGCCGGGTTCGCACCCAACCTTGCACGCACACCTCATTGCCGACAAGGCTGTCGGCCGGCTCGAGCAGTATCTGCCTGACAGTAACCGTCTTCATACTCAAACTACCTCGGCGTCTCGGATCGCCTGTTGGACACTGGGCCTACCGTTACCACCCAGCATGATGCACAGATCGGCAAATTCATCCCATACATCACCGTTCTCCATACCTTTGATCAGCCTGTCAATATGAGCAGTACGACCCAGCATGTTAATCCATGAAAGCTCATTGTGACGACTCAGGGCCAGTTGCAAAAGAGGCTGGCGATTCTTCCACACCCCGGCCTCACGAAAAGCAACCTCTGGTGCTTTACCGCGTGCCAAGGCCTGCCCCAGCCGTGTTCCAGCTCGAATGTCCTGGGTAAAGCTCCACAACAAAAGAACCTCGGGTACCGATTCTTCGCGTAAACCTGCGAGGATCGAAAGAGCCCGTGCCGTAGCTCCCTGCAACGCAGCATCTACAGCACCTCCCAAAGGATATCGCGCACTTTTGGTGACCATGGTCAACACTTGCTCAGTGTCTATCTCCTGCTGAGGGTATAACAGCGCCAGTGTTTCGATTTCCTGTTGTGCAGCCAGCATATTTCCTTCCAGCCGCTCAGCCATCAGCTCTACAGCTTCACGCCGGGGCTGCAAACCTTTCGCTTTAAGGCGAGATTCAATCCAGCGTTGTAGCTGGCGCAAGTCCGGCTGCCAGCAAGCCACCGTGATTCCTGCCTTATCAATCGCTTTAAACCAGGCACTCGAGGTTGCCGAGCGGTCCAGTTTAGGCATGGTAACGAGGTAGCACAGGTCCCGGGCAGGCTCCGCAAGCAGTTGCTTGAGTACTTCACTGCCTTTTCTGCCAGGCTTTCCACTGGGTATACGCAGATCAATAATACGTTGCTCGGCAAATAGCGACAGACTGTCCGAGGCATTGCGCACTTGTTCCCAATCATCGTCCTTGGTGATAAAAACAACCTCACGCTCCGTATACCCTTGTTGACGTGCCGCCACACGTATCGCATCACCCGCTTCCATAATGGTCAGGGGCTCATCTCCGTGGAGCAGATAGGCTGCTGCCACGCCTTTGGCCAGTTCAGCCGCGAGTTTGTCCGGATAGGTTTTCACAGCAGGAGATTTTACGTTGATGCGCCACGCTTGTCGCCTCTTAACACAGACTGAAACAGCACGACATCTGCCAGACAGTTTTGCAGAGTACAATTACCCTATGACTGTCATGTACTCATCACTACAAAAACTATTATTCCGCTTTGATGCCGAGAAGACTCACAATAGTGTCTTGCCGCTACTGAATTTCGCGCTCGGTGGCGAAATCGGCAAACGCTGGCGCAATCGTTTACCTGACTCACCACTAAGTTGTCTCGGGCTGGATTTTGCCAACCCGGTCGGGCTTGCTGCAGGGCTCGACAAAAACGCCGATTACATTGACGGCCTGGCAAACCTGGGCTTCGGATTTATCGAAGTCGGCACGGTAACACCTCTGGCTCAATCGGGAAATGACCTTCCGCGGCTGTTCAGGTTACCCGCTCACAACGCGATTATTAACCGCATGGGATTCAACAACAAAGGTGTTGACTATCTGGTTGATCGTGTTCGAAACCGCCGTTATCAGGGCGTGCTGGGCATAAATATCGGTAAGAACAAACAAACGCCGAATGAACGTGCCGTCGATGATTACATACACTGTCTACGCAAAATCCATCCGTATGCTGATTACATCACTGTCAATATTTCCAGCCCCAACACGCCTGGTTTGCGTGAACTGCAGTTCGGAGATGCGAGAAGGCAACTTCTGGAGAGTCTGAAACAGGAACAGCTTGATTTGGCTGAAAAAAACCGGCGCAAAGTCCCCTTACTAGTAAAAATCGCGCCTGATATGACAGCCTTGGAGGTATCGGAATTTGCTGACGATATCGAGGCATGTGGAATCGATGGCGTAATAGCCACTAACACGACCAGTGCCAGTGAACCCCGCCTTGATTTACAGCAGTCCCTACACCACGATGAGGCAGGCGGGCTCAGCGGTGCGCCGCTGACTGACCTGGCACAGCAGGCCATCGAACGCCTCGGCACCCGATTTGCAGGCAAACTACCATTGATTGCAGCTGGAGGCATTATGTCAGCCGAAGATGCTGACAGCCGCTTTGAACATGGAGCAAACCTTGTTCAGCTGTACAGCGGTTTTATCTACCGGGGCCCTGCGCTTATCAGGGCGATAACTGAACTTCATAAAAATTCATAACCACAGCACGCAAAACTGCAGTAACCGGGCATCAAGCGCAGCTATTAGTAACAGACAATAAACATGACTCATTTTGATGTTTTCAACGGCGACGCCGATGGTATTTGTGCGCTGCACCAATTACGTTTGGCCGAGCCCAGGGAATCTACTCTTGTCACGGGAGTCAAACGCGATATCTCACTGTTAAAACGCGTCGCGACAGAAGATGCCACCAGCGTTACTGTGCTTGATATTTCCATGGAGAAGAATTCCGCAGATCTACAACGCTTGTTACAGGCACAGGTTCCGGTTCAATATTTCGACCATCATTTTCCCGGAGACATCCCGGCCGATGATGGACTGCAAGCACACATTGATACGGACGCCAATGCGTGCACCGGCCTGCTGGTCAACCGCTTTCTCGACAATGCACATCTGCCCTGGGCTGTAGTTGCCGCCTATGGCGACAATCTTCATGATGCAGCAAAGCAGGCAGCAAGCCCGATGAACCTGAGTAGTGATCAGCATGCCGCGCTTGAAGAACTCGGCACGCTGATGAATTACAACGGCTATGGCAGCACGATTGATGACCTGTATTTCACGCCGGACAACCTGTACAAGAGCATAAAACCTTACAGTGACCCGTTTGAATTCATCGCTAATGACACCGCATTTGCCAAACTCAAGTCCGGCTACGAAAGCGACATGAAAAAAGCCACAGAAGTCGCCCCTGATTTATCAACTGAACATTGCGCGATGTTTATATTCCCGCAAGAAGCATTCGCGCGACGGGTCGGCGGCGTCTACGGTAACCAGCTTGCACGGGATAACCCGGCACGTGCTCATGCCTTGCTCAGCACGCTTCCGCAAGGCGGGTATCTGGTCAGTGTACGTGCACCGCTGGAAAACAAAACCGGGGCTGATGAATTATGCAGAAAATTCGAGACTGGTGGAGGACGCAAAGCAGCAGCTGGCATCAATCATTTACCAGCCGCAGAATTAGAAAATTTTCAGGCCGCTTTTCAGGCACAGTTTGCAGCCTGATACTTTACCTGCCGAACAACACCTGCCGAACAACAGCCCGGTAAACTGTACCGGGCAGTCAAATTACATTTCCTGCAAAACTTTTACATGTCGGGCAGCACTTCGGCCCAAAGCCGACAAGGAATAACCCCCTTCCAGCATCGAAACAATGTTGCCATCAGCATGTTTGTCAGCAACACCGGCTATTTCGCGGCTTATCCATTCAAAGTCATTATCATCCAGCTGCAGCGATGCCAGTGGGTCATCCTCATGCGCATCAAAGCCTGCCGAAACGATCACTAATTGCGGGGCAAATCGGTCAAGCTCCGGCATCCAGGTAGAGGTTATGGCATCACGAAACGCGGTACTTCCCGTACCGGCTGCCAGCGGCACGTTGACCAAGCTACCAGGGACTGACTCACGGTAATAACCCGGATAAAAAGGATGTTGGAAACTTGAGCAAAAAAGAATCCGGTCGTCCTGATACACCAGATCTTCAGTGCCGTTACCGTGATGCACATCGAAGTCGACAATGGCGATGCGCTCCAAACCCATGGTTTCCAGCGCGTAGTACGCAGCAACAGCTACACTACCAAAGAAACAGAAACCCATAGCACGCTCACGCTCTGCGTGATGCCCGGGCGGGCGCACCGCGCAAAAGGCATTACCAACCTCGCCTTCGAGCACACGACGAGTAGCTTCAACACCTGCACCGGCAGCGCGGCGACTGGCCTCCAGCGAGTAGGCATTCATGGCAGTATCAGGGTCCAACTGCACCCGACCGTCATCTGGCGAACTGGCAACAATATGATCGACATAGCTATTGCCATGCGCACGTGCCAGATGATCAAGATCAGCCTCGGGAGCCTCAGCCAAAACCAACTGATCGTAAAGCTGCTCTTCTTTCAAACGGTCAGTAACCGCCGCAATACGCGCCGGCTGCTCGGGATGTCCGGGGCTGATTTCGTGCAACACACAGGTTTCGTGAGTGAATAAGGCAGTGGTCAAAGACAAATCTCCCAGCAGTAATTTAACGGGCGAACACCCTGACAAAGTCTGACAAAATAACGTTTACCGCTCCAGTGTAAACAGAAGAAACGGCTGAAAATAGCATAGCAGCCTGCTCCCGATATCTTGCACAACTTAATATATCATTAACTATCAATAACTTATAATATTTTCAGAGGATAGTCGTGGCGCATCAATTGCTTGGTAAGGGGCAGATCAAGATTAGGTTGTCCCATGAAAAAGCTGTTGATGGCACCGGTATGGCTGGTGCAAATTTTCACCCAGACAAAATCCTTTACACGAAATCCGATCCTTGGCAGTACCTTGCTTAATCGCTTGGGCCTGCACGTAGCGAGAATAGTACTTGCTCACTCCATCATGCGTTTACGCATGCTGATACTGAGCCGTGGAGTCAGCAAGCAACACAGGCAATCCTATTTCAGTAATGGTTATATCCTGATTCCGGACTTTTTGACGACTCGAGCATTTGCCGAACTGAAACAGGAAATTCACCTGGCTAATGCCGAAGTACGCGAATGCACACAGGGTGATACGCTGACTCATCGCATCATGCTGGACGAGAATTCGCTACCGACGATGCCACAGGCACAACGATTCCTGCAGTCTTTGGAACTGAGAAAACTCCTCAAGTTTGCTTCAGGTGTTAATGGCCAGCCAGTCTCTTATGTCCAGACCATAAAAAATCACTTTGTAGAAGGACCACCGGATCCTCAGAAGAATCTGCATTCAGACACGTTTCACCCCACCATGAAAAGCTGGTATTTCGTTGATGATGTCGATGAACGCAACGGCCCCTTTACCTATGTTCCAGGTTCGCAGCAACTGACCTTTGCCAGATTACGCTGGGAATACCGGCGCAGTATTGAAATCAGCGAAGACGGAGATCGTTATTCGGGTAACGGTTCACTGCGTTTATCTTCGGAAGATGCCAAAGAAATGGGACTGCCGCCCGCACGCGGATTCAAAGTGCCAGCCAACACACTGGTAATAGCGAATACTCATGGCTTTCACTGCCGTGGAAACGCCAGTGAACGCAGCACGCGTACTGAGCTATGGACCATTAGCCGCAGCAACCCGTTCAATCCCTTCCCCGGTATCGACCATCCCTGGTTGACCAATCTGCAGAACAAAGCCCTGCATGCCTACCGTGAGTATTGCGATCGCAAAGCGATAAAAAGAGGAACGGTATCAAGCTGGCACGTAATTGAGGCACGTAACACTATCGGGCAGCAGGAAATAATCCCTGACACCGATGAGCAGTCCCGGCAACTGTTGCACGAGGCCAGTTGATCCTGCCTGCCCCGATTTACAGATGACCTTGCGAAATAATCTGACTGACCCGAGCACATCACCATTCAAACACGGGTAAGATAGAACCTGGTGTTCCCGAACTAGCGTGTGCAATGACTCAACAAACCGGTGCTGGTGATAAAACAAACTCAACGGCAATAACGCCTGTTGCGACCAGTGCTGTCACCATCAATGTTGCCGGATACGAACTGGCAGCGCTACACAAACCAGCCATGGCAACCTCTGCAGGCACCCAGCCAGAGGGCAAGGTGCTGCAACTACTGTGCGTACATGGCTGGCTGGATAACGCAAATAGTTTTATACCTTTACTGCCCTTTCTTGATCACTATGAAATTGTAGCGATTGACCTGCCGGGCCATGGCCATTCCACGGGGATAGGTACGAATGCCTATTACAACCTGGCCGAAGCCGCTCTATTATTACCTCGCGTTGTTGAAGCTCTGGGGTGGCAGAACTGCCATCTGCTCGGGCATTCGCTGGGTGGCAACCTCGCCGTTATGGCAGCCGCTGCCAATAGCGGGCATTTTGAGTCTCTGATTTTACTTGAAGCATTAGGACCCTTAACCGAGGACGCCAGCGAACTACCCGCACGTTTGGCCAAGGCGCTAGAGCATCGCATGCAGCCGCAACGATTCCAATCGAGAATATTTGAAAATCCTCAGCAAGCAGTTGAAAGCCGCTTGGCCGCCGCCAGGATGACCCAGCAAGCCGCTGAGTTGATCATCGAAAGGCAATTGATAGAGGCAGCAGACGGCAGTGGCTGGCAATGGCGCTTCGACCATAAACACCGCATGGCCAGCCCGGTCTACCTGAGTGAACAACAGGTTAATGCCCTATTGGCTTCGTTGTCTTTACAGACATTGGTCATATTGGCGAACGACGGCTATCTGGAGAAACGCCCTGAAACACGCAACCGGTTAGCCAGCATCCCGCACTCGCATAAAGCCAACGTGGCAGGCAATCACCATATGCACATGGATGACCCAGAGCCAACGGCTCGGCTGATTCGTGAATTTCTGTCAGATCCTGAGCATTAACACGAGCATCTTCTAACATCTAAGTAAGCATAATTGCATTTAGATGGTGGAAAGAATGAACGAACAGCTCAGCAATACTCCCGGCTTTATCAGCGCGATACCCATGGGAGAGCAGCTCTGGCCGATTCTGGTTGCTTTGATCATCCTTGTCGTCGGCCTGTTTATCGCAAAGATTGTTCGAGGCATCCTGCGCAAAGTACTCGGCAAGGTTGGCGCACTAAACCGCACTAACGCCGATGGCAGCACTCTGGATCTGGCAAGTCCAATCGCCACGCTGGTTTACTATCTGATAGTGCTATTTGTGTTGATCGCGGTGCTCGCACAAATGGGCCTGACCGATGTGCTGGAACCGTTAAAACAGATGGCGACTGAATTCGTCGGCTACATTCCCAATATTATCGGCGCAGGCATCGTCGGTTACGTCGGCTGGTTGCTGGCGAAAATTATCTCCGAATTTGTAGGCCTGGGTCTTAATAAGGTTGACCAGCAATTGGTGCTCCGCACAGGCAGCAACGATTTCAAAATTTCAAAACTTGCCAGCGCATTTGTTTTTGGTGCGATCCTGTTGCCTATTGTTGTAGCAGCACTCGGCATTCTTGATATCGAAGCGATATCGGGGCCTGCAACCGCGATGATCCAGAAACTCATGGCTGCCATTCCCAACATTATCGCAGCGGCAATTATTCTGCTGCTTACCTGGTTTGTTGCCAGATTCGTTGTCTTTATGCTGACCGGCCTGCTTGAGGGCATGAACATCAACGCCATGCCTCAACACATGGGCATACAAGGTATGTTTAATGACAGCTTTACACCGACCCGCCTGATCGGTGGCACCATAATGTTTTTCGCGATGTTAGCGGCGTCTACGGCAGCAGTTGAGCAGCTCAACATTGATGTGTTGTCGCAAATCATGGCCAAAGTCATGGAATTCGGCGGCGGTATTCTGGTTGGTGCGGTTATTCTGGTGATTGGCAACCTGCTCAGCACACTGGCCTATAACCATTTGTCCAAATCTGCACCCGGGCTTGCCGGTATTGCACGCTTGGCAATTCTGGGGTTGGTACTTGCCATGGGCCTCAAGGCGATGGGGCTTGCCGACAACATCGTTAATATGGCCTTCGGGTTCACACTCGGCTCAGTAGCGGTTGCCGCAGCACTAGCATTCGGTCTGGGTGGACGCGATGCAGCCAAGCAGCTCTCTGATCGCTGGGCGTCACGAGTTGACCGCTAAATCACCGATACTAAGCAACACGATCAACAACAAAATCGGCAGCACGGCCAGCAACCGGGTCGCCAACATCCGCAACCCTATCAGGGCAGTTACAGTTTGCTAGCTGCCCGTCAATCAACTCCCTTCACCGACTGTCATGGCCTATACACGTTTCAGTTTCAGAGATGATGAAGAGCGTATCGAGTTTCTGATTGCTCTTCCGGTACTGGCCTTTTTCGGCTTCCTGCTTTATCACTTTGTGTTTTCACCGGAAAGCAGCGATACAGGGATCTCACCGGGATTTGCCCTGGCTGCAAACCAAGGCAGCGATATTGATGGCGACGGGGTAGCCGATGGCGATGATCACTGCACTGCCATCGCAGGACCGCATGCGAATTTTGGTTGTCCAAGCGATCAGACTGAAAGCGCAACGAACACGACAAACATATTGGATAGCGACGCAGATGGCGTCACAGACGCTGCCGATCGTTGCCCTCAAGATGCAGGTTTAATAACTGAATTTGGCTGCCCGACTGGAACTGAACAAACAACCCATGACGGCGATGCCGAAATGCCGGCTGAAACAGAGACGCAAGGGGCCGGTATTGTCGATAAGCCACAGCCTGCAGCGGCTCCACCTGCTGAGGAACCCGCAATCGTTGATAGTGATGGCGATGGAGTTGCCGATAATGATGATCAGTGTCCGGCCGAGGCAGGTGTAGCCGCTAATAGTGGCTGTCCCGCTGACAGTGACGGCGACGGTGTCATAGATGACGACGACCTCTGCCCACAGAGTAGTGGAGTTGCTGAAAATCGTGGCTGCCCCGCTGATAGTGATACTGATGGTTTACCTGATAATCAGGACCAGTGCCCGGAACAGCGAGGCCCGCTGGAAAACGGTGGTTGCCCTATAGCGGATCAGGACAACGACGGAGTCGCAGATGAATCGGACCAGTGTATTGATGTAGCTGGTGACGCGGCGAACAATGGCTGCCCCGCCTTTATTGATTCTGATGGTGATGGCATTGCCGATGCCGATGATTCCTGCCCGCAGGAAGACGGTGCGGGCAGTGAAGATGGTTGCCCGGTAGAGGATAGCCTGACGGTTGAATCTCTGGGTACTGAAATTACGTTTGAAACGGCCAGCGCAACACTTACCGAGGAATCCAGGGAATTACTGGATGTGGTTGCCTCAATCTTGCAAAAGTACCCGGCAGTAAAACTGCTGGTCGAAGGCCATACCGATGATCTGGGACAGGCAGATATCAATCTCAGGCTGTCCGAGCAGCGTGCACGAGCTTGCACTACCTATCTGGCACGGCAGGGCATTGCCGAAGATCGTATGCAGGCAATTGGTTACGGCGACACCCGACCACTGGTAACCAATGATTCAGCAGAAGCGCGCAAGCAAAACCGACGGGTCGAATTCAAATTGACCAACTAGGTAACTACCGGAAAAACGACCTGTCAATAATCACGTGACTAAGGTAGTGACCCGGTAACAACCGTTCTTGCTGGTTGCTCCTCTTGCTCAACAGGAGCGCTGCTTATGACGGGCACAGCAGATTTTGGCTCCATAGGCTGCAAGTCAAAGCGTTTATCCAACCATTCCATTTGGTTTTCAGCGTTGGGCTTCGCATGCACCTGCAAATTCAAATGCTTGCTGCTGTATTGCAACGGTTGCTCACCATCTACAGCATAAACCGTGAGATTGGTATAACCGATATCAGCGACACCGGGTGTCCAACGAAGGCGATAGCTTGAATCACTCTCGGGCTGCCAGAGTGCCGCGGACGCAACACCATGAATATTCAAGACTGGCCGCTTTTCTCCCTGATCACGAACGTTGATCAGTAACTCATAAGGCTGCCCGGCGGCAAGCTGATGAATACCTGTAGTAGCGCTTTTATCGGGCTCGTCTCCGAGCTGCAATGTGGGCAGAGGATTCAGTCGCGGCACGAGACTTCCACTTTCAAGAACGTCCACTTGAAATTGATAGTCGAGCTGCAAGATAGTATTGCCACTGTCGCTTAACTGAATGGTTACTTCGTGTTTTCCGATATCAGCCGCATCCGGCACCCAGAAAAAGGTATGACTACCATCCGGATTATTTAGTAACACCGCACCTTCCGGCGCTTCTACAACGTCTGCAGCAGCAGTAGCCTGTTTGGGCAAGCGCAACTCGACCAGTGTGCCGGGCGTAGACCAGACGCTGTGTGCAGCCTGACTGGCTGAAACTGCCTCGGGGCGAATCATCTCGGCACTTTGCAACACCAGCGCAAGCAGAACCCAATTGCACAACCTGCACCTTATCGAACTCTTGCCACAGCGGCAGCCCTTGTCAGAGCCAGGGAAAATGTTTGTATGAAGCATCGGCTTGAGTTGCAAGTCGATGTCCAGATTTGACCGGTTTGCCGCCAAAAAATGCAGAAATCATGTAATTGAACACGTTTTAAACCGCTTTCACGGTATTATCGGTAATTCTCAACCCATAACTGTCAGGGAATTGTGCATGTCATCTGAAAATACCGGCAGCCGTAGCAACGATACAGACTCACTCCAGCAACACAGTATTGACTTGTTGGCTGAACTGATTGCATTCGACACAACGTCTGTAAATTCCAATCTTCAGTTGATCGAATTTGTTCGCGACTATCTTCAGCAACGCGGTGTCAGCAGCCGGCTCACCTATGATGAAACCGGCAAAAAGGCAAATTTATGGGCAACTATCGGCCCTGATAGTGCAGGCGGCGTTGTACTTTCAGGGCATACCGACGTTGTTCCGGTAGAAGGCCAGGCCTGGAGCAGCGACCCTTTTACGCTGGTTACACGCGAGAACAAGCTTTACGGCCGTGGCACCGCGGACATGAAAGGCTTTGTTGCCTGTGCTCTTGCGCATACAGATTATTTCAGGGAGCAGTCATTGCAAGTGCCAGTGCACTTTGCCTTTTCTTATGATGAAGAAGTGGGCTGCATTGGTGTAGGAGGACTAATCAAGGATGTTATGGATAATCTGCCATTGCCACGCGCTGTTATTGTGGGAGAACCCACCAGCATGAAAATCATCGGTGGCAATAAAGGTGGTAGAAGTTTCAAAACGGTTGTCACCGGCATCGACGGGCATTCCAGTCTGCCGCAGCTCGGCGCAAATGCAATCCTTGCAGCTAACCGGATAATCAACAAGCTGGTCGATGTGCAAGAGCGATTAATCGCTGCGGCCCCACCTGACAATGGGTTTAGCCCACCCTACACATCTCTGGATCTGGGTCTTATTAACGGTGGGACGGCGAGCAATATCATCCCGGCGCGTTGCGAATTCTCCTGGGGATTTCGTGGCTTACCAGATGAAGATATGGATGCCATAGAAAACGAAATACGTGATTTCATTGACAGCGAAGTGCTACCCGGATTACAGGCAATCTCGACGGCCACATCAATCGTCACCCATCTACGAAGTGACGTGCCGCCATTGAAACCCGATGAACATTCTGCCGCTGAACAGCTGGTGCGGCATTTGAGCAGGCTCAATTCGTCAAGTCGCGTGTCTTACGGAACGGAAGCAGGCTTGTTCCAGCAGGCAGGCATTGCAGGAGTAATATTCGGACCCGGCGACATAGAGCAGGCACATCTTCCTGATGAATTTATCAGTATTGGTCAAATGCACGAATGCTGTGATTTTATGGCAACACTCGGTACATGGGCTGCCGAACCCTCAGTAGTTACCTAGACTGTCGATAGCTGCTTTCAAAACTCAGCGTGACATCAGGCCACACCGGTGTATCAGTCATGCAGGCGGGACCAGCGCAGATGATCTATTGCCAAAAGACCTTGATCATATGCATAGGTGTGGGTACCACGAATATCTTTGTAAAAGGTAGGCTCAATCTCGACAAAGATTGACTCCCGGTAGTCGTTTTCATCAAGCTGCTCTATCTTGGCGATGCCCATCGCTTCACCATAAACCGCAAATCCCTGCTTCTGGTATACGCGGTATTTTTGCCCGTCATCGTCAGTCAGAAAACCACCCATGCGGGCAAACAGGCTGTCGAAGATAACAGGGTTGCGTGCATGAGGGGTCCACTCAGTGCTGTCGGGCGCATCAGCATAAAAGATGTGCAGTTCGGAATCATGATCCTCCACATTAGCGCTATCAACATTGGTAAACATCCACCACTTGCCATTGTGCTCAAACACGGTTGAATCAGTGGCAGCAATATCGGACATCAGGACTCGATGCAATTCCCATTTGAGCGGAAAATCCGTGCAACGATACATACGGATTTCACGCTTCTGCTCACTCTCGGGAATCATATAGAGTTCATCATTGTGATCCAGCAGATACGGGTACGAAAGATGAAAATCTTCTTCCAGCACGAGTCCTAAATCCCTGTAGCCGTGTTGATCAACCGCGTATACCGTAATCACACCCTTGGACGTGGCGTAATCATAGTCTTCCACGTAAATGTAGTGCTTGCCATTTCGAGCGATGACAAAGGGATCGGCAATAAAATGATTTTTCGGATTTTCAATTTCAGTGCTGCGCCAGAGTACCGCTGATTGCCAATTATCAACAAATTGGTATGACACCCCCCAACGCCAGCCACGGCCAAGTACCGCATCTACCTGCATCATGAAATACATCCAGATGTAACGCCACAAATAGATTGCTTGCACGTCCAATCCAGGCTTGAAGCGAAATAAGGGATTAGCGTATGGCACAGGTGTGCGCGCGTCTGGAAGCTTGCCGTGCCGGGCAATTTTCTCCAGTAGAAGATGCATGAATTTGCCTGACTTGCGGTACAACTTGATCTGGTTTTGCAGGTAGGTCTGTTGCGTACCGATTGAGCCTTTGACAAAAACATCACCACCATCAATTTCATCACCCAGTTTCTGGATAATGAAGCCGGTACTTTTCTCACGTCGATAAACCTCCCAAAAGCCCGCAGGCCCACCTCGGAATTGATCGTTGTCACCATGGTGAAAAGACAACACACCAAAGCGACAGAGCGACAGAATATCGCCCTTGAGAATTCCAGACCCACCCCTGATAAGACCGTCGAGTCCCAAATCCGCAATGTTTCGCAAATCATCCTCTGTATAGCGATAGACATACCCGCTATCAGAAATCTCGGGGGTAACCGTAATAGAAGGTAAACCGGTATCGACAATCGGTGTGGTCTGCAGGTAGATACTGGTTTCCGGGCGTCTTAACAGCATAAATCTCTCAAGACCGACGATGAACTTGAATAGGCGGAAACGCAATTTTGACTCTAGCTCGCGAGGCTGCAATAACAGGGCAGCCTTTTGCAAAAACGTTTTACTTGCAGCAACCGGAACTGGTGGCTGCTGGACAATCAGGCAGTCAATCGAATAGAGATCCGATGTGCTTGCCGTACGGACCATCTCGGCCAGCATTAGCGGCAGGTTGGCGTTATCAACGATGAGTCCGAATTTTAATTTGGCCATGGGGATAGATTTTTAAACGTGTGCAGCCGATGTGAGTGTCAGGAATTCTAGTTCATCCATCACTTCAGGTTGCCATTTTTAAGGGTGAAAAAAGGTTTCACGCAGAAAATATCAGACATAAATGGGTACTGCGTCACCTCTTGAAATCGTACTTAATTTGCTGCCCTCGCATCGACATGGATAGACAGACCAGCGCTTAACTGGTGATTGACCAATAGCCTGCTACACTCAGATTAAAGTAGTCCGAAGTTAGAAGGATGAGTAGCGACCCCAGAACCCAGACTCTGACCATGGAATTCCTGTTTCTGTTCCATGCCTGCAAACTGACCAACAATCGCCCCGATCAATCTGTTTCAGTGGCAGATGTGGCTCGCTCGGCAGCATTAAACCAGGACCAGAGTGAACAGATCTGTGCTTCACTTCGAGAGGCCAGACTGATCCGCTACAGCTCCCTACTGGGTGATATCTCGGTAACCCGGTTTGGCGTATCCGAAGTTGTCACCACAAAAGCCTGCCCGAATTCGGGTGCTAACTA